>NZ_MVHU01000019.1 GCF_002086285.1 Mycolicibacter kumamotonensis | reverse complement strand
GTGGTGGCGGCGGCGGCGGAGGTGGCGGGAACATCTCCGGCACCGGGAAGGGCGGCGGCGGCAGCTCCTCCGGTTCGTCGCGCGGCGGCGGCGGATACCAGTCCATCGGCGGCGGGGGCGGCGCCACGGACGGCACCCCGGCGAAGCCACCGATCTCGGTGGGCTTGGGGAACTGAAGGACGGGGCTGCCCGAGAGCGCACCGTCCATGCTGGCCTTCCATATCTGAGCCGGCAGGCCCGCGCCGTAGACCGGCCCGCCCCACTTGTTCGTCAGCGGCTCATCTCCCGTTTCGGTGCCGACCCACACCGCGGTCGACAGCGTCGGTGTGTAACCGACCATCCAGGCGTCCCGGTTCGCCCCGGTGTTGCCGAGCTGGGTGGTGCCGGTCTTGGCGGCGGCGGGCCGCCCGCCGGCCAAGTCGTGACCCCCCGACCAACCGGGGATCGCCTTCATCGCGTCGGTGACATTGTCGGCCACCGCCTTGGGGATGCGTTGCTCGCCGGAGTCCCCTGCGGTGGCGCTGACGTCGAAGAGTACCCGGCCGTCGGGCCCGGTGACCTTCTCGATCAAGTGCGGCGGGTGGTACATCCCCGAGTTGGCCAGGGTGGCGTACGCCGAGGCCATGTCGATCACCCTGGTCTGGTACTGACCGAGCACGATGCCGTTCTCCGGTGGCCCGCCGCGGCCGTCCTCGGACAGCGTGTGCTCGACACCGGGGAAGCTTTCGGCGACCCCGGCCCGGTGCGCGGCATCGGCGACGTCGCGGGGGCCGTGCTTGAGCTTGAGCATCAGCCGGTAGTAGGCGGTGTTGAGGGAGCGCTTGAGCGCCTCGGCGATGTTGCAGACCCCGCAGCTGGCGCCGCCCACATTGCTGATCTTGGTCCGGCCGACGGTGAGCGGGCCGCTGTCGACCTGATATCCCAGGCCGATCCCCTGCTCCAGCGCGGCGACCAGGGCGAACACCTTGAACGACGACCCGGTCTGCAGACCGGCCTGGGCGAAATCGAAACCACCGCCATCCGCGCCGCCGTAATAGGCCCGCACCGCGCCGCTGCGCGGGTCGATGGAGACCACCGCGGTGCGCAGGAACGGCTTCTGCCCGGCCATGACCGCATCCACCGCCTTCTCCACCGCCCGCTGCGCCTTCATGTCGATGGTGGTGGTGATCCGCAGGCCCTGCATGTTCAGGGTCTGCTCGTCGATGTTGAACAGATCCAGCAGCTCGGCGGTGACCTGGCGCCGGATAAGCCCATTGGGCCCCGAGGCCTGGTCGGCGATGCGCGCCTGGTCCGGGGGGATCGTGGCCGGGAACTTCTGCCTGGCCCGCTCGGCGAGCGTCAAAGTCCCGGTAGCCACCATCCCGTCGAGCACCCAATTCCACCGGTTGACGGCGCGTTCGGGGTTGATCGCGGGGTCCAGGGCGGACGGCCGCTGGATCACCGCCGCCAACAGCGCGCCTTCGGCGACGGTGAGTTCCTCGACCGGCTTGTCGAAGTACGCCCGTGCCGCCGCGGCGATCCCGTAGGTGGTGCGGCCGAAGTAGATGATGTTGAGGTAGGCCTCCAGCACCTCGTCCTTGGGCCACACGTGCGACATCTTGGTGGCGATGACGAGCTCTTTGCCCTTGCGGACCACTCCCCCGACACCGTCCCGTTGGGATCCCACCAACGCGTTCTTGACGTACTGCTGGGTGATGGTCGAACCGCCCTGCAGGTCGCCGCCGAGCAGGTTGTTGCTGACCGCCCGGAACAACCCCGAGAACGAGTAGCCGGAGTTGGTGTAGAAGTCACGGTCTTCGGCGGCCAGCACCGCGTCCCGCACGTGGACCGGCACCTGGGTGATCTTGACGTCAATCCGGTTGCCTTCCGGCGGAACGATTCTCGCCAGTTCGGTGCCGTCCGCCGCGAAGATCCTCGACACCTGATCGGTGTGGATGTCGCCGGGGCCGGGAATCTCGACGGTGCGGTAGGCCATGCCGAAGGTGACCACCGGGACCACCAGCATGGTGGCGGTGACGGCGTAGAGGCCACGCCGGATCCAGGACCAGTTCACCCGCCGCCGGGGACCGAGCGGGTCTGCGACCTCGGCATCCGGTGCTGAATCGGTTGGGGCGGCGGCGTTTTCGCCCTCCGACCGCAACTTTTCCAATTTTTCCGATTTTTCCAACTTTTCCAGGGCCGCCCGGACCATCTCGATCGGGTCGCGCAGGTCCGGTTCTTCCCCGGGCGCGCTCTCCGCCGCCTCGGCGGGAGGTGCTTGCGGTGAGTCCTCCAGCGGCCGCATCGGGTCTGCAGTGGCGCTGTTGGTGCCCGGCACCGTCGGGCCCCTGCTGCTCACCGGCGGTGCGCGCATCCCCGCAGGTAGAGATCGAGCATCACGCCCTTGGTCGCCGTAGCGCGGTCAGAACACCCCGCGACAGACGCCGACGCGCCGTCAAGCCCGCCTTCTCCCATGCGTCGCTGCAGTCGCATGCTCACCAGGGTACGTCTGCTGCCGACGGTGTCGCGCTGAAACGAAGCGGGAAAAGCGCAGGCTACGGCGCCGGGAGCGCCGGTTCGGCCGGCGCGGGCGCGGGCTGCTCGGGCGCTACCGGAGACTGGGGCTCCTGGCCCGGCGGCGAGGGCTGCGGCGGGGGCGGTGCGGCCGGGATCGTGGTGGGCGGACCGATCGGGATGGTGATGCCCGGCGCGATCTCGATCGTCGGCTGGATGACGGTCTCCGAGGGCTCCGGCGGCAGGGACTCCAACGGCGGGGGCGGCGGCGGCGCGGCCGGGACCCCGGCATAGCCGCCGATCTCGGTGGGCGTCGGGAAGGTTTCGCTGGCGGTACCCCGCAGGGCGCCGTCCATGGTCGCCTTCCAGATGTCGGCCGGAATGCCCGCGCCGTAGACCGGACCGCCCCACTGATTGACCAGTGGCTCATCGCCCCCGGTGGTACCGACCCACACCGCGGTCGACAGCGACGGCGTGTAGCCGACCATCCAGCCGTCCCGGTTGGCGCCGGTGTCGCCCAGCTGAGTGGTCCCGGTCTTGGCCGCCGAGGGCCGCCCGCCGGCCAGATTGTGCCCGCGCGACCAGCCGGCGATGGGCTGCATCGCCGCGGTGACGTTGTCGGCGACCGCCTTGGGGATGCGCTGCTCGCCGGTGTCTTCAGACATCTGCGCGTCGAAGAGCACCTGGCCCTCGGCGTTGACCACTTTCTCCACGAAGTGCGGCGGATGGTAGACGCCCGAGGCGGCCAGTGTCGCGTACGCCGAGGCCATGTCGATCACCCTGGTCTGGTACTGCCCCAGGACCACACCCCCTTCAGGTGGCCCGCCGTCTTGCGAAAGAGTATGCGGCACACCGGGGAAACTCGTGGCGACACCGGCGGCATGGGCGGCGTCCGCGACGTCCTGCGCGCCGTTCTTGAGCTTGAGCATCAGCCGGTAGTAGGCGGTGTTCAGGGAGCGCTTGAGCGCCTCGGCGATGTTGCAGACCCCGCAGCTCTCACCCTCGGAGTTGGTGATCTTGATCCGGCCGTTCTCGAGGGTCAGCGGGGAACTATCGATCTGATAACCCAGACCGATGCCCTGCTCCAACGCGGCCACCAGAGCGAACACCTTGAACGACGACCCGGTCTGCAGACCGGCCTGGGCGAAGTCGAAGCCGTTGGCATCCGCGCCCCCGTAGTAGGCGCGCACCGCGCCGTTGCGCGGATCGATGGAGACCACCGCCGAGCGCATATTGGGGATCTGGCCTTTGAGGTAGGTCTCCACCGCGTCCTCGGCGGCGCTCTGCGCCTGCGGGTCGATGGTGGTGGTGATCTGCAGGCCCTGGGTGTTCAGCGTCTGCTCGTCGATGTTGAACAGCTCGAGCAGCTCCTTGGTGACCTGCCGCTGGATCAGCCCGTTGGGGCCGGTGGTGATGTTCTGGGAACGGGCCAGCTCCGGCGGTACCGTCGCCGGAAACGCCTGTGCGGCACGCTCTGCGGCGGTGAGCGCACCGGTCTCCACCATGCCGTCGAGCACCCAATTCCACCGGTCGATCGCGCCTTCGGGGTCCACGGCGGGATCCAGTGAGGACGGCCGCTGGATCAGCGCGGCCAGCAGCGCTCCCTCAGCGACGTCGAGCTGCTCGACGGGCTTGTCGAAGTAGGCCTTGGATGCCGCGGCGATCCCGTAGGAGCCGCGGCCGAAGTAGATGATGTTCAGATAGGCCTGCAGCACATCATCTTTGGACCAGGCGCTGGACATCTTGGTGGCGATCACGAGCTCTTTCGCCTTGCGGATCAATCCGCGCAGCCCGGCCCGCTCGGAGCCGACCAGTGCGTTCTTGACGTACTGCTGGGTGATCGTCGAACCGCCCTGGGTGTCACCGCCGAAGAGGTTGTTCTTGATGGCGCGGGCGAAACCGGACACGGAGAACCCCGGGTTGGAGTAGAAGTCGCGGTCCTCGGCGGCCAGCACGGCGTTGCGGACATACACCGGCACCTGGTTGATGTCGATGTCGACGCGATTACCCTCCGGCGGAATGATTTTGGCGAGCTCCGAGCCGTCGTTGGCCAGGATCGTCGACACCTGGTTGGTGCGGATGTCGCCGGGTGAGGGCACCTCGGTGATGGAGTAGGCCATCGCGAAGGTGATGATCGGCAGCACCAGCATCACCACAACGGAGACGTAGAGGCCCCGCCGGATCCACCGCCAGTTCGGCGGGTGCCGGCGCAGCCAGTCCAGCGGGTCCGGCGCCGCGGGCCGGTCGGTGTGCTCGAGACGGCCCGAGCGCCGCGGCGGCGGCTCGGCCGGTTCCTCCGGCGGTGGCCGGCGCGGAACGCGTCCGCTCAGCGTCTGCTCGCGGCGTCGCGGCGCGCCGTCCAGCGCCGCTTTGACGGCGTCGATCGGGTCGCGCAGATCTGCGGTCACGGCGTCATCGACGGCGGGGATGATCGTGGTCTGCCGGTCATCGGGCGCGGCCGGTGCGCGGTGGGCACCGACGTCGGAAGGTCCGGCCGAGGCAGGCTTCGGCCGGTCCTCGTGGTGTTTACTCACTGGCGGTACGGGCTCCGCTGCGTGCCGCCCGCCGACCCCGAGACCCCTTCGGCGGGCGCGCGAGGCCCAGCACATACGACTTCACCAGGTGATTCCAGCTGCAGGTCCGGCACACCTCGACAACGTGCACCGAGAACTCCGGGTAGCGGGTGGCCAGCAGGACAAGCTCCTCAGCGGAACGCGCCGAACCCGACACCGCCCCCAGGTCGTCGCCGTAGACCCACGACACCAGGGTCAGCTGCTCCTTGCGGCAGATCGGGCAGACCACCGCGCTGGGCTTGCCGTGGAACTTCGCCGCCCGGAGCAGATAGGGGTTGGCGTCGCACACCTCGGACACCCCGGTACGCCCGGAGTAGACCTCGGCCAGCAGGGAACGGCGCCGAAGCGCGTAGTCCACCACCTGTCGCTGCAATCGCACGGTGACCAGAGTACGTCGGGTCCGCGCGGGCGGGTGTGATGAACTCCCGCATCCCGCACCGACCGGCGGATTTCCGGGCCACCGCATGCCGCGGGCTTCTAGCATCATCGCCGTGGCAATGCGGCAGACGTCCGGAACCCGGGCCAAAGACAGTGATCGCGATGACACCTGCCGGATCCTCGACACCGGCCTGGCCGAGGGCCAGCTGACATCCGAGGAGCACCGGGAACGGGTCAGCGCGGCCACCCGGGCCGTCACCCTGGGCGATTTGCACGACCTGGTCACCGATCTGCAGACCGCCAGTGCGCCGACGCAGTTGCCGGTACTGGTCAAACCGCTGAGACTGGGCAGCCGCGGTATCGCCCTGGGAGCGTTGGCGGCCGCGGGCCTGCTGGGGATCGGTATCGGCTGGGGCCTCTACGGCAACACCAGCTCCCCGTTCGATTTCACCTCCGACCCCGGCGCCAAACCCGA
Source organism: Mycolicibacter kumamotonensis (assembly GCF_002086285.1). Lineage (GTDB taxonomy): Bacteria > Actinomycetota > Actinomycetes > Mycobacteriales > Mycobacteriaceae > Mycobacterium > Mycobacterium kumamotonense. The sequence continues at coordinate 80,910 of NZ_MVHU01000019.1, read as the reverse complement.
CGGCATCACCCCGGTGGTGCTCACCCCGCCGCGACAGCTGCATTCGCTGGGCGGATTGACCGGACTGCTGGAGCAGGCCCGCCAGAAGTTCGGCGACACCACCGGGTACCGGCTGGTCATCTACCCCGAATACGCGTCGCTGACCCGGCCCGATCCCGCCGAGCAGCGCCGCGAACTGAACTACACCTACCGCGGGGGCTGGGACGACCCGTCCACCTCGGCCAAGAGCAGCGATGCCGCCGCGGTGGATCTGGGCCGCTTCGACCCGAAGGCCGCGGTCGGCATCCTGCGCGGGGCGCCCGAAACGCTCGGGATCAAACCCTCCGACGTCAAATCCACCTACCTGATCGTCGAACCGGCCCGGGATCCGACGGCCCCCGGTGAGTTGTCGCTGTCGGTCTACGTCTCCAGCGATTACGGCGGCGGCTACATCGCCTTCGCCGGAGACGGCGCCGTCAAGCGCATCAATTACCCGTCCTGACAGTTCCGCGAACGAGCCGGCTGCACGCTGGGGGAACATGGCCGCTTGGGTTTGGTTATATCGGCGCGATACTATGGCGCGAACCGTCGAACGGTCGTAGCTGACAATCATCAGGGGAGGTGAATCGGTGCTTGAGCTTGCCATACTCGGTTTGCTGCTCGAGTCGCCGATGCACGGCTACGAGTTGCGGAAGCGGTTGACCGGTCTGCTGGGCGCGTTCCGGGCGTTCTCCTACGGCTCGCTGTATCCGGCGCTGCGGCGCATGCAGACGGCCGGGCTGATCGCTGAAGACGCGGCACCGGCCGGGACCCCGGTGCGCCGGGCCCGGCGGGTCTACCAGCTGACCGACGCCGGCCGCCAGCGCTTCAACGAGCTGGTGGCCGACACCGGACCGCAGAACTACACCGACGACGGCTTCGGGGTCCACCTGGCCTTCTTCAACCGCACCCCCGCCGAGGCGCGGATGCGGATCCTCGAAGGCCGCCGCCGCCAGGTGGAGGAACGCCGAGAGGGCCTGCGCAACGCCGTGACGCGGGCCAGCAACTCATTGGACCGCTACACCCGCCAACTGCACCAGCTCGGGCTGGAGTCCAGTGAGCGGGAGGTCAAGTGGCTCAACGAGTTGATCGCGGCCGAACGCGTCTCACAGGGCAGAGCCGAACAATCTTGAGCCTGCACGGCGCGGGTATCAGGACAACACAAACAGCACGTCAGCAGTGACAGCAGAAAAAGGAGAACGTCGGAAATGACTGAGCAAACGACGGATGTGCGGGTCGCCATTGTCGGCGTCGGTAACTGCGCCTCCTCGCTGGTCCAGGGCGTCCAGTACTACCAGAACGCCGACGACAGTTCGACCGTGCCCGGCCTGATGCACGTGCGCTTCGGTCCGTACCACGTCCGCGACGTGAAGTTCGTCGCCGCGTTCGACGTCGACGCCAAGAAGGTCGGCTTCGACCTGTCCGAAGCCATCTTCGCCTCGGAGAACAACACCATCAAGATCGCGGACGTGCCGCCGACCAACGTCGTCGTGCAGCGTGGGCCGACCCTGGACGGCATCGGCAAGTACTACGCCGACACCATCGAGGTCTCCGACGCCGACGCCGTCGACGTGGTCTCGGTGCTCAAGGAGGCCAAGGTCGACGTGCTGGTCTCCTACCTGCCGGTGGGCTCGGACGAGGCCGACAAGTTCTACGCCCAGTGCGCCATCGATGCCGGGGTGGCGTTCGTCAATGCGCTGCCGGTGTTCATCGCCTCGGACCCGGTGTGGGCCAAGAAGTTCGCCGACGCCGGCGTCCCGATCGTCGGCGACGACATCAAGAGCCAGGTCGGCGCCACCATCACCCACCGGGTGATGGCCAAGCTGTTCGAGGACCGTGGCGTCACGCTGGACCGCACCTACCAGCTCAACGTCGGCGGCAACATGGACTTCAAGAACATGCTCGAGCGGGAGCGCCTGGAGTCCAAGAAGGTGTCCAAGACCCAGGCCGTCACCTCCAACCTGACCGGCTCGCTGGCCGGCAAGGTCGAGGACAAGAACGTGCACATCGGACCCAGCGACCACGTGGCCTGGCTGGATGACCGCAAGTGGGCCTACGTGCGGCTGGAGGGCCGCGCGTTCGGCGACGCACCGCTGAACCTGGAGTACAAGCTCGAGGTGTGGGACTCCCCCAACTCGGCCGGCATCATCATCGACGCGGTGCGGGCCGCCAAGATCGCCAAGGACCGCGGCATCGGCGGGCCGATCATCCCGGCCTCGGCATACCTGATGAAGAGCCCGCCCAAGCAACTGCCCGACGACGTCGCCCGGGCCGAACTCGAGCAGTTCATCACCGGCTAGGGGTTCACCCTGCGCCGAGACGCAGTGTCCATGCCGGAGATGACCGACGAGGAGCTGGCCGGGCTGTCGGAGTTCGCCCTGCTGGCCGGCAACGCCGAACAGGCCGGTGTCACCGGTCCGCTGCCGACCGTGCAGCGTATCGACGCCGGACCCATCAGCGCGCTGCGCTGGGGGGCCGCGCCGCCGCGGGTGGTGTTCCTACACGGTGGTGCTCAGAACGCCCACACCTGGGACACCGTCGTTCTCGGCCTCGGGCAGCCCGCCCTGGCCGTGGACCTGCCCGGGCACGGCCACTCGTCCTGGCGCGACGACGGCGACTACTCCCCGCAGTGCAACGCCGCCGCACTGGCGCCGGTGCTGCGGGATCTGGCGCCGGCCGCCGAATTGGTGGTGGGCATGTCGCTGGGCGGCCTGACCGCGATCCGGCTGGCGGCCAGCGTTCCCGAACTGGTCCCCCGGCTGGTGCTCGTCGACGTGACTCCCTCGGCACTGCAACGACATTCACAGATGAGCGCCGCCGATCGCGGGACCGTGGCGTTGGCCCAGGGTGACCGGACGTTCGACGACTTCGCCTCGATGCTGGCCCTGACCACGCTGGCCGCGCCGCACCGGGATCCGGAGTCGCTGCGGCGCGGTGTGCTGCACAACAGTCGACGGCTGCCCGACGGCCGCTGGACCTGGCGCTACGACACCATCCGCAAGGTCGGAGATTTCAGCGAGCTATGGATCGACGTTTCCGCGATCGGCGCACCGACCACGTTGATCCGCGGCGGTGATTCGGCATTCGTCTGCGCCGACGACGTCGCCGAATATGCCCGGCGTTCACCGGGCCTGACCACCCACGTGGTGGCCGGCTCCGGGCATTCGGTGCAAAGCGACCAGCCGCGCGCGCTGGTCGAGTTGCTGGCCACGACGCTGCCCTGATACCCCCGATCGCGGGGTTAGGGTGTCGAAATGAGCCGCCCCATCCGCATCGCTGTGCAACTGCAACCCCAGCACGCCTCGCACTATCGGGCAATTCGTGACGCGGTCCGGCGCTGTGAAGACCTCGGCGTCGACATCGCGTTCAACTGGGACCATTTCTTCCCGCTCTACGGCGACCGCGACGGACCGCACTTCGAATGCTGGACCATGCTGGCCGCTTGGGCCGAGCAGACGTCCCGGATCGAGATCGGCGCACTGGTGTCGTGCAACTCCTACCGCAATCCCGAACTGCTCGCCGACATGGCCCGTACCGTCGATCACATCAGCGGTGGCCGACTGATCCTGGGCATCGGCTCGGGCTGGAAACATCGGGACTATCGCGAATACGGATATGAGTTCGGGACCGCGGGCAGCCGGCTCGATGACCTGGCGGCCGCCCTGCCGCGGATCAAAACCCGTTTGGCCCAACTCAATCCGCCGCCCACCCGAGATCTCCCACTGCTGATCGGAGGTGGCGGCGAGCGCAAGACGCTGCGCCTGGTCGCCGAGCACGCCGACATGTGGCACTGTTTCGCCGACGCCGACACCTACCCGCACAAGGCGGCGGTACTGGCCGAGCACTGCGCCGCGATCGGCCGCGACCCGGCCACCATCGAACACTCCGCCGCTCTCGGCGGCGACCAGACGCAGGGCACCGTGGACGAATTGCTCGCCGAGGCCGACGTGTTGACCGGCCTCGGGGTCCGACTGCTGACCATCGGCGCCAGCGGCCCCGACTACGACCTGACCGCCGCCGGGGCATTGTGCCGATGGCGCGACCAGAAGTAGCCGCCAACGGGCCCGCGCGCGTTAGCGTTGAGTAGTGAGGTCCCGCGCGCACCGGGTGGCGCTTTTGGGCAGGAAACTGTCGGCGTTGATCGCCGCGTGGTTGATCGTGAGCAGCGTGGCAACCGCCCCACCGGCAATCGCGGGACCCGACCAATGCTCGCCGCCGGGCATGGAGCGCGCCGTCGTGCTGCCCGCCAAACTAGCCACCGCCAAACGGCCGCGCGAGGACAAATACACCACGGCCGGCGTCGAACCATTGAGCTCGATCGACGTGACCAAACTGGGCCTGGCCACGCCCGGGGTGCTGACCGTCGGCACGCTGACCGAGAGCCCGCCCACGAACTGCATCGACGCCAAGGGCCGTTACAGCGGGTTCGACAACGAGCTGCTCAGGGCCATCGCCAAGAAGCTGGGGCTGCGGATCCACTTCGTCGGCACCGACTTCTTCGGGCTACTGGCCCAAGTGGAGTCGGGCCGTTTCGACGTCGGCTCGGCATCGATCAATGCCACCGACGAGCGCCGTCGCACGGTCGGCTTCACCAACGGCTATGACTTCGGCTACATGGCGCTGGTAGTCCCGGCCGGCTCGGAGATCACCGGTTTCGACAGCCTGACCGGTGCGCGGCGGATCGCGGTGGTGCAGGGCACCGTGGAGGACGCCTATGTCGTCGACACCCTGGGGCTGGAACCGGTGCGGTTCCCCGACTCGATCACGCTGTACGCCAGCCTGAAAAGCCGTCAGGTCGACGCGTGGGTGGCGCCGTCGCTGACCGCCATCAACCTGCAGCGTCCGGGCGATCCGGCGCAGATCGTCGGCTACACCTTCAGCCCGGCCGGTTTCGAGGCGTACGCGGTGGCCAAGGAGAACCGGGCGCTGATATCGGCCCTGAACTCCGGTCTGGACGCGGTGATCGCCGACGGCACCTGGCCGCAGCTCTACGCCGACTGGGTGCCTCGGCCGCTGCCGCCGGACTGGCAGCCAGGCTCCAAGTCGGCGGCCACCCCGCACCTGCCGGACTTCGTGGCGATCGCCGCACGCCACCACAACGCCGACTCATCGCCGTATGCACCCAAATCGACTCTGGCACAGCTACGTGACTCCTTCTTCGACTGGCAGCTGTACCGCGAAGCGTTGCCGGACCTGCTCAAGACCGGCCTGCCCAACACGTTGCTGCTGACCGTGAGCGGCGGCCTCATCGGCCTGGTGGCCGGGCTGGGGCTGGCCGTCGCCGGGATTTCACGCACCCGGTGGCTGCGCTGGCCGGCCCGGATCTACACCGACATCTTCCGCGGCCTGCCCGAGGTGCTGATCATCCTGCTCATCGGTCTGGCCGTCGGGCCGCTGGTGAGCGGGCTGACCCACAACAACCCGTACCCGCTGGGAATCGCGGCGCTGGGGCTGACCGCCGCGGCCTACATCGGGGAGATCCTGCGTTCGGGCATCCAAAGTGTGGAGTCCGGCCAACTGGAGGCGTCTCGTGCGCTGGGGTTCGGCTATCCCGCCTCGATGCGCCTGGTGGTGATACCCCAGGGCATCCGGCGGGTGCTGCCGGCCCTGGTCAACCAGTTCATCGCATTGCTGAAAGCCTCGGCGCTGCTGTATTTCCTGGGCCTGGTCGCCGGCCAGCGCGAACTGTTCCAGGTCGGGCGCGACTTCAACGCCCAGACCGGCAGCCTGTCCCCGCTGGTGGCCGCCGGCGTCCTGTATCTGGCGCTGACCATCCCGTTGACGCACCTGGTCAACGTCGTCGACCACCGGCTTCGGCGCGGGCGGCCCGCCGAGGCCGACGATTCCGTCGAGCTGAGCCCGGCGATCTCCAGTCAGGAGATGACGTGACGGCGGCTTCCTTCGGTGATCCGGTATCACTGGCGGCCAAGGGAATTGAATTATCCTTCGGCAAAGCCGCCGTGTTGCGCGGTGTCGATCTCGACGTTCCGGCGGGCAGCACCGCGGCGGTGATCGGGCCCTCCGGCTCGGGCAAGTCGACGATGCTGCGCACGTTGAACCGGCTGCACGAGCCCGACGGCGGCGACATCCTGCTGGGCGGCCGCTCGGTGCTCGGCGACGATCCCGACGAGCTGCGCCAGCGGATCGGCATGGTGTTCCAGCATTTCAACCTCTTTCCACACCGCAGTGTGCTGGACAACATCACGCTTGCTCCGCGCAAGCTGCGCGGGATGTCGCACGACGCCGCACGCGAGCTGGCGCTGCGCCTGCTCGATCGCGTCGGGCTGAAGAACAAGGCGGCGGCGCGGCCCTCGGCGCTCTCCGGCGGGCAGCAGCAGCGGGTGGCGATCGCCCGGGCATTGGCGATGCAACCGCAGGTGATGCTCTTCGACGAGGCGACCTCGGCGCTGGACCCGGAGTTGGTCAAAGGGATCCTGGCGTTGATCGCCGAACTCGGCGCCGACGGCATGACTATGGTGGTCGTCACCCACGAGATGGCCTTCGCCCGGTCGGCGTCGGACACCGTGGTGTTCATGGACCGCGGGAAGGTGGTGGAATCGGGTCCGCCCGAGCAGATCTTCGACAATGCCGAGACCGAGCGGCTGCAGAAGTTCCTTTCCCAGGTGTTGTGACAGCAAGCTGCGCGACACTGTCCCCCTTATTAGAACCACAGGTTAGACTGTCGAACTATGGCGGAGAGCAAAGCCGATACGCCGCAGGTGACGGCGATCGCAGAGGGCTTGCATCGTTCGCTGTCCAAACTGTTCTCGATACTGCGGCGCGGTGAAATCAGCGGCGGCGAGAAAACCGGAGAGCTGACCCTGGCTCAGCTGTCGATTCTGATCACGCTGCTGGACCGCGGCCCGATCCGGATGACCGAACTGGCCGCCCACGAAAGGGTGCGCACACCGACCACCACGGTGGCGATCCGCCGCCTGGAGAAGATCGGGTTGGTCAAACGCAGCCGGGACCCGTCGGACTTGCGGGCGGTGCTGGTCGACATCACCGAGGAGGGTCTGGCGAGTCACCGCCAGTCGCTGGCCAACCGGCATGCCGCCCTGGCGGCGATGCTGAGCAAGCTCAGCCGAGAGGACTTGGACACCCTGACCCGGGCTCTGGAGCCCCTGGAGCGGCTGGCCAACTGCGGGGCGGTCGGCGTGCCCGCGCCCGACGGGTCGGACTGCCCGCTGGATTGCGGTTGATGCCCACGGCCCTGATCACCGGCGCCGGTGGCGGGATCGGTTCGGCGATAGCAACGGCGCTGGCTCCCACCCACACGCTGCTGCTGGCCGGCCGGCCGTCGGCGCGGCTGGACGCCGTGGCCGAGCGGCTCGGCGCCACCACCTGGCCGCTGGACCTCGCCGACACCGACGGGATCGAGTCGGCCACCGAGATCATCGACCATCTCGACGTGCTGGTGCACAACGCCGGGGTGATGCTGCCCGGTGCGGCCGGCGAGTCCTATATCGAAGAGTGGCGGGCGACCTTCGAGGTCAACGTGTTCGGCGCGGTGGCGCTGACATTGGCGCTGCTGCCCGCGCTGCGGGCCGCCCGCGGCCACGTGGTGTTCATCAACTCTGGTGCCGGACAGCGGGTTTCCGCGGGGATGGCCTCGTATTCGGCGAGCAAGTTTGCGCTTCGGGCGTTCGCGGACTCACTGCGTGCCGATGAGCCCGCCCTGCGGGTCACCACGGTCTACCCGGGCCGGGTCGACACCGACATGCAGCAGGACCTGGTCGCCTACGAGGGCGGCGAGTACGACCCGGGCCGCTTCCTGCGTCCCGACACCGTCGCCGAGGTGGTGGCCAACGCGATCCGCACCCCGGCCGATGCGCAACTGCAGGAAGTGGTGGTCCGGCCGCGCTGAAGCACGCCTCAGCCGGTGATTCCCGCGCGGACCCGCTCGGCGACCCGCAGCGCCTGATCGGAGATGATCCCGGTGGTGCACGCCAACACCTCGACGGCCGCGTTGGCCTTGCCGGTGATCACGTGTGAGCAGGTCGAATGGTCCGACACCCGGTTGGTGCGCACCGCGAACCCGTCGCCGGCCTCGCCGGGGGTCTGCACGTACCACTTCTCATCGTCCTGGCCGGCCAGCGTCAGGTTGACTTCCTCACCGCTGCAGTTCTGCCAGGACTGCGCGGTCTCGCTGACGAACGATACTGCGGCTTCCTCGGTGGGGAACGCCGCGATCGCCGTGGTGACCCGCACCCGGACCGGCCCGGTGGTGTCGCTGGTCAGCGTCTGCACATCGATCGCCCGGTAAGAGCTGCCGCCGTAAGCAGATTCGGTCGCCGGATAGACCGCACCGACGCAGGCCCGTTCGGTGGAAATGTAGTTCTGCAGCCCGGCGGAGTGGCCGGTGACGGTCAGCGACGGATTCCGCAGGCCCGGCCCGGCGAAGAGCTCGTCGAGTGCGGCCGGGTCGGGCTGCAGGCTGGCCAGGTCGGCGGCGTCGACCGGTGCGGCCAGCGCCGGTGCGGCCAGCACCAGTCCGGTCGCGGCGACGACGGTGGCGAGCATGCCGAGGTGGTGCGAATCGCGCATGGGGAACGGGCCTTTCGTCGACATGGTTCGGGGGCTCAGGTGGCTAGGCGAGGTTCCGAACGATCTGGGAGCGCAGGCTGCGCCCCTTGCCGCCCGGGTTGGTGTCGTCGCAGAGCCGGACGTCGACGACGTAGTTGTTCTTGGCCTGCAGCACCCGCTCGCAACCGGCGCTGCCCTTCATGGGATTCAGGAACAGGGTGGCGTACAGCTCCAGCCCTTCTGTCGTGACGACCCCGGCCTTCAGTTCGGAGGTCATACCGTTGGTGTATTCGGCGGTCAACGGCGTGCCCTTGCAGCTCTTCCAGACACCGGCCTGGTCGTTGAGGTAGCTCTGCGCCGCTTTGGCGTCGGGGAATTCGGCCACGGCCTGAACCACATTGGGGCTGACCTCCCCACCGGGCTGCCGCAGGGTCTGGACGACGATGTCGGTGTAACCCGACCCGTCGTAAGCCGCCGCGGAGCCGGGCGCATACACCGACGCGCAGTTGGCCGGCGTAGTTGTCGGCGTGCTCATCGGGTGGGTGCCGGACTCGGAGGTGATCACCTGCATCGGGGTGTCCATCCGCTCGCTGACGTCATCGGCCGAGACCAGCACCGCGGCTAAATCCGCCGCCCCGGGGGCCGCGTGCGCGGATGAACCGGCCGAGCCGTTCAGGCTGACAGCGATCAACGCCGCGGCCGACACCGCCACCCCAGCGGCTACCTGAATACGCATCGCACCCCATTCCGTTCGCCGTACACGATCCCCGGGCGATGGCCGGGGGCTGTCCGCATGCTAACCCGTTGTTCACGGTGGACGGCAAGCGAATCCGCGGTGTGATGTGGTTCTATTCGCTAAAGGAACGGCCCCAAACCCCCTCGGGAAGGACGTGCAAATGCAACGCGACGACACCGTCCGGCGGAGCATCGGTCACCTGGCGCTCGCGGTCGTGACCTGCGCCGTCGGGACGTGGACGGTTCTGCCCGGACGGGCCTCGGCCACCCCCGGCGCACCCGGGATCGACAGCATCACCGCCGTCGACCTGGCCGCCTTGCAGCTCACCTCGGCCGAGGCCGCGCCCATCGTCAAATGGCCATCCGACCCCCCCACCGGAACTGACCATCTACAAGACCCAGACCCAGCCGGTCGCCGGCTCGGCCGGCACCTCCGATGCGCAGTGCGCCACCGCGGTCTACGCCGGCCTGGACAGCACCTATGACGGCACGGGATTCACCGGCCTCGACTACCAAGAACTCACCGGATTCGGTTCCAAGAACAGCTATTCGGTGGTCTCGGTGGCAACGAGCTACGACGACGAGCACACCGCGGCCAACATGGTCGCCAACACGATCCAGAAGTGGAACGACTGCAACCGCAAGAAGGTGACCGGCGACCTCGGTGGGGCGACCGAGACACGGACCGTCAACAACGTGGTCTCCACACCGGACGACATCTACCTCGTCAACAACATCGCCGAAGGCGGCGCCTGCTCGCATGCCATGACCTCGCAGCGCAATGTGGTCGTGGAGGTTTCGGCCTGCCGAACCAATATCGGGCTGGTCAAGCAGGGCCTGCAACTGGCTAACAAAATGCTGGTCAAGCTGCCATGACGACTCGACTCCTCGCCGCCTGCTGCGTCGGGTTGGCCGCCTGGGCGCTCGCCGGTTGCGGCGGCGACGACCCCGACCGCGACGACGCCGCCGCGGTCACACCCGCCGCCGCAGCAGAGCCGAATATCCGCCAGGATCCGACGGCACCACCAGCGCCCGCCGCCGAACCGAGCGGGGCGCGCGGGGCAACTCCGTCGCCGGCGCCCGGACGTCGTTTGGTGACGCCGGGCAAGCTCGGCGCGTTACTGGTGCCCATTGAGGAGTTGAACGACCTCGTCGGCGCGAAACTAGGCTTTGAGACCGTGTTCACCAGGCCCGGTGCGCCGGCCGGCGGGCTGGGCGACAAATCGGGGTGCGCGGTGTTATTCGGTTCGAACACCGACAGCTACGCCAACGAATACACCGCCTTCCGGCGCCAGAGCGTGCGGGACGGCGAGGACAGCTCCCAGCATTTCGTCGCCCAGGAGGTGGCCACGTTCGCCGATGTCGCCACCGCGCGGGAAAACTTCGGCAAAGCCTTCGACAGCACCGCCCTGGCCGCCTGCGATGGCGCTGTCGTGCACCGTCAGGGCGACGACGATCGCATCACGTGGCGGATCAACACCACCGGTATCGGCGCTGACAACGCCCGGTGGGCGCTGACCCAATACGCCGACGGCAAGCCCAACGACTGGATCTGTGCCCACGAGGCGCGGGCCCGCAGCAACGTTGAATTGGCCGTCACAGTATGCCAATTCGGCAACAGTGCCCCCGCCGCGACTGCCATCGCCGACCAGATCACCGACTGGATTCCGCAACCGTGAGCGCGAGGCGAAGGGATGGGGTTGCAATGAAGGCACCGCGAAGACTGCGCTTCGGGGTCGGTGTCGCGTGCCTGAGCACGCTGATCGCCGGGTTCCTTCCGGTCGCCGCAGCCGACTCGACCGGTGTCAATGTGCCTGCGGGCAAAGTCGAGTCACTGCTGTTGTCCAGCGACGCGATCGGTGACATCGTCGGCGTGACGTTCGAGTGGCAGAAAGCCAACCGGCGGCCGTACAAATCCGGCGACCTGGGCAAGGACTCGGCGTGTGCCCTGTTGACCGGTCCCGACGTCGAAACCTTCGGACGCGACTACACCGGCTATCGGTTCCGGGCCGACCGGGACGACGCCGAGAACTGGGAATTCACCGTTCAGCAGCGGGTGGCGGCCTACGCCGACTACGACGCGGCGACGGCGGCGTTCGGCAAGGCGTTCAACAAGGGCGCCCTGGCCAAGTGCAACGGCACCATCGCCACGATCAAGGGCGAGACCGGCGCGCAGTGGCGGTTCCGGATCCAGGCGATCAGCCCCACCTCCGCACGGTGGGTGGCCGATCAACTCGAAAACGACGAGCCCATCGGCTACGGCTGCTCGAATGTCGCCGGCGTGACGCGCAACGTGCTCTTCAGCGCGAAGGTGTGTCAGTACGGAAACGGCGGGCCCGCCGCGGCCACCATCGCCGAGCGCATCACCAGTCAGGTGGCGGGCGTGCGCGCCTGATCCGCAGGATCGACTCCGGGAAACCATGGCACCGCACCGCATCGCAGCACTTGGTCGATGGCTGCGCGGCGAGCTCAAACGGCTGAAGCTGCGTCACCTGCGTTCGGTTGCTGCCGGATTGATTCTGGCTGTTGCCGGCCTGTTCGGCGGGTTGGACACCGTCGAATCCGGGCGCACGGTATTCGCGGCCGACGAACCGCACAGCGACGGTCAATACACACTGACCGTGGCGCGCGCCACGGTGGTCGACGAACTGCGAGCCGGGCGGCGGACCATCGCACCGGCGCAGCCCGGCCTCCGCTATCTCGGGGTGGTGAGCACCGTCCGCAACGACGGGACGATCCCGGGCCGGCTGTACGGGGAACTGCGCCTGGTCGGCCAGCCACAAAGCGCCCCCGTCGGGGTGTTCCGGCTGGCCGACGGCTCGCCGATCACCCAACTGGGTCCCGGCCTCGAGGAAACCCTGGTGTTCGTCTGGCGAATTCCGGACAGCGCGATTCGTCCGGAGGTGACACTGCGGGTGGCGCGGAAGCGCTTCACCGAACTGCTGGTCACCTACGGCAAGAACTGGGTGGACAGTCCGACCGACTATGCCGAGATCACCCTGCCGGTGACGATCACATGAGCGCCCCCGCCCCGCGTGCGCAGCGAGGATTGACCGCGCTGTGGGCGGCGCCGATCCTCGTGGCCGCCGCGCTGCTCTGGCAACACCTGCCGGACAGCACCGACGTCTATGCACCGTTCGACGTCCCCGGCCGGTTCGGCGCCGCCGCGAGCGGCCGGTCGCTGACCGTCACCGTCGACGACGTGCGGTTGGCGCCGACGGTCCAGGGTTCTGCCCGCTGGTCGATGCCGCCGCCGGTGGCTGCGGTCGGCCGGTGGGTGGTGGTGCGCGCGAGGGTGTCGGCGACACGGCAGACGGTTCGGCCCAGCGTTCAGCTTCGGGTCGGCCCCAACACCTACCAGCCGTCGGACCGGTTCCCCGCCTACACGTTGGGCGATCGGGTCGATCCGGGAATCACCCAGCACGGCAGTTGGGTGTTCGACGTGCCGCCCGGCCTGTTCGAGCCGCCCGGAGCCGAGCCGTTCGAACTTCTGGTCTGGCCAGGCCTCGACGAGCGCCTCGATGACCGCCTGGTGATCAACCTGCGCGGCCATCTCGAGTCCGAATCCGCCACGGTCACCGTGTTCGCCCCCGAGGTGAGCGGATGACCGCCCGCACCCGCACGCTGTGGCAGCGCAACCTGATCGGTCTCGCCGTGGCCGGTGTCGCGGCCGCGGTTCTCGGTGTCACCGACCTGTACCCGCACTGGTCGGCCTACCAGGCCACCCTCAGCCCGGCCCGGGTCATCGCCAAAGGCGCTACGGGGACCGCGGACGGCCAGACCTGGCGGGTCGGCTCGATCCGTCACCTCAACACGGTGCCGCACGCCCCGACGGTGCGTCTGCCGGCGCGCACGGCGCTAACCGTCGTCACCGTCGAGCGAACCGGCACGCCACCGGCCTGGGAATGCCGGGCCGTCATCACCGATGGGCGGCGCAGCTGGCAGACCGCTGCCATCGGCAACGCCGCGCCACTGGTCGGTGGCACCACCGACCGATGCAGCAGGCCCGGATCGCTGCAGCTGAGCTTCTTGTTGCCCTCCGATGCCGTGCCCACCGCCGTGGACCTGGTCGATTCGAACGGCGCCATCATCCTGCGAATCATGTTGTGAGCCGCGGACTTCACCCGCGGCGGCGTTGGCGCGGTGCACGCAGTAGGCGAACATCGCGGTGATGAGGGCGATGCGCAGCGGTTGCACGATCAGCTGCGAGATCAGACCCATGGTGCCGCCGAACGCCGACCAGAACTCCGGGCCATGCGGGCCCAGTATCTTCGCCATGCCCCGGAACAGGTAGCCCTCGGTCAACTGGGTCCGGTAGAAGCTGCCCCGCATGTCCAGCCACGCCAGTACGAGGTAGGCCAGCACGTATCCCGACAGTGCGACCGGGCCGCCGTGCAGGATCAGCCGGGCCGCGTCGACGATCGGGCCGAACCGCCCGGTCTTCGATCGCGCGTACTCCGAGGCGCGCGACCGCAGCGGCTCGGGAGCCTTCCGCCAGCGCTGGGCGAACCCGGCCGCCGCTTCGCCGGGCGCCGGGCGCCGCAGCATGGCGGGCCAGTCGATCTGCGTCGACACCCCGTAGACGATCCCGGCGGCGGCCAGCCACATCAGCGGGACCGCGGCCCCGCCGAAAGCCGTCCGCACCAGCCACATGAGGCTCTGCCACGCCGACTCCAGCGCTTGAAAGTGCGAGAACGCATCACCGCGTAGGTTGTTGAACCACACCACGAGCCGACGCTGGCTGAGCCATTCTCCCGGCTTGATCAAGAAGGTGATGCCCGCCGCCAGCGAGAAGGTCAGCACCAAAAACACCCACAGCGCGTCGATGTAGACCCGCGCCGCGGTGAGCACGGCAGGTAGCCGACCGCTGAAGTGCGCCAACACGAATCGGGCTGCCAGCGCAGCCCCGACGATCACCCAGGTGACCCGCGAGACCGGCAGCATCTCGGTGTTGACCCCGCTCAACGCGTCAGCCACCCGGTAGTTCAGCGCCAGGCGTTGGTAGGCCAGCCAGTCCTCCTTGAACATCTGCCATCCGAGATAGATCGCGAAGAACGGCACTATCACGTTGGTGAACAGATCCACGCTGCGCAGCGGCCGGCGCGGGAGCGCCGCCAACGCCGGGATTCCGGTGCGCAGCACCAGGAACATCGCCACATACGAGCCCAGCTGGGCCAGCCCGGCGCAGGGCATGATCAGCGCCGCCCAAAGCGGATTGCGGTGCCCGGTCCACGCGGCCGCGGCGATCACCGCCCGGCGGACGACCAGGCCAGCGAGATAACACGCTGCCAGCTGCGGCCAGTACCGCCACCACAGGAGGAATGGCGTCAAGAGGGTCCGCAGCGCCGGCATCGGTCTCACACCACCAGGTTGACCAGCCGACCGGGCACCACGATCACCTTCTTCGGGGTGGCCCCGGACAAAAACGCCTGGACCTTCTCATCGGCCAACGCCGCCGCCTTGATCTCCTCCTCGGCCGCGTCGGTGGCCACCGTGACCAGTCCCCGTTTCTTGCCGTTGACCTGTACCGGGTACTCGACGGTGTCGGTGACCAGATACGCCGGGTCGGCCACCGGGAACGGTCCGTGCGCCAGCGAGGAGTCGTGGCCGAGCCGGCGCCACAGCTCCTCGGCCAGGTGCGGGGCCAGCGGCGCAAGCATCAGCGCCAGCGGTTCGACCGCCGAGCGCGGAACCCCGTCCCGGTGCTGCTTGGTCAGGTGGTTGGTGTACTCGATCAGCTTGGCGGCGGCGGTGTTGTTGCGCAGTGCCGCATAGTCTTCCGACACCCCGACGATGGTCCGATGCAGCAGACGCAACGTCTCGGTGTCCGGCTCGGTGTCCAGCACCCGAGTGGCGCCGGTCTCCTCGTCGACGACCAGCCGCCAGACCCGCTGCAGGAAGCGGTGTGCGCCCACCACATCCTTGGTGGCCCATGGCCGCGACATCTCCAGCGGGCCCATCGACATCTCGTAGACGCGCAGGGTGTCGGCGCCGTAGGTGTCGCAGATCTCGTCGGGGGACACCGAGTTCTTCAGGCTCTTACCCATTTTCCCGTACTCGGCGAACACTTCCGTGTCACCGTCGGCGCCCGGGAGGTAGAACCTGCCGTCGCGCTCCACGACCTCGGCGGCCGGCACATACGACCCTCGGGAGTCGGTGTAGGCGGCAGCCTGGATGTAGCCCTGGTTGACCAAGCGGCGGTAGGGCTCGCGCGAGCTGACGTGTCCGAGGTCGTAGAGCACCTTGTGCCAGAAGCGGCAGTACAGCAGGTGGAGCACCGCATGCTCGGCGCCGCCCACATAGAGGTCCACCCCGCCCGGATCGTCGGGTCCGTGCTCGTCGGGCCGCGGCCCCATCCAGTAGGCCTCGTTCTCCGGCGCACAGAATCGCTCGGTGTTGTGCGGGTCGGTGTAGCGCAACTCGTACCAGGAGCTTCCGGCCCACTGCGGCATCACATTGGTGTCACGGGTGTAGGACTGCAGTCCGTCGCCGAGGTCTAGCTCGACATGCACCCAGTCGGTCGCCTTGGCCAGTGGGGGTGAGGGTTCGCTGGACGCGTCGTCCGGGTCGAACAACACCGGCGAGTAGTCGGCGACGTCGGGCAGCTCGACCGGCAGCGCCGCGGAGTCCAGCGGGTGCGCGCGGCCGTCGGCGTCGAAGACGATCGGGAAGGGCTCACCCCAGTACCGCTGCCGGGCGAAAAGCCAGTCCCGCAACTTGTACTCGATGCGCGCCCAGCCGCGGCCATCGGCCTCCAGTCGCTGTGTCATCGCCTTCTTGGCGTCGGCGACGCTCATGCCATTCAACGGGCCGGAATTGACCAGCGTGCCCTCACCGGCATATGCCGCTTCCGAGATATCGCCGCCGGCAATGACTTCCAGCACCGGCAGGCCGAACTCGGCGGCGAACTCCCAGTCCCGCTGATCGTGCCCGGGAACCGCCATGATGGCGCCGGTACCGTAGCCGGCCAGCACGTAGTCGGCGACGAAGATCGGCACCTGCTGGCCGTTGGCCGGGTTGGTTGCGTAGTTACCCAGGAACACACCGGTTTTGGTCTTGTTCTCCTGGCGTTCCAGATCGGATTTCGCCGCGATCGCCTTCCGGTAGGCGGCCACCGCCTCCGCGGGCGTGGCGGCGCCGAACGTCCAGCGCTGATCGACCCCGTCCGGCCAGTCCGCCGCGGTGAGACGGTCGACCAGCTCATGCTCCGGGGCGAGCACCAGGTAGGTGGCGCCGAACAGGGTGTCGGGGCGGGTGGTGAACACCTCGATGTCCACCGTGGCGCCGTCGGTGGTGTCGGCGCCGAACAGCGCCGCCGCGCCGGTGGAGCGGCCGATCCAGTTGCGCTGCATGGTCTTGACCTTCTCGGGCCAGTCCAGCACGTCAAGGTCGTCGAGCAGCCGGTCGGAGTAGGCGGTGATCCGCATCATCCACTGCCGCAGCCGCTTTCGGAACACCGGGAAATTCCCGCGGTCGCTTCGCCCGTCGGCGGTGACCTCTTCGTTGGCCAGTACCGTGCCCAGGCCCGGGCACCAGTTGACCATCGAATCGGTGCGGTAGACCAGCCGGTAGCCGTCGATGACGTCGGCCCGCTCCCCCGCGGACAGCCGGGCCCAGTCCCGCCCGTCGTCGAGGGTGCGGGTGCCGGCGTCGAATTCGGCGATCAACTCCGCGATCGGCCGGGCCTTGTTCGCGCTCGGGTCGAACCAGGCGTTGTAGATCTGCAGGAAGATCCACTGCGTCCACTTGTAGAAGTCGACATCGGTGGTCGAAAAGCTGCGCCGGCTGTCGTGGCCGAGCCCGAGACGCCGCAGCTGGCGGCGGAAGTTCTCGATGTTGGCCTCGGTGCGGATGCGCGGGTGCGTGCCGGTCTGTATCGCGTACTGCTCGGCGGGCAGGCCGAACGCGTCGAAGCCCAGCGCGTGCAACACGTTGTGGCCGGTCATCCGGAAGTAGCGGGCGTAGACATCGGTGGCGATGTAGCCGAGCGGATGGCCGACATGCAGGCCGTCACCGGACGGGTAGGGGAACATGTCCTGGACGAACATCTTGGAGCCGGGCACTGGCGAGCCGTCCGCCGGTGCCAGCGAGCCGACCGGGTTGGCGACGTTGAAGGTCCCTGCCTGCTCCCAGTGCTGTTGCCAGCTGCCTTCGATAAGCCCGGCCAGTTCCGCCGTGTAGCGGTGGCGGGGCGCTTGGTCGCCGGGGTCGCCGGATCCCTGGGTGGTCGGGGCTTCGTTCACCTCAACAGGGTAAAGGGCGGCGTCGACCGGGCCGCTCGCCACAGCTTGGTATCGGTTGCGTTGCAGGCCGATGAGGGCTTCGTTCCAGCTCGGTTGCGGCTCTGGCCGGGGGCACCCGGCCTGGTTACCGTCGATTCACGGCCGGGGCACCGTTGCCCGGCCCGTCCCGGAAGGACCTTGAGGAGATGACGAACACCGTTGGCCGCTGGCGGCTCCTGGTCGGCTCCGCGGCAGTCACCGTGGCGGGCTTCGGCGGCCCGACGGGAATTCCGGCCGCCTCGGGCGACCCGCTGATGCCGACACCGCCCAACCCGTACGGCCCGGCGGCCCAACCCGCGGCCCAGCCGGCCGCCGTGCCGGTGACCCCGCCCTATCCCGCGGTGCCACGACCGGCGGCGCCGGCGCCCACCCTGCCCGGGCCCGCCGTCCTACCGGGATCTGCGGTGCCCGCAGCGGCGCCCAATGCCCTGGTCCCGGCCACCTCAGGCACGCTGCGCGACTACTTCGCCGCCAAGAACGTGCAACTGGAGCCGCAGCAGGCCGCGGGCTTCACCGCGCTCAACATCACCCTGCCGATGCCCGCGGGCTGGACCCACGTTCCCGACCCCAACGTCCCCGACGCGTTCGCGGTCATCGCCGACCGGCGCGGTGGGTCGCTCTACACCCCCAACGCGCAGGTGGTCGTCTACCGGCTGGTCGGGCAGTTCGACCCCCGGGAAGCCATCACCCACGGATTCGTCGACAGCCAGCAGTTGATGGCCTGGCAGACCACCAACGCCTCACTGGCCGAGTTCAACGGCTTCCCGTCCTCGGTGATCGAGGGCACCTACCGCGACGCCGACATGACGCTGAACACCTCCCGGCGCCACGTGATCGTGCCGACGGACGACGCCGCCTACCTGGTGTCGCTGACCGTGACCACCGGCGCCGGGCGCGCGGTGGGCAACGCCCCGGCCATCGACGCGATCGTGAACGGATTCCGGGTGGACCGGCCCGGCGTCTCACATCTGCCGAACACGCCGCACGGCACCGCGGCTCCGGTCCCGGCGCAGCCCCGGGCGGGCACCGCGGGCTGACCGGCCCCTCGTATCCTGGGGCACATGCTGATCATGGGTGTGCTGTGCCTGGTTGCGGCCGTCGTGTCGCTGGTGTTCGGAGTGCGGACCCTGGCGCGTCCGATCACCGGTGACCCCGAGCAACTGGTGCTGCGGGCGGTCGCACCCGCTCAGATCGCCGTCGGGGTGATCCTGGCGGTGGGCGGTGCACTCGTGCTGGCCGGTCCGCCCACGGTGGCGCTACTGGCGCTGATCATCTCGATCACCGGGGCGCTGGCCATCCTGGCCGCCGGCGCCTGGCAGGGGGCACGCTACGCGACGCGCCAGGCCGCGGCGGCCGAATCCGGTGGCTGCGGGTCCGGCTGCGGCTGCGGCGACAGCGCCCCCGCCCAGGACGCCGGCTGCGGTCCAGGCTGCGGGTGCGCGGGCAGCGCACCGCCGGAGCCGGAGCCGGCGTCGGGTTGCGGCAGCGGCTGCGGTTGCTCGTAAGGCCCTAGGGGTCGGTGCCGCGGCTCAGTTGCGGCTGATGTCGATCGGGTGGGTGGCCAGCAGCGCCGTGGGCCAGGGCTGGCGCCGCAACGCCCGGCCCCACAGATCCACCCGCGGCGGCACCAGCACATCGGAGGGCAGCGCCGACAACACGATCCAGTCGTCGCGCTCGATCTCCCCCTCGAGCTGGCCGATGGTCCAGCCGGCGTAGCCGGCGAAGA
Organism: Mycolicibacter kumamotonensis; assembly: GCF_002086285.1. Taxonomy (GTDB): domain Bacteria; phylum Actinomycetota; class Actinomycetes; order Mycobacteriales; family Mycobacteriaceae; genus Mycobacterium; species Mycobacterium kumamotonense. Next base: position 61,623 of record NZ_MVHU01000019.1, on the reverse strand, counting down.
TCCGCACCCCCTCCACATGGGGGCCGATCGTCTCCGGGTCGGCGTCGAGGTCGACCATCACCAATCGACCGTCGATGTGGCGCAGGCCCGGCACGCCGTTGGGTTCCACCCCGATCCGCAACAAGCCGACGCAGAGAGCCGCGTCGCGTTTCACCGGACCGCCGATGAACATCGTCTTGGGCTTGGCCGCCAGCTCGGACCACTGCGGTAACACGTTGTAGACCGCGGTCTCGCTCGGTCGGTTGAGCACCACGCCCAGCGTGCCGCCGTCGTTGTGCTCGACCACGTAGATCACGGTGCGGCGAAAGGTGGGTTCGAGCAGGTCGGTGTTGGCCAGGAGCAGCGTGCCTGCCCTGACCCGATGCGCGGCGGGCGCGACGTAGTCCTCGGGGTCTTCGGGTTGCGCCACTCTCCCATAATGTCACCCGAGCCCGGTATTCGTGCTGAGCTGAGCCGAACGCCAAGCGACCTCGAAGATTTGTACTCTGGTTTGGGGCCGGTGCCGCGTCGCCGCCCGAGTCCGGAAGTAGGTCTTTTGGTGGACACCCGCGCACCCGCGTCGCTGTGGCGGTCGGCGCGCAGCCTGCCGGAATTCCGGCGGCTGCTGGAATTGCGGGCCGCAAGCCAATTCGGTGACGGCCTGTTTCAGGCCGGCCTGGCCGGCGCGCTGCTGTTCAACCCGGACCGGGCCGCCTCGCCGTGGGCGATCGCCGGGGCCTTCGCTGTGCTGTTCCTGCCGTACTCCGTTTTGGGGCCGTTCGCCGGTGCCCTGCTGGACCGTTGGGACCGGCGCCTGGTGCTGGTGGTCGCCAATCTCGCCCGGCTGCTGCTGGTGCTCGGGATCGCCGCGCTGTTGGCGACCGGAACCGGTGACCTGCCGGTGCTGTGCGCGGCCCTGATCGCCAACGGGTTCACCCGGTTCATCGCCTCCGGGCTGTCGGCGGCACTGCCGCATGTGGTGCCGCGCGAGCAGGTCGTCACGATGAACGCGCTCGCGATCGCGACCGGCGCGGTGGCGGCCTTCGTGGGCGCCAACTTCATGCTGGTGCCGCGGTGGCTGGTGGGGGCCGACGATCGCGGCGCAGCGTCGATCATCGCCGTGGTGGCGATCCCGGTCACGATCGCACTGGTGCTCTCGCTGCGCTTCCCCGCCCATGTGCTCGGCCCCGACGACACCAAACGCGCCATCCACGGATCGGTGCTGTACGCGGTGACGACGGGCTGGCTGCACGGCGTCCGCACGGTGCGGGCCCGGCCCACTGTCGCGGCGACCCTGTCCGGGCTGGCCGCGCACCGGATGGCGTTCGGGGTCAACACCCTGCTGGTGCTGGTGATGGTGCGCCACGTCGGCGACCATGCCGTGGCCGGCCTGGGGACCACGGCGTTGTTCGTCGCGTCGGCCGGCGCCGGATCATTCCTGGCGACCGTGCTGACCCCACCGGCGGTGCGCCGCTGGGGCCGCTACGCCACCGCGAACGGGGCGCTGGCGGCCGCGGCGGTCATCCAGCTCACCGGCATCGGCTTGTATCTGCCGGTGCTGGTGCTGTGCGGATTTCTGCTCGGAGTGGCCGGGCAGGTGGTCAAACTGTGCGCCGACACCGCCATGCAGATCGACGTCGACGACGCCCTGCGCGGGCACGTGTTCGCGGTGCAGGACTCGTTGTTCTGGGCGTCGTTCATCGTGGCGGTGGCCGCGACCGCGGCGGTGGTGCCCCCCGACGGGCGGGCGCCGTGGCTGATCGTGGTCGGGACGCTGCTGTATCTGGCCGGCCTGGCCGGGCACAGCCTGATCGGGCGGCAGCGGGATCCGGTGGGCGGCATACAGTACGGGCATGGCAGAAACTGAACCGATCATCGCGGATCTGAGTGCCGAAAGCGACGACCTGGACGCGCTGGTGGCCCCGCTCACCGACAGTCAGTGGGGTGCGCCCACGCCGGCGGTGGGCTGGACCATCGCCCATCAGATCGCTCACCTGCTGTGGACCGACCGCCTCGCGTTGACCGCCATCACCGACGAGGCCGGCTTCGCCGATGAGCTCGCGGCGGCGCTGGGTGATCCGACCGGGTTCGTCGACGCCGGCGCCGCCGAACTGGCGAAGCTGCCGCCGGCCAAGCTGCTGGCGGACTGGCGCTCGACCCGGGCGCGGCTGCATGAGGCCCTGCGGGGCGTTCCGGCCGGGCGCAAGTTGCCGTGGTTCGGTCCGCCGATGAGCGCGGCGTCGATGGCCACCGCCCGGCTGATGGAGACCTGGGCGCACGGCTTGGATGTCGCCGACGCGCTCGGGATCCGGCGGACCGCCACCGCGCGGTTGCGGTCGATCGCGCACCTGGGGGTGCGAACCCGCGATTACGCCTTCACCGTCCACAACCTGACACCGCCGGCCGAGCCGTTTCACGTGGAACTGCACGCCCCCGGCGGCGGGGTCTGGGCGTGGGGACCGGTCAATGCCGAGCAGCGGGTAACCGGGTCGGCTGAGCATTTCTGTTTCCTGGTCACGCAGCGTCGTGCGCTGGCTGATCTGGACGTCGCGGCGCACGGCGACGACGCGCAGCGCTGGCTGGAGATCGCCCAAGCCTTCGCGGGGCCGCCCGGCGCCGGGCGCTGAGCGCGCCAGCGCCCTCCCCCACTGGGGATCCTCCGACGTCGCGGCGGCGCGTCGCGTCGTGAGATTCCCACTCGACGCGGTCTGAGGCCGCCAGCAGGTCAGAACCAGGCCAGCAGCCCGCCCATGATCATCTCGGCGGAGTTCATCAACGCCTGGAACATGTTGACGTTGGCGGTGTCGATCATGTGGTAGGTCGTGTTGCCGATTGTCTCGTCGGTCGCGGAGGCGATCTCATCCGGCGAGAGGCCCAGATACGCCAGGTGATCGCTGAACATTCCACCCATTTGGTGGCCGTCGTCCCAGTTCGCGAACCCGTCGCTGGACAGGGAGTAGACGTCCGTCGTGAACAGGTCACTTGGGGTCACCAGCCCGATGACCGAGTCGATGTGCATCATCTCGGCGAACTGATAGACCATCTTGACGATGTCGTCATGCCACGATTCCGGGAACCAGGACAGCAGCGTGGGCAGGAAACCGCTCAGGAAGCCGCCCTGTGCCGCGCTGTCGCCCACCATGACGAAATGCAGTGCGGCCAATGGCATGTCGGGGTACTTCTCGTGGAGTTGCTCCATGGCCAGACCCGCCGCGACGTTGGACTGCGAATACCCGAAGATGTACAGCGGGTCTTTCGCACTGAAGCTGGCGTCACCGTCGTTCCACCGCTCCGAGATCGCGTCGACCAAGATCTTGGTGCCTCCGCTGATGCTCGCGTTCAGGTCGGAGGTCTCGGGCACCTGTAGGAACGTCGTGGTGCCGTCTTCGGGGAAGTCGTTCGGCACCAGGTACAGGCTCTTGCTCAGGTCCAGCCAGTTCTGGTTCATCGCCGGGATCATCACCAGGGCTTCGGCGGCCAGCGCGTAGTCCAGGATGTGGTGATCGATGGCGGCAGCGGGTGCCGGGGCTGCCGTCACGCCCGCTGCGATGACCGGCGCGGCCAGCAGGGCGCCGATGGTCGTCTTGTTCACTGATTCCTCCCGACGATCAAAATGCCGGACCCGTACCAACAACCGCCCGCCCGATTCTCACACAATCCTGTGAGGCCGCAAATCGTCGCTCACTTGCTCGCAAGGTGCAAGCCAGTCCACTTAGGTGACCGAGCATACAGTCCAGTCGGGCGAATCGCCTATTCGCAGCAGTCGGCGGCTGTTCCGAACAAACGCGCTTGTTCTGCGGGACGGCCGGTCACAGCATCGTGGCGCCGTCGGCCGCACCGTCGCCGTCGGCGTCGGTGAGCTTGAGATCCCAGCGTCCATCGCCGTCGGTATCGACGTAGGCCGCCCCGTAGCCGCCCCCCTCAGAACCGATCAGTACCCGATCGGCGCGCCCGTCTCCATCGGCGTCGAGCAACAGGTCGTTGATGCGCCCGTCGCCGTCGAAGTCGATCAGCGGCCCTCCCGTGTGCTCGACCTCGTCGAAGCCCAGCCAGCGCAGCCCACCGGATCGGTCTGCGGAGCCGGCCGCGACACCGTGCCCCCAGGTGCCGGAGCCGTCGTCGGCGAAGGAGGCCTCCGGGGCCCCGTCGTCGTCGAGGTCCAGCAGCAAGTGGTCGGCGACCCCGTCGCCGTCGAGGTCGACCAACGCGTCGTCGCGCAGCCCGTCGCCGTCGAAATCGAGGGCGATCGCATCGGCGAGCCCATCGCCATCGAGATCGAGATCAGGCGGTCCGGTCCACATGGTGGCCGCGCCGTCCCCATCGCCCAGGCAGTAGTCCATACCCGAATCAGACGAGCCAGCCCCGCTATTGGTTCCCCTGGGACTGCCACCAGGCCAGCAGCTCGGCCGTCGCCTCCTCGCGCGACAACGGTCCGCGCTCCAGGCGCAGCTCCTTGAGATAACTCCAGGCACGCCCCACCTGCGGGCCGGCCGGGATGCCCAGCAGAGTCATGATCTCGTTGCCGTCCAGATCGGGGCGCACCCGCTGCAGATCCTCCTGCGCGGCCAACTCCGCGATCCGCGCCTCGAGTTCGTCGTAGCTGGCCTGCAGACGTGCCGCCCGCCGCTTGTTGCGGGTCGTGCAGTCCGCGCGGACCAGTTTGTGCAGCCGGCCCAGCAGCGGTCCGGCATCGGTGACATAGCGTCGCACCGCCGAATCGGTCCATTTGCCGTCGCCGTAGCCGTGGAAACGCAGATGCAGGTAGACCAGCTGCGAGACGTCGTCGACCATCTGCTTGGAGTAGCGCAACGCGCGCATCCGCTTGCGGACCATCTTCGCGCCCACCACCTCGTGGTGGTGAAAACTCACGCGGCCGTCGGCCTCGTGGCGTCGGGTGTCCGGCTTGCCGATGTCGTGCAACAGCGCCGCCCAGCGCAGCACCAGATCGGGGCCTCCGTCGGGAGGGGGGTCCTCGAGGTCGATCGCCTGCCGCAGCACGGTCAGGGAATGCTGGTAGACATCCTTGTGCTGGTGGTGTTCGTCGATTGCCATGCGCATGGCGCCGACCTCGGGCAGCACCACATCACCCATCCCGGTGGCCACCATCAAGTCGATACCGGCGGCCGGGTCGGCGCCCAATAGCAGCTTGTCCAGTTCGGCGGCCACCCGCTCGGCGGTGATGCGGGACAGTTCCCCGGCCATCTCCTCGATCGCGGCACGCACCCGCGGGGCCACGCTGAACCCGAGTTGGGAAACGAACCGGGCGGCGCGCAGCATCCGCAACGGGTCGTCGCCGAAGGAATCCTGCGGCGCCGTCGGGGTGTCCAGGACTCCGGCCCGCAGCGCCGCCAGCCCGCCCAGCGGGTCGAGGAACTCCCCCGGGCCGGCCGGGGTGATGCGGACCGCCATCGCGTTGGCGGTGAAGTCGCGGCGCACCAGGTCCGCGTCGAGCGAATCACCAAAGCGCACTTCGGGATTGCGCGAGACCCTGTCGTACTGGTCGGCACGGAAGGTGGTGATCTCCAGGCGATGCCCGCCCAAGGCGGCGCCCACCGTGCCGAACTCGATTCCGGTGTCCCACAACGCTTCGGTTCGGCCACGCAGGATGCCCTGCACCTGCTCGGGGCGAGCGTCGGTGGTGAAATCCAGATCCGGCCCCGCCCGGCCCAGCAAGGCGTCACGGACCGATCCGCCGACCAGATACAGCTGGTGGCCGGCCTCGTCGAACATGGCGCCGAGCTCACGCAGCAGCTCGGCGTGCAGGTTCAGCACGACGGCCGCCGTGGTCAGCAGGTCGGCGTCCTGATGGGCTTCGGGCACGTTCGATGAGCCTAGCGGTGGTCGCAAGCGCGGCGAAGCCGGGCGCAGCGGGCCGCCGCCATAGCCCCGCGGTGGTCGCAAGCGCGGCGAAGCCGGGCGCAGCGGGCCGCCGCCATAGCCCCGCGGTGGTCGCAAGCGCGGCGAAGCCGGGCGCAGCGGGCCGCCGCCATAGCCCCGCGGTGGTCGCAAGCGCGGCGAAGCCGGGCGCAGCGGGCCGCCGCCATAGCCCCGCGGTGGTCGCAAGCGCGGCGAAGCCGGGCGCAGCGGGCCGCCGCCATAGCCCCGCGGTGGTCGCAAGCGCGGCGAAGCCGGGCGCAGCGGCCGGGCCCGACCCGGCGAGGGAGGCGGGTTGGCCGGTTCGTGCCAGCTACTATCGCATGGGTGTCGGCCGACGGCGGAGCAGCCAATTCGGGACGGCGCCGTAGGCGGCGCCGCGGTCGACGCACGTCAGGTCCGCAAACCAGCCACACCGAGGCCGCGGCCACCGACAGCGGTGCCGGGGCCGCCGCGACACCCGGCCGCTCGGCGCAACGCCGGCCCCGCAGCGCCCGGCACGGGCCGGAGCGGCTGCGCACCGTGCACGAGACGTCCGCCGGAGGCCTGGTCGTCGACGGCATCGACGGGCCGCGGGAAGACCAGGTCGCGGCGCTGATCGGGCGCATCGACCGGCGGGGCAGGATGTTGTGGTCGCTGCCCAAGGGGCATATCGAGGTCGGTGAGACCGCCGAGCAGACCGCGATCCGCGAGGTCGCCGAGGAAACCGGCGTCCAGGGCGACGTGCTGGCCTCGCTGGGCAGCATCGACTACTGGTTCGTCACCGACGGCCGCCGGGTGCACAAGACCGTGCATCACTACCTGATGCGGTTCTCCAGCGGAGAACTGTGCGACGCCGACCTGGAGGTCACCGAGGTGGCGTGGGTGCCGATCCGGGAGCTGCCGTCCCGGCTGGCCTACGCCGACGAACGCCGGCTGGCCGTGGTCGCCGACGAATTGATCGACCGCCTGCAGACCGACGGCCCGGCCGCGCTGCCGCCGCTGCCGGTCACCGCGCCCTGGCGGCGGCCCCAGACCCATTCCCGCACCCGACACTCACGACCCGACGAGCACGCACCGGACCGGAAGAACGGTCGCGGGCTGGACCCGTGACCAGTACCCGCCGCATCGGTCGGGGTAGCTTGGCCCCCCTGTCAGCGCCCCGCACGGCCCCTCTGGCGGTGGTGGCCGCCTTGATGATGGCCCTCGCCGTAGCTCTCGGCGCCGCCTCCGCTCCACCCGCCGCTGCCGGTGAGCCCGGCGCCGCACCGTTCGTCCAGATCCGCGTCGACCGGGTCACCCCGGAGGTCATCACCACCTCCAGCGTCCCGGTCGTCACCGTCACCGGCACCGTCAGCAACGTCGGCGACCGCCCGGTGCGCGATCTGATGGTGCGCCTCGAACAGGCCGGCGCCGTCGCGTCATCGGCCGGCCTGCGCACCAACCTCAGTGGCGCCAACGACCAGTACCGGCCGGTGGGCGCGTTCAACACCGTCGCCACCGAACTGCAACGCGGGCAGGAGGCCCGCTTCACGCTTTCGGCGCCGCTGCGCTCGTCGACCCAGCCAGCGCTGAACATCGACCGCCCCGGCATCTATCCGGTGCTGGTCAACGTCAACGGTACGCCGGACTACGGCGAGCCGGCTCGCCTCGACGACGCCCGCTTCCTCCTCCCGGTGGCCGGCCTGCCCAAGACCGAGACCGACTCCGATCCCCTCTCCGGGGCCGTCGCGCCCGACACCTCCCAGCCGGTCCAGCTGACCATGCTGTGGCCCCTGGCCGACCGTCCCCGGCTGACTCCCGGGGCGCCCGGCGGCACCGTGCCGGTTCGACTCACCGACGATGACCTGGCCAGTTCACTGGCCCCGGGCGGCCGGCTGGACGCCCTGCTGTCGGCCGCCGAGTTCGCCACCAGCCCTCCCGTCGACAGTGGCGGCGTCGTCAACCGGGCGCTGTGCCTGGCGGTCGACCCCGACCTGTTGGTCACGGTCAACGCGATGACCGGAGGCTACGTCGTAGCCCACACGGCCGACTCCCCCGAAGCCGCCGCCTCGCACCCGGGCACCGGACGGGACGCGGCCGCGACCTGGCTGGAGCGCCTGCGCCGGCTGGCCCGCCACACCTGCGTCACCGCGATCCCCTACGCGCAGGTCGACCTCGACGCGCTGGCCCGAGTGGGTGACTCGAAGCTCGACGCGATCGCGGTGAGCCGGCCCGCCGACATCATCGACCGCATTCTGCAGATCTCGTCGACCCGCGGCGCCGTCGTACTCGGCGACGGGAAACTCACGGCCGGCGCCGCAGACCTGATCAGCGCACAGGGCCCAGAGGGCACAGCGGTGGTGATCACGGCCGGTGACTGTTCGGCCCAGGACTCCGTCTCCGGCGCACCGGCCACCGCCGACACCACCCCGCGGCGGCTGTCCCCCCGGCTGGTGGTGGCACCGTATGACCCCGCCGTCGGCGCGGCACTGGCCGCGATGGGAACCGACCCGGTGGAGCCGACCTATCTCGACGGCTCCCTGGCGGTCCGCTTGCACCACGACTCCGCCCTGGCCCGCCGCCAAGACGCCCTCGGCTCGATGCTGTGGCGGGTGCTGGAGTCCCCGGAGAGCCCCGGCGCACCGCGCAACGAGATCCTGATGCCGCCGGCGTACTGGAAGCCGCGGGCCGACGACGCCCAGGCCGTACTGACCACGTTGGCCACCGCTCTGCGGTCCGGGTTGGCGGTTCCGCGCCCGCTGGGCGCGGTGATCGCCGACGCCCGGGACGTCACCGCCGCGCCGGCGCATCCGCTTCCGGCCGAGCAAGCAGCGGGCGGTTTCGGTCCGGAGCTCATCGGCGCGGTCGCCTACGACATCGGCCGGCTGTGGGGACTGACCTCCGCGCTGACCACCGATGTGCGCACCGGTCTGACCGGCGACCAGTACACCGCTCCGCTCGCCGAGGACATGCTGCGCGCGTTGAGCCAGTCGGAGGCGCTCGACGTGCGCGCCGGTGTGGCAGGCCAGCGGCTGGTGATCGTCGGCGACACCGTCTCGGACCTGATCGGCGCGGTCACCATCGTCAACCCGGCCGGCTCCTACACCCTGGCCACCGAGCACAGCCCCCTGCCGCTGGCCCTGCGCAACGATTTGGCAGTGCCTATCCGGGTCCGTCTGCATGTCGACGCCCCGCCGGGCATGACGGTGGCCGACATGGGGGATCTGGAACTGCCGCCGGGTTACCTGCCGCTGCGGGTTCCGGTGGAGGTGCGGGTCAACCAGCACTTCGTCGTCGACGTCGCCCTGCAGACCCCCGATGGGCTGCCGCTGGGCGAGGCCGCGCGGCTGTCGGTGCACTCGAACGCCTACGGCATGGTGCTGTTCCTGATCACCATGACCGCGGCCGCGGCGCTGACGGCGCTGACGGCGCGGCGGCTGTGGCACCGCTTCCGCGGCCAGCCCGACCGCGCCGACTTGGACCGCCCGCCGCCATCCGGTCCGCCGCGCCCCGGCCCCCGCAGCCCGGACCATCCCCGCCCACCCGCGGCTACCGCGGGCGGGCCCGGCCGGGGTGCGGGCCGGTGAACGCGCCGGCGCCGCAACCCGCGCGCCCGGAGCTGACCGACGCCGCGGTGGTGTCGCGGTCGTGGGGCATGGCGCTGGCCACCCTGGTCAGCCGCATCACCGGTTTCGTGCGCATCGTGCTGCTGGCCGCGATTCTGGGCGCGGCGTTGTCGAGCGCCTTCTCGGTGGCCAACCAGCTGCCCAACCAGATTGCCGCGCTGGTGCTGGAGGCGACGTTCACCGCGATCTTCGTGCCGGTGCTGGCCCGCGCCGAACGCGACGACCCCGACGGCGGCACCGCGTTCGTGCGGCGCCTGGTCACACTGGCGACGGCACTGCTGCTGGCCACCACCGTGATCTCGGTGGCGGCTGCGCCCCTGCTGGTCAAGTTGATGTTGGGCGGGGACCCTCAGGTCAACGAGCCGCTCACCACGGCGTTCGCGTATCTGCTTCTGCCGCAGGTGATCTGCTACGGGCTGTCTTCGGTGTTCATGGCAATCCTGAACAACCGCAACATCTTCGGCGCGCCGGCCTGGGCCCCCGTGGTCAACAACGTCGTCGCGATCGCCACGCTGGTGGTCTACCTGCTGGTGCCCGGTGAACTCTCGGTCGACCCGGTGCGGATGGGTAACGCCAAGCTGCTGGTGCTGGGTCTGGGCACCACGGCGGGCGTCGTGGCCCAAACCGCGGTCCTGCTGGTGGCGATCCGGCGGGAGCGCATCAGCCTGCGCCCGCTGTGGGGCATCGACGACCGGCTCAAGCGCTTCGGCGCGATGGCCGCCGCGATGGTGCTCTACGTGTTGATCAGCCAGGTCGGCCTGGTGGTGACCAACCAGATCGCCGCCACCTCTGCAGCGTCCGGCCCGGCGATCTACTACTACGCCTGGCTGCTGCTGCAGTTGCCGTTCGGGATGATCGGGGTGACGGTGCTGACGGTGGTGATGCCGCGACTGAGCCGTAACGCCGCCGCCGGCGACGACCCCGCGGTGCTCGCCGACCTGTCGCTGGCCACCCGGTTGATGATGATCACCCTGATCCCGATCGTGGCGCTGATGACCGTCGGCGGCCCGGCGATCGGCAGCGCACTGTTCGCCTACGGCAACTTCGGCGACGTCGACGCCGGATACCTCGGGGTCGCAGTCGCCATGTCGGCGTTCACGTTGCTGCCCTACGCCATGGTGCTGCTGCAGCTGCGGGTCTTCTACGCCCGCGAGCAGCCGTGGATTCCGATCGCGATGATCGTGGTGATCACCGTGGTGAAGATCGTCGCGTCGGTGCTGGCCCCGCACCTGACCGACAACCCCGAACTGGTGGCCGCCTACCTCGGCCTGGCCAACGGTTTGGGCTTCTTGGCCGGCGCAGCCGTCGGCCACGTGCTGTTGCGCCGCGCGCTGCGCCCGGTCAGCGGTCACCTGCTGGGACCCGACGTGGTCCGCACCATCCTGGTCACGGTGACGGCGTCGCTGCTGGCCGGGCTGATCGCCGAAGTGCTCGACCGGGTGCTCGGCCTCCGCGACCTGACCGACCACGGCGCGGCCGGTTCGATGCTGCGCCTGTCGGTGTTGGCGGTCGTGATGGTGCCGATCATCGCGGCGGTCATGATCCGCGCCCGGGTGCCCGAAGCCACCGCGGCGCTGGCCGCGGTGCGCCGCCGGCTCGGGGTGCACACCCCGCACATCGGCGCGTCAAACCCGCCATCCCCCGATCCCCTCGTCCCGTACGCTGGGCACGACCGTTTGCCCACGCCGGACGGGGACGCGGTGAGCGCTTCCGTCCGACAGATGCCTCCGGAGCGCATCGCCGGTGGCTGGACACCGAAAGGTACGGAGGTGACCAACAAACCTTCGGAGGGTTCCGGGGCTCGCGCGGCGTCGCGATCGGTTGCTCCGACGTCATCCCAGCGGCCCCCCGGCGGCGCGGTCACCCCCGAGCCGGCCGCCGCCGCCGACGCCGGGGCCGGGGCCGGGGCCGGGGCCGGGGATCAGCTGACACCGGGTTTGAGCATCGCCCGCGGACGCTACCGGCTCCTGGTGCACCACGGCGGTACCGACGTGCTGCAGTTCTGGCAGGCCCTGGACACCGCGCTGGACCGGCAGGTGGCGCTGACGTTCGTCGACCCGGACCAGACCATGCCCGAGGAGCAGCTCACCGGCATCTTGTCGCGCACCCAGCGGCTCAGCCAGATCGATCTGCCCGGGATCGCCCGCGTGCTCGACGTGGTGCGGGTCGGCGCCGGTGGGCTCGTGGTGTCCGAGTGGGTCCGCGGCGCCTCCCTTCCCGAGGTGGCCGGAACGGCGCCCTCGCCGATCGGCGCAGCCCGCGCGATGCGGTCGTTGGCCACCGCCGCCGAGGCCGCCCACCACGCCGGCGTCGCCCTGTCGATCGACCACCCGGCCCGGGTCCGGGTCAGCATCGAAGGCGACGTCACCTTGGCGTTCCCCGCGACGCTGCCCGAGGCAAAGCCCGAGGACGACATCCGGGGTATCGGCGCCACCTTGTATGCGCTGCTGGTCAACCGGTGGCCGCTGGATGCCAGCACCGACTGCGGCCTCGCCCCGGCCGAGCGGGATGCCGCCGGCAATCCGGTCAAACCCGACACGGTCAACCCGGACATCCCGTTCCAGATCTCCGCGGCCGCCAGTCACGCCATCGAGTCCGACGGCGGCATCCGCGGCGCTTCGACGTTGTCGAACCTGCTGCAGCAGGCCACCGCGCTGCACGAACAGACCGAGCTGTTGGGCCCCGTCGACGACGAGCCGCTTGCGCCGCGTCGCGAACCGCGGCCCGTGGACGCCGACCTGCGCGCCGAGCGGCGCCGCCGGGTCATGATCGGCGCCGGGATCGGCGGCGCCGTCATCCTGGTCGCTCTACTGGTGCTGGCCTCGGTGCTCAACCGGATCTTCGGCGACGTCAACGGCCTGGACAAGACCGAACTGGGCCTGAGCAGCCCGACGGCGTCGGCGTCCCGCTCGGCTTCGGCCGCGCCCGGCAGCACGGTGAAACCGGTGCAGGCGACGGTGTTCTCCCCCGGCGGTGAGGCCGACCGGCCCCAGGACGCCGGGCTGGCCATCGACGGAAACCCGGCCACCTTCTGGTCGACGGACACTTATTCCGACCCGGTGCCGTTCCCGAACTTCAAGAACGGTGTCGGGCTGATATTGCAGCTGCCCAAGCCCACGGTGATCGGCAGCGTGGGGATCAACGTCTCCAGCACCGGAACCCGGGTGGAGCTGCGGTCCTCTCCGACTCCGAAGCCGGCCCGGCTCGAAGACACCACGCTGCTGGCGCCCGCCAAGGCACTGCAGCCCGGGGCCAACAAGATCTCGGCCGACTCCTCGTCGCCGACCTCCAACCTGCTGGTGTGGATCACCACGATGGGCAGCACCGGCGGGGAGAGCCGCACCCAGATATCCGAGATCACCGTGCAGGCAGCGTCGTAGGCATCCGGGCCTGTGCACAGCTGAAGTGCCGTCGGGCCGTCGGCTGGTTAGTGTCCGCCCATGGGGCAGCCGGACCGCAGCGACGCCGAACTCCTGGCCGCGCACGTCGCCGGTGACCGCTACGCCTTCGGTGAGCTCTACGGCCGCCATCAGCGCCGGCTACGCCGGCTGGCCCGACTCACCACCGGTTGCCCCGAAGACGCCGAAGACGCCCTGCAGGAAGCGATGCTCTCGGCACACCGGGGCGCCGGGTCGTTTCGCCACAACGCCGCCGTCGGCAGCTGGCTGCACCGGATCGTCGTCAACGCCTGCCTGGATCGGTTGCGCCGCAGCAGAGTTCACCACACCGAGCCGCTCGCTGAGCATCCGGCCGTCAGCGACCGCACCGCCGAGGTGGAGACCGCGCTGCACGTGCACGCCGCCCTGCGCCGGCTGCCGGCCGAACAGCGGGCCGCGGTGGTGGCCGTCGACATGCACGGTTACTCGGTCGCCGACGCCGCCCGCGCACTCGGGGTGGCGCCGGGCACCGTCAAGAGCCGCTGCGCGCGCGGCCGGGCCCGGCTCGCCGTGCTGCTGGGCCGGGACCACGCCGGCGCCGCCGAGCGCGGGGGGCGGATAGCCTTGGCACCTGACGGTGGCATGCACCATCGGATCGGCGACTGCGCATAGCCACGAAGCGAGCGGGAGCGGCGGCACTGCAATGGATGCAGGTGATCGACAAGACCGGGAGAACCCTGGGCGTCCGGCCCATTCGAGCCGTCCCCTGCCCCGGCTCAACCGGATCGCCGCGGTGACCGGGACCGCTGCCGCACTGGCCGCGATCGGGCTGGGTACGACGGCGCTGATCCGGTTCCCCGGCGACGCCCCCAGCGGCCCGCGGTCCTTCGACGCGATCACCGTGGCCTCCGAACCGGCCCCGGTGCTGCCGCTGACCGGCCCGGAGCTCCTCGAGCTGTTGGACCGCAGCCCCGAATACGGCGCGCTGGCCGACCCCGGCCGACGGATCGGCTGCCTGGCCGGCCTGGGCTACCCGGCCTCGACCGTGGTCCTGGGCGCACGCGAGATCACCGTCAACGGCCGGCCCGGGATCGTGCTGCTGCTGCCCGGCGCCTCGTCCGGCACGATCGTCGCGCTGGCGGTGGCCCCCAGCTGCAGTTCCGCCGACACCGGCCTGCTGGCCGACACGACCGTTCGCCGTCCGTAGCAGGTCGGGGAACAACCGCCGCCTACGCTGACGTTGATAGCCCCTGTAACCGATCCGACCGGAAAGGCGCAGATGTCCTCGACTCCTGAGACACCGACCATCCACGAGGTGATCATCATCGGTTCCGGCCCGGCCGGGTACACCGCCGCCATCTATGCCGCCCGGGCCCAGCTGGCCCCGCTGGTGTTCGAGGGGACCTCCTTCGGGGGCGCGCTGATGACCACCACCGAGGTGGAGAACTACCCCGGCTTTCGCAACGGCATCAACGGCCCCGACCTGATGGACGAGATGCGTGAGCAGGCGCTGCGCTTCGGCGCCGACCTGCGCATGGAAGACGTCGAGTCGGTGGCCCTGGACGGCCCGGTCAAATCGGTCGTCACCGCCGAGGGCGAGACGCACCTGGCCCGGGCGGTCATCTTGGCCATGGGCGCCGCTGCCCGCTACCTCCATATCCCCGGCGAGCAGGAACTGCTCGGCCGCGGCGTCAGCTCGTGTGCCACCTGCGACGGATTCTTCTTCCGTGACCAGGACATCGCCGTCATCGGCGGTGGCGACTCCGCGATGGAGGAAGCCACCTTCTTGACCCGATTCGCCCGCAGCGTGACCCTGGTGCACCGCCGCGAGGAGTTCCGGGCCTCGAAGATCATGCTCAACCGGGCACGTGAGAACGACAAGATCCGGTTTTTGACCAACACCGTCCCGGTCGCGGTGGAAGGCCAGGACACGGTGACCGGCCTGCGGGTCCGCGACACGGTCACCGGGGAGGAGACCACCCTGCCGGTGACCGGGGTATTCGTGGCGATCGGCCACGACCCCCGCTCGGAACTGGTCCGCGGAGCCGTCGAGCTGGACCCCGACGGTTACGTGCTGGTCCAGCAGCCGAGCTCGCGCACCTCCTTGGAGGGGGTGTTCGCCGCCGGCGACCTGGTGGACCGCAGCTACCGGCAGGCGATCACCGCCGCCGGCACCGGCTGTACCGCCGCTATCGACGCCGAGCGCTGGCTGGCAGACACCGCCGACGGCGCCGAACCGCAGGACACCGCCACCGAAACCCTGATGGGAGCATCACAGTGACTGACAACCGCGCCGACCACAACACGGTGAGCGTCTCGGACGCCACCTTCGCCGCCGACGTACTGGCCAGCAATACGCCCGTGCTGGTGGACTTCTGGGCAACGTGGTGTGGCCCCTGCAAGATGGTCGCCCCGGTGCTCGAGGAGATCGCCGCCGAGCAGGCCGGCCAGCTCACGGTCGCCAAGCTCGATGTGGACGCCAATCCCGAGACCGCGCGCGAGTTCAACGTGGTCTCGATCCCGACGCTGATCCTGTTCAAGGACGGTCAGCCGGTCAAACGGATCGTCGGCGCCAAGGGCAAGGCGGCGCTGCTGCGCGAGCTCGCGGACGTCGGCTAGCCGTCGCCCGCCCGGTGCGGCGGCCGGCCCGGCCACGCATCTTTCTGGCCTCGTCGTTTTCAATAATTCGGCCAGCATCTGAGACAATGCTGCCTAACCTGCTGGTGACGGCCAGCGACGTTTTCGCTGCCAGCAGCGACAACCGGAGGGCTCAGTGATGTCGGGTCGGCACCGCGGCGCAGAGGACGCGCTGCGCCGCGGCGACCGCAGCAGTGCCGTCATCGAGATCCGTGAGGCGCTGGCCGCGCTGGGCCTGGTGGACAGCCCCGACGCCGATCTGACCACCGGCAAGCATGTCGCGCTGGATGTGTTCGACGACGATCTCGACCAGGCGGTGCGCGCCTTTCAGCAGCAGCGCGGACTGCTCGTCGACGGCATCATCGGCGAGGCCACCTACCGCGCACTCAAAGAGGCCTCCTATCGGCTGGGTGCACGCATTCTCAATCACCAGTTCGGCGCACCGATGTACGGCGACGACGTGGCTACGTTGCAGGCCCGCCTGCAGGATCTGGGCTTCTACACCGGGATGGTCGACGGCTACTTCGGCATCCAGACCCACAATGCGCTGATGTCCTACCAGCGTGAGTACGGTCTGTACGCCGACGGTATCTGCGGGCCGGAGACGTTGCGCTCCTTGAACTTTCTGGCTTCGCGCGTCACCGGCGGTTCGCCGCACGCGATCCGGGAAGAAGAGTTGGTGCGGCGCTCGGGACCGCGGTTGTCGGGTAAGCGGATCGTCATCGATCCGGGCCGCGGCGGTGGTGACCACGGGCTGATCACCCAGACCGCGACGGGTCCGATCAGCGAAGCAGATATCTTGTGGGACTTGGCAAGTCGGCTCGAAGGCCGGATGACCGCGATCGGGATGGAGACCTTCCTGTCCCGGCCCAACGGCCGCAGCCCCTCCGATGCCGAACGCGCCGCCACCGCGAATGCCGTTGGCGCCGACTTGATGATCAGCCTTCGCTGCGCCACCCACACCAGTCCGGCGGCCAACGGAGTGGCCTCGTTCCACTTCGGCAATTCGCATGGGTCGGTGTCCACGATCGGGCGTAGCCTCGCCGATTTCATCCAACGAGAGATTGTGGCCCGCACCGGATTACAGGATTGTCGGGCCCACGGCCGGACCTGGGACCTGCTGCGGCTGACCAGGATGCCGACCGTCGAGGTCGACGTCGGCTACATCACCAGCCCGCGTGATCGCGGGATGCTGATCTACCCCGCCACCCGCGACGCCATCGCCGAGGGGATGCTGGCCGCGGTCAAGCGGCTGTATCTGCTCGGCAAGAACGACCGGCCCACCGGCACGTTCACGTTTGCCGAACTGCTGGCCCACGAGCTGTCGGTGGAGCGGGCCAGCCGGCTCGGCGGCGGCTAGCGAGGCTCGGCCGCCGTGGACGCCGACGTCGCCGGGGCGCCCGCCCCGACCGGCTGTTCCAGCTGCGCGTTCTCCAACAACCGCTCCAGCGCCGCTTCCACCTCCGCCTTCCAGCCCAGGCCCTTGTCGAGCTCTAGGCGCAGCCGGGGGAAGTACCGGTGCGGTGCCACCACGGTGAACCCGACATCGGTCAAGAAGTCCGCCCCGATGATGCAGTGCTCCACCGAGCAGTCCCCGAGGGCTTCGAGCACGGGTGCGACATCGGGCGGCACATTGTCGGGGTCCAGCAACTCCCCGACCGCCGGGGTCCGACCGAAGGCCTCCAGTGCCCGAACGCCGCGGCGGACCAGTTCCTCGACCGCGCTGGCGATCAATTCCCTGGGCAGGCCGTCGGCCATCGGTGCCGGTTCGACGCCGATCGAGGTCAACAGCACCGCGTCGGCTGACACCGGTGCCGTCGGGAAGCGGTGCGCCCGCGGGACCGCCCGCGGCGGGGCGTAGAGCACATAACCGAGGCAGGGCGAATCCCCGACGCCGGGGTTCGACGGCGTGGCCACCTGGCCGCACGGGCCCCACTCCAGCATCACCATCGACAGCCAGGCTTCCTTCTCGAACTCCGGATCCGAGAGGTGGTCGTCGCGGCCGAGGGTCGCCGGATCCACCTCCCAGAACACGCACCGGCGTGCGTGCTTGGGAAGCTGATCGAAGCACTCGAGCTTCAGCGGTGTGATTCGGACAGACACTGAACTCCCGGTCATCTCAACCCGTGCTGCCGTCGACGACGGCCCTTTAAGGATAGGAGGGTTGAGCCGCCGGATGCCACCATTGGCGCGTCCCGGCGTCCGAATCCCCCCGAAACGCGAAACGCGTTGTCGAACAGTACGTTTCGCGCCTCGCCGCGCCGATGGCGGGCACTACCGTCACAGTGACGTAATTACCGCCGGTGATAGGTCGTGGCCCAACACAGGTGTCAGCCGGTCGTGGAGTCCATCAGCGTGACGATGCGCTGCAGGTCTTCGACGGACCCGAATTCGACGACGATCTTGCCCTTGCGCTTGCCCACGCTGACCGTCACGCGGGTGTCGAAGGCGGTCGAAAGCCGCTCGGCGATGTCCTGGAGACCGGGCATCTGGATCGGTTTGCGCCGGGGCGCCACGGGCGTCGAGGTGTCCCCGCGGTTGGCCAGGGTGACCGCCTCCTCGGTCGCCCGCACCGACAGACCTTCGGCCACGATCCGCGCGGCCAGCTCCTCCTGCGCTTCGGTTCCGCCTTCCAGGGACAGCAGCGCGCGGGCATGGCCGGCCGATAAGACCCCGGCGGCCACCCTGCGCTGGACCGCGATCGGCAACCGCAGCAGGCGGATCATGTTGGTCACCAGCGGGCGGGACCGGCCGAGGCGGGTGGCCAGTTCGTCGTGGGTCACCCCGAACTCGTCGAGCAGTTGCTGGTAGGCCGCCGCCTCTTCCAACGGGTTCAGCTGTACCCGGTGGATGTTCTCCAGCAGCGCGTCGCGCAGCAGATTGTCGTCCTCGGTCTCGCGGACGATCGCCGGGATCGTCTCCAGGCCGGCCTGTTGGGAGGCCCGCCAACGCCGCTCCCCCATCACCAACTGGTAGCGCGGTTTGCCGGGCGCAGCGCCCGGCAGTTCGCGCACCACGATCGGCTGCATCAGCCCGAATTCGCGGATGGAGTGCACCAGTTCGGCCAGCGCCTCGTCGTCGAACACCTGGCGGGGCTGGCGCGGGTTGGGCTCGATCGCGGCCGGGCTGATCTCCCGGTAGACCGCCCCCACATCGGTGGTTGCGGGGTCCACCGCAGCGGCGCTGCCCGAGCGGCCCAGCACCACGTCCGCCGCGGCGTCACCCATCCGCGGTCCCATGCCGGCTCCCCGCTCCGCGGTGGATTCTGCGCCCTCGCCGGGCCCGGTGGGGATAAGCGATGCCAGGCCGCGGCCCAAGCCGCCCTTCCTGCGCGACGGTCCGGTCATCTACGTTCCTTCTCGCTCACGGCGGGCATCAGCGCCGCCCCTCCTGCCCGCTGGCTGCCGCGTCCCGTTCGACGAGTTCGCGGCTGGCGTCCAAGTAACTCATCGCCCCGCGGGAACCCGGGTCGTATTCGATGATCGTCATGCTGTAGCCCGGCGCTTCGGACACCTTCACGCTCCGCGGAATCACCGTCCGGAGCACACGGTCGCCGAAGTACCGGCGGACCTCGTCGGCGACCTGGTCCGCGAGCTTGGTGCGCCCGTCATACATCGTCAGCAGCACCGTGGTCACCTCCAGGCGCGGGTTGAGGTGAGCCTTCACCATCTCGATGTTGCGCATCAACTGAGACACGCCCTCCAACGCGTAGTACTCGCACTGGATCGGGATCATCACCTCCGGCGCCGCGACCAAGGCGTTGACGGTGAGCAAGCCGAGTGAGGGCGGGCAATCGATGAAGACGTAGTCGAAGTCGGATCCGTCGAGTTCGGCCAGCGCATTCCGCAACCGGTTCTCCCGGGCCACCATGCTCACCAACTCGATCTCCGCGCCGGCCAAGTCGATGGTGGCCGGGATGCAGAACAGGCGCTCGTTGTGCGGACTCTGCCGCAGGGCGGCCTGCACCGGCATCTCCCCGATCAGCACCTCGTAGGAGGACGGGGTGCCGGATTGCCGGTCGGCGATGCCCAGGGCGGTGCTGGCGTTGCCCTGCGGGTCCAGATCGATCACCAAGGTCTTGATTCCCTGGACCGCGAGGGCGGCCGCGAGATTGACGGCCGTGGTGGTCTTACCTACGCCGCCCTTCTGGTTGGCCACGGTGAACACCCGGCGGCGCTGGGGGCGCGGCAGGCGGTTGTTGGTGTGCAGCACCTGCATGGCGCGTTCGGCGGCGGCGCCGATCGGGGTGTCGAACTCCGACGATGTTTCACGTGAAACCGAACCGACCGATGTTTCACGTGAAACCGCGCTCTGCGGCCGGTCGGAGTGTTTGGCCGACACGGTTGGCGGGGTGGCGGGCCCGCCCGGTCGGCTCACGTCGGCCTCCCGCTGGCCCGTCGCGCCGGGCCTCCCACGCGACGCGCGCGCGCCGGCTTGGGCTCCCCCCGCAGTGCCGTCACCACGGTCGCGGGCGGGGTTAAATAGTTCACGCCACATCTCACCACCCTTACGTCGTTCGCGCCTAGTCCGATCATCACACGGCGATGCTCATCCACCTCGACCTGTGCCCGCTCGCCCTTCATGGCCAGCATCCTTCCGCCCTTCCGGAGCAGCGGCAGGCTCCATCGGCTGATCTTGTCGAGGCTGGCGACCGCCCGGGACACGGCCGCGTCGCGCTCGCCGGCCTCGTCGTGCACCGCCCGGTCTTCGGCGCGGCCTCGCACCACGGCCACGCGGTCTAGCCCCAGTTCGGCGACCACCTCCCGGAGAAACTCGCTGCGGCGAAGCAGCGGCTCCACGAGCACGATGAGCAGATCCGGTCGAGCGATGGCCAGCGGGATCCCGGGCAGGCCGGCCCCGCTGCCGATGTCGACGACCCGCTCGGCCGGATCGAGCAACTCCCCGATGGCCGCGCAGTTGAGCAGGTGCCGCTCCCAGATCCGGTCGATCTCCCGGGGACCCAGGAGGCCTCGCTCCACGCCGGGCCCGGTCAACAGCTCGGCGTAACGCCGCGCCGTCGGGAGCCGCTCACCGAAGACCTCGGCGGCTTCCTCCGGCGGTGCGGGTGCCGGCGCTCCCCCGACATGTTTCACGTGAAACATTCCTCCGGCTTCCCGGGCGCGGGGCCGCGCTAGCGAATTACTCGGATGTAATTCCGCGCGGTGCGCCCCGTTAGTCCCGCCGAACCACGACGCGGCGTGACGGCTCTACGCCCTGACTCTCGCTGTGCACGCCGGCGACGGCAGCCACCGCATCGTGGACGATCTTACGTTCGAACGGGCTCATCGGGGCCAGTTCCTCGTCGGCGCCGGTCTCCAGCACCCGGCGGGCCACCTCGTCGCCCAGCGCGGTCAGGTCATCGCGGCGCCGGCGCCGCCAGCCCGCGATATCGAGCATCAGCCGGCTGCGCTCACCGGTCTTCTGATGAACGGCCAACCGCGTCAACTCCTGCAGGGCGTCGAGCACCTCGCCCTTGCGGCCCACCAGCTTGGTGAGATCGTTGCCGCCGTCGATGCTCACCACCGCCCGGCGGCCCTCGACGTCCAGATCGATGTCGCCGTCGAAATCCAACAGGTCGAGCAACTCCTCGAGATAGTCGCCGGCGATCTCCCCCTCGGCGACCAGTCGCTCTTCGAGGTCGGCCGGCGGCGCCGCTGCGGACGCGGTGTCGCCCTGGGTCTCCGGCTCCCCCACCACGTCCCCGGTCTCGCGCTCGCTGGTCTCTGCGTCATCCATGTCGGTCATATCGGTCATGTCGTCTCCCTCTGTGCCCGGCAACTCACGTGCCGGTTGGCTGGTCGCGGTGGATCACCGCTTGCGTTTCTTCGGCTTCGCGCCGGCGCCGGGGCGACCGCCCCGGGGCGCGGGCCGGCCGGTGTTCCGCTTGGCCGCATCGGCCTTCACTTGCTGAGTGTCCCCGGGCTCGGCCGGGTCGCCGACCGGTGCTTCAGTCTCGTCGCTGGTGGCGGTGGCGACATCCGCGGTGGCCGTGCGGCCGGTGCGCTTGGGCTTGGCCCCGGGCGCCGGGGCATTGGCCGCCCGGCGGCGCAGCGCCTCCTCCTTCTTCGCCTCGTCCTCCTTGGCGATCAAGCCGAAGACGTAGTGCTGCTGGGCGAACGTCCAGATGTTGTTGGAGAACCAGTAGAGGATGATCGCCAACGGCAGGAAGGGTCCGCCGACGACCACGCCGAGCGGAAACACATACAGCGCCAGCTTGTTCATCATCGCGGTCTGCGGGTTGGCCGCCGCTTCCGGGCTCTGCCGTGCCACCGACGCCCGGCTGTTGAAGTAGGTCGCGATGCCGGCCGCGATCATGATGGGTACGCCGACCGCGATCACCGACACCCGGTTGAACTCGGCGAAGGCGTCCAACCCGGTCCGCTGGATCATCGTCGCACCCAGCGGCGCACCGAAGAGGTTGGCGTCCAAGAAGTTACCCACGTCGGCGGCGCTGAAGAAGTAGTTACCCAGCTGCCGGTTCACGTCCGGCGAGAGCCCCAGCTGACCGATCCCGGTGCTGGTGCGGTTGAACGAACGCAGCACGTGGAACAGGCCCAGGAACACCGGGATCTGCGCCAGCATCGGCAAGCACCCCAGGATCGGGTTGAAGCCGTGCTCGCGCTGCAACTTCTGCATCTCCAGGGCCATGCGCTGACGGTCTTTGCCGTACTTCTTCTGCAGTGCCTTGATCTGCGGCTGCAGCTCCTGCATCTGCCGGGTGGTCCGGATCTGCTTGACGAACGGCTTATAGAGCAGAGCGCGCAGCGTGAAAACCAGGAACGTCACCGACAACGCCCAGGTGAAGAAGCTCGCCGGACCGAGTAAAAGGCCAAATGCCTTGTACCACAACCACATAATGCCCGACACCGGGTAGTACACGTAGTCCAGGCTGCCCGGATCAAAGGACACGGTATTCACCCTCCGCTTGGTTGTCCGAGACGTTCTCGGACGGACAGTTGCATCCGGCGACGCGCTGAGACCGTTCCGGTATGGGGTCCCAGCCTCCTTGATGCCACGGCCCACACTTTGCCAGGCGCACAACTGCCAGCCATGTGCCCCGGATCAATCCATATTCGCTTAAGGCATCCACCGCGTACTGGCTGCAGGTCGGTATGAAGCGACAACTGGGCAGTCGCAGCGGCGAAATCATGTGCCGGTAGAGCTGGATGACGAAGATCACGCCGCGAACCGGCGCCGCCGCGACACCGTGAGTCACCGCACCGCACCCCCGGCTCGGTGGACCGACCGCAAACCGGCGCGCAACTGGGTCCGCAGCGACTCGGACTTCGCGGCGCTACTGCCGGGCCGTGCACGGATCACCAATTGTTCCCCCGCCCGCAGATCGCCGAGCATGTCGCGGGCCACGTGCCGCAGCCGGCGGGCCACCCGGTGCCGTTCGACCGCGGAACCCACCGACTTGGCGATGATCAGGCCGACCCGCGGCGGCGTCGCCGCAGACGGGTCAGGGGTGTCGGTTCGCCGGTCGTCGAGGACTCGGCTGTACACGATGACGTCGGGCTGCACCGCCCTGCGGCCCTGCTTGACCGTCGCACCGAAATCCGCCGAGCGTCTCATCCGGAACTGAGCCGGGAGCACCGCGGTGCTGCCTGTGCTCAAGCAGTCAGCGAGCGACGGCCCTTGCGACGCCGGCCCGAGACGATGGCGCGGCCAGCGCGCGTCCGCATCCGCAGGCGAAACCCGTGCACCCGGGCCCGACGTCGGTTGTTGGGCTGGAAGGTCCGCTTGCCCTTGGCCACGGCACACTCTCCTTGTTGCGTCTTGCGCCGCGTCTGTCCGACACACCGGAAGCCCGTTGTGCCTGCCGCACGCGACGCACTCGGTAAGCTCGGTGAACTTCTGCGTCTTGCTGGTAACCGGCGCGGTCTCCGGCCAGGAGCCGGTCGCTGCCGTATCGCCGACGTTCGGGCGACTGTTCGAGGGTACTGATGCAGGTTCGCCGGGTCAAACCCTGGCACCGCCGCCGTCGCAGGCCCCCCGCCGGACCGCTTCGGAGCGCCTCGAGTGCGGCCCATTATTAACACTGGTCACACCCGCCACGGTCGTTCTCGACACGCCGTTTTTGCTCGATTCATCTCGATGAAAGGAGTGGTCGCCCGCCCCGAAACCTGTTAGCTTGCTTGCCAGCGCCGTTTCCGACTGGAGCGGATCTCGGCCGTAATCGAACAGGACGAAGCGGCCTGCGCTTCAGGTATCGCCTGACTGTCGGGAGTGGCCGTTGCCGAGCAACTGGCCCGGAGGGCCTCACCGGGGTATGCGCACCTCATCCACACCTGTGGATAACTGTGTGGATAGCATGTCACCGCACGAGATCCGTGCAGTACGACTTCGAGCCAGGGGGATGAGTCATTGACCGATGACCCCGGGTCGGCGTTCCTCACCCTGTGGGACGAAGTTGTCGCGGAACTCAACGGCGAAGCCCCCGCGCCCGATGTCTCAGCACCGGTTCTGACACCCCAGCAGAAGGCTTGGCTCAACCTGGTGCACCCGTTGGCGATCGTCGAGGGCTTCGCGCTGCTGGCCGTTCCGAGCAGCTTCGTGCAGAACGAGATCGAACGGCACCTGCGCACGCAGATCACCGCTGCGCTGAGCCGTCGGCTCGGGCACGACATCGAGCTCGGCGTGCGCATCGCCCCGGCGCCCACCGACGACGGCTCCGCCTCCTCGGATAATCCGGTCCCGGTCCGCGCCACCGAGGACGAAGACGACGATGACACCACCGACGTCGAATACGACTGGCCCAACTACTTCACCGAGCGGCCCAGTGATGACTCCGCGACTGCCGACGGTGCAAGCCTGAACCGGCGCTACACCTTCGACACCTTCGTCATCGGTACCTCGAACCGGTTCGCCCACGCCGCTGCGCTGGCCATCGCCGAAGCGCCGGCCCGGGCCTACAACCCCCTGTTCATCTGGGGTGAGTCCGGTCTGGGCAAAACCCACCTGCTGCACGCGGCCGGCAACTACACCCAGCGACTCTTTCCCGGAATGCGCGTCAAGTACGTCTCCACCGAAGAGTTCACCAACGACTTCATCAACTCCCTGCGCGACGACCGCAAGGTCGCGTTCAAACGCAGCTACCGCGACATCGATGTGCTGCTCGTCGACGACATCCAGTTCATCGAGGGCAAAGAAGGTATCCAGGAGGAGTTCTTCCATACCTTCAACACCCTGCACAACGCCAACAAGCAGATCGTGATCACATCCGATCGAGCGCCCAAACAGCTTGCCACGCTGGAAGATCGCCTGCGGACCCGATTCGAGTGGGGACTGATCACCGACGTCCAGCCACCCGATCTGGAAACCCGGATCGCGATTCTGCGCAAGAAGGCGCAGATGGAACGTCTCGACGTGCCCGGCGACGTGCTCGAGCTGATCGCCACCAGCATCGAACGCAACATCCGCGAACTCGAGGGTGCGCTGATCCGGGTCACGGCATTCGCCTCGCTCAACAAGACCCCCATCGATCGCGCACTTGCCGAGATCGTCCTGCGCGATCTGATCGCCGACGCCAGCACCATGCAGATCAGCGCCGCGATCATCATGGCGGTGATCGCCGAGTACTTCGACACCAGCGTCGAAGAACTACGCGGTCCGGGCAAGACCCGCCCGCTGGCCCAGTCCCGCCAGATCGCCATGTACCTGTGCCGCGAGCTGACCGACCTGTCGCTGCCCAAGATCGGCCAGGCCTTCGGCCGCGACCACACCACGGTGATGTACGCCGAACGCAAGATCCGCGGCGAGATGGCCGAGCGCCGCGAGGTCTTCGATCAGGTCAAAGAGCTCACCACCCGGATCCGGCAACGCGCCAAGCGCTGATATCGGGGCCACCGCCCCAGATGATCCCCGCTTTCTTGCAAAAAACTTCCGACTCACTCGTAACACCTGTTACGTCCGCAGCCTGTGGATACCGCTGCGGACAACCTGTCCATGAACCGATGAGCAACCGGCCGGGGATACACAGCGGCGGCTTCATGCACAGCGACCCCAACCGGACCCGGCGTGTTATTCACCGGCGGTCCCCAGCCCCATCGCCCCGCTCAACAGCATCGATGCACCGCTGTGCCCAACTTGCACAGGCCTTACTACTAATACTGGGATCTCTTCGTCGATTCTCTCTAAAAACAGGCCATTGGGGATTCGCGCCGCAGGGGGCTGTTCACAACCGTCGAGCCCCGGCTTAGCGCAGGGCCCCTTCGGGGCGACGGTTGTCGTCGATTAACTTTCACGACGAGCTTCTAGGCTCTACGGTTGGTGACCTACCGCCCTTGCGATTTGTCGGGGGCGTTGCACGGCCGCAGGTGGGGGATGTTCACCGGTCGCCGCGGGGTAGGGCTTGATATCGGGGTGACGAGAGGACGCTATGGACGCGGCGACCACGAACGCAGGTCTGACCGACTTGAGATTCCGCCTGGACCGGGACGACTTCGCCGACGCGGTGGCGTGGGTGGCGAAATCCCTGCCGGCCCGGCCCACCGTGCCGTTGCTGGCCGGGGTGCTGCTGACGGGTTCCGACAACGGGTTGACGGTTTCGGGGTTCGACTACGAGGTTTCCGCCGAGGTCCAGCTTGCGGCTGAGATCGCTTCTCCGGGCAGTGTTTTGGTGTCCGGACGGCTCTTGTCGGATATCACCCGGGCACTCCCGGCCAAGCCGGTCGAGGTCCAGGTGGAGGCCACTCGAGCGTCATTGACCTGTGGTAACGCCCGGTTCTCGCTGCCGACCATGACGGTCGAGGATTACCCGACGCTGCCGACTCTGCCCGACGAGACCGGGGTGTTGCCGGCGGATCTGTTCGCCGAGGCGATCGGTCAGGTGGCGGTCGCCGCGGGCCGGGACGACACGCTGCCGATGTTGACCGGAATTCGCGTCGAAATCTCCGGCAACACGGTGGTTTTGGCTGCCACCGACCGTTTCCGTCTGGCGGTACGGGAATTGACCTGGTCGTCGGCACCGGGCACCGAAGCTGCCGTGCTGGTGCCGGCCAAGACGCTGGCCGAAGCCGCCAAAGCCAGCAGCGACGGCACCGAGGTGCATCTGGCGCTGGGTGCGGGACAGGCGGTCGGCAGTGAAGGCCTGCTGGGGATCACCAGCGGCGGCAAGCGCAGCACCACCCGACTGTTGGACGCCGAATTCCCGAAATTCCGCCAACTGCTGCCCAGCGAACACCTTGCGGTCGCCACCATCGGGGTGGCGGAGTTGACCGAGGCGATCAAGCGTGTCGCGCTGGTGGCCGATCGTGGTGCGCAGGTCCGCATGGAGTTGTCCGAGGGCACCCTGCGGCTGTCCGCCGGCGCGGAGGATGTCGGCCGGGCCGAGGAGGACCTGCCGGTGGACTTCGTCGGCGAGCCGCTGACCATCGCCTTCAACCCCACGTATCTGACCGACGGCCTGGGCTCGCTGCACAGCGAGAAGGTCTCGATGGGATTCACCGATCCTAAAAAGCCGGCGGTGCTGCGACCGGCCGGTGACGACGACCCGGTGCTGAGCGGCGCCGGCCCGTTCCCGGCCGTACCGTCGGATTACGTCTACCTGTTGATGCCGGTTCGCCTGCCGGGCTGACCGGCCCGGCCCGCCACGACGGGAGGGGTGGTTTCGCGGTGTATGTCCGCCACCTGGGCCTGCGCGATTTCCGGTCCTGGGCGCACGTCGACCTCGAACTGGAACCGGGCGCGACGGTCCTGGTCGGGCCGAACGGTTATGGGAAGACCAATCTTGTTGAGGCTCTGTGGTATTCATCAACACTGGGTTCGCACCGGGTGGCTACCGACGCACCGCTGATCAGATCGGGTGCCGAGCGCGCGGTGATATCCACCATCGTGGTCAACGAGGGCCGGGAACTCGCGGTGGATCTGGAGATCGCGGCGGGGCGTGCCAACAAGGTCCGGCTGAACCGAGCTCCGGTGCGCCACGCCCGCGAGGTCGTCGGGGTGTTGCGCGCGGTGTTGTTCGCACCCGAGGACCTGGCGCTGGTCCGCGGGGACCCCGGGGAGCGACGCCGCTACATCGACGAGTTGGCCAGTGTGCGCCGGCCGCGGGTCGCCGCCGTGCGTGCCGACTACGACAAGGTGTTACGGCAGCGTACGGCGCTGCTGAAAAGCGCGGCGGGGGCGTTGCACCGCGGTGACCGTTCGGTGTTGGACACCCTTGACGTCTGGGACGCCCAACTGGCAACGCACGGTGCAGACCTCATGGCCGCCCGGATCGACCTGGTCAACCAGTTGGCCCCCGAGGTGGAAAAGGCGTATCAACTGCTTGCGCCCGGACCGCGGAATGCGGCGGTGGCCTACCGGCCCAAAGTGGAGGTTTCTCCCGAGGACGTCGAGCAGGGTCCTCCCCGACTACAGCAGGTGCTGCTGGCGGAATTGGCGAACCGGCGGCGCGCCGAATTGGAACGCGGCGTCTGCCTGGTCGGGCCACACCGCGACGAATTGGAACTGCGGCTCGGTGACCGGCCGGTGAAAGGCTTTGCCAGCCACGGGGAATCGTGGTCGATGGCGCTGGCACTGCGGTTGGCCGCCTATCAACTGCTCCGCAGCGAGGGCGCCGAACCGGTGCTGCTGCTCGACGACGTGTTCGCCGAATTGGACACCGCGCGTCGGCGGGCGCTCGCCGAGGTCGCCGCGTCCGCGGAACAGGTGTTGATCACCGCCGCGGTCACCGAGGATGTGCCGGCGGATTGGCAGGCCCGCCAGATCCGCATCGCGGTCGCCGAGGGCGACGACGGCAGGGTGTCCGAACTGATCGGGAGCGGATCATGAGCGATGCCGAATTCGAACCGCCGGCGCACCTGGCCGGACTGGCCGGCATGGATCTGGTCCGTCGGACCCTGGCCGAGGCCCGCGAAGCCGCGCGCAGCCAGGGCAAGGACGTCGGGCAGGGGCGTCGTGCGCCGGTGCGCCGCCGGGGGCCGGGCAGCGGCGCCGGCCGGCGCAGTTGGTCCGGGCCGGGCCCGGATCGCCGCGACCCCCAGACGCTGGGCGCCGCCACCCGCGACCTCGCGCAGGCCCGCGGCTGGTCGGCGCAGGTCGCCGAGGGCACGGTCCTGGGGCGATGGCGCGCGGTGGTCGGTGAGGACATCGCCTCTCATGCGACGCCGACCCGACTCGTCGACGGGGTGCTGAGCGTGTCGGCGGAATCGACGGCCTGGGCCACCCAACTACGATTGGTCCAGGCCCAGCTGCTGGCGAAAATCGCCGCCGCGGTCGGCGACGGGGTGGTGAGCACGCTGAAGATCACCGGCCCGACGGCGCCATCGTGGCGCAAGGGCCCGCTGCACGTCTCCGGGCGCGGACCGCGGGACACCTACGGCTAGACCTGGCTCGGTCGGCCCGGCCGCCGGACGATCCGCGTCTCAGCGGGGCTACGAGCTCGAAAATTGCTCCGGCCAGCGGCCGGACACATGGTTGACCGCGATATCCGCGTCACGGCGCAATCAGATGGGCGGAAACGCCCCAAGAAAATGCCCGCCGTCGGTTGGTCACGGTAGACTGTTCCGGTATCCCCCGCGCATCCGATGATGTGGTGCGCCGAATGCTTGCTTGCGACTCTGAGGAGAGCTTTCCGACCGTGGCTGCCCAAAACCAATATGGTGCCGATTCGATCAAGGTTCTCGAAGGCCTCGAAGCCGTCCGTAAAAGACCCGGTATGTACATCGGCTCCACCGGTGAACGCGGGCTGCACCACCTGATCTGGGAGGTCGTCGACAACGCCGTCGATGAGGCGATGGCCGGCTTCGCCAGCAAGGTGGCGGTGCGCATCCTCGAAGACGGCGGCGTCGAGGTCACCGACGACGGGCGCGGCATCCCGGTGGCCATGCACGCCACCGGCATTCCGACCGTCGATGTCGTCATGACCGTGCTGCATGCCGGTGGAAAGTTCGAAGAGGGCGCCTACAGCGTCTCCGGCGGTCTGCACGGCGTCGGCGTCTCGGTGGTCAATGCGCTGTCCACCCGGCTGGAGGCCGACATCTGCGTCGACGGCTACGAGTGGTTCCAGACCTACGACAAGTCGGTGCCCGGAACCCTGCGCAAGGGTGAGAAGACCAAGAAGACCGGCACCACCATCCGGTTCTGGGCCGACCCGGACGTGTTCGAGACCACCAACTATGACTTCGAAACCGTCGCGCGGCGCCTGCAGGAGATGGCCTTCCTCAACAAGGGACTGACCATCGAGCTCACCGACGAGCGGGTGCGCACCGAAGAAGTCGTCGACGAGGTGGTCAGCGACACCGCCGAAGCACCCAAGACCGCCGAGGCCCAGGCGGCCGAAGCCCAAGCGCCGCACAAGGTCAAGCACCGGGTCTTCCACTATCCGGGCGGCCTGCGTGATTTCGTGCAGCACATCAATCGCACCAAGACCGCGATCCACCCGACGATCATCGACTTCGACGGCAAGGGCACCGGCCACGAGGTCGAGATCGCGATGCAGTGGAACGGCGGCTATTCGGAGTCGGTGCACACCTTCGCCAACACCATCAACACCGCCGAGGGCGGCACCCACGAAGAGGGCTTCCGTTCGGCGCTGACGAGCGTGGTCAACAAATACGCCAAGGACAAGAAGCTGCTCAAGGACAAGGACCCGAATCTCACTGGCGACGACATCCGCGAGGGGCTGGCGGCCGTCATCTCGGTGAAGGTGTCCCA
This sequence comes from Mycolicibacter kumamotonensis, assembly GCF_002086285.1. Taxonomy (GTDB): domain Bacteria; phylum Actinomycetota; class Actinomycetes; order Mycobacteriales; family Mycobacteriaceae; genus Mycobacterium; species Mycobacterium kumamotonense. The sequence goes on along the minus strand of NZ_MVHU01000019.1, from coordinate 31,508 downwards.
GCCGCAGTTCGAGGGCCAGACCAAGACGAAACTGGGCAACACCGAGGTGAAGTCGTTCGTTCAGAAGGTCTGCAACGAGCAGCTCAGCCACTGGTTCGAAGCCAACCCCGCCGAAGCCAAGACGATCATCAACAAGGCGGTGTCCTCGGCACAAGCCCGGATGGCGGCACGCAAGGCCCGAGAGCTGGTGCGCCGCAAGAGCGCCACCGACCTGGGCGGGCTGCCCGGCAAGCTAGCCGACTGCCGTTCGAACGACCCCAGCAAGTGCGAACTGTATGTGGTGGAAGGGGATTCAGCCGGCGGCTCGGCGAAGAGCGGCCGCGACTCGATGTTCCAGGCCATCCTGCCGTTGCGCGGAAAGATCATCAACGTCGAGAAGGCCCGGATCGACCGGGTACTGAAGAACAACGAGGTCCAGGCGATCATCACCGCGCTGGGCACCGGGATTCACGACGAGTTCGACATCGCCAAGCTGCGCTACCACAAGATCGTGCTGATGGCCGACGCCGACGTCGACGGCCAGCACATCTCGACGCTGCTTTTGACCCTACTGTTCCGGTTCATGCGGCCGCTGATCGAGCACGGCCACGTCTTCCTGGCGCAGCCGCCGTTGTACAAACTCAAGTGGCAGCGCGGTTCCGAACCCGAATTCGCCTACTCCGACCGGGAACGCGATGGCCTGCTCGAGGCGGGCAAGGCCGCCGGCAAGAAGATCAACATGGACGACGGGATCCAGCGGTACAAGGGTCTCGGCGAGATGGACGCCAAAGAGTTGTGGGAGACCACGATGGACCCGTCGGTGCGGGTGCTGCGCCAGGTGACGCTCGACGACGCCGCCGCGGCCGACGAACTGTTCTCCATCCTGATGGGCGAGGACGTCGAGGCGCGGCGCAGTTTCATCACACGTAACGCCAAAGACGTTCGCTTCCTGGATGTTTAGCGATCTCCGACCTTCCCGACAGCTGACCTAACGAGGAACAGATGACAGACACAACGCTGCCACCCGGAGACGACTCGGTGGAGCGGATCGAGCCGGTCGACATCCAGCAGGAGATGCAGCGCAGCTACATCGACTACGCGATGAGCGTGATCGTGGGCCGCGCCCTGCCCGAGGTGCGTGACGGTCTCAAGCCGGTGCACCGCCGCGTGCTCTATGCGATGTACGACTCCGGATTCCGCCCGGACCGCAGCCACGCGAAATCGGCCCGTTCGGTCGCCGAGACGATGGGTAACTACCACCCGCACGGCGACGCCTCGATCTACGACACGCTGGTGCGGATGGCCCAGCCCTGGTCACTGCGCTACCCGCTGGTCGACGGACAGGGCAACTTCGGTTCGCCGGGCAACGACCCGCCAGCGGCCATGCGGTACACCGAGGCGCGGCTGACTCCGTTGGCGATGGAGATGCTGCGCGAAATCGACGAGGAGACAGTCGATTTCGTTCCCAACTACGACGGCCGCGTGCAAGAGCCGACGGTCCTGCCCAGCCGGTTCCCCAACCTGCTGGCCAACGGCTCGGGCGGCATCGCGGTCGGTATGGCGACCAATATCCCGCCGCACAACCTGCGCGAGCTCGCCGAAGCGGTGTTCTGGTGCCTGGATAACTACGACGCCGACGAAGAGGCCACCCTGGAAGCGGTGATGGAGCGGGTAAAGGGCCCGGACTTCCCCACCTCCGGTCTTATCGTCGGCTCGCAGGGCATCAACGACGCCTACCGGACCGGCCGGGGGTCCATCCGGATGCGCGGCGTCGTCGAGATCGAAGAGGACTCGCGCGGCCGCTCCATGCTGGTCATCACCGAGCTGCCCTACCAGGTGAACCACGACAACTTCATCACGTCGATCGCCGAGCAGGTGCGCGACGGAAAGTTGGTGGGAATCGCCAACATCGAGGATCAGAGCAGCGACCGGGTGGGCCTGCGCATCGTCGTCGAAATCAAGCGCGACGCGGTGGCCAAGGTGGTGCTGAACAACCTGTACAAGCACACCCAACTGCAGACCAGCTTCGGCGCCAACATGCTCTCGATCGTCGACGGGGTGCCGCGCACGCTGCGGCTCGACCAGATGATCCGCCACTACGTCGCCCACCAGCTCGACGTGATCGTGCGGCGCACCACCTATCGGCTGCGCAAGGCCAACGAGCGGGCCCACATCCTGCGGGGTCTGGTCAAGGCACTCGACGCCCTCGACGAGGTCATCGCCCTGATCCGGCGGTCGGAAACCGTCGACGTCGCGCGCCAGGGCCTGATCGAGCTGCTGGACATCGATGAGATCCAGGCGCAGGCGATTCTGGACATGCAGCTGCGCCGGCTGGCCGCCCTGGAACGCCAGAAGATCATCGACGACCTGGCCAAGATCGAAGCCGAGATCGCCGACCTGGAAGACATTCTGGCCAAGCCGGAGCGTCAGCGCGCGATCGTGCACGACGAGCTCGCCGAGATCGCCGACAAGTACGGCGACGACCGCCGGACCCGGATCATCGCCGCAGACGGTGAGGTCAGCGACGAGGACCTGATCGCCCGCGAGGACGTCGTGGTCACGATCACCGAGACCGGCTACGCCAAGCGCACCAAGACCGACCTGTACCGCAGCCAGAAGCGCGGCGGCAAGGGGGTGCAGGGCGCCGGGCTCAAGCAGGACGACATCGTGGCGCACTTCTTCGTCTGCTCGACGCACGACTGGATCCTGTTCTTCACCACGCAGGGCCGGGTGTACCGGGCCAAGGCCTACGACCTGCCGGAGGCGTTGCGCACCGCACGCGGCCAGCACGTCGCCAACCTGCTGGCCTTCCAGCCCGAGGAGCGCATCGCCCAAGTCATTCAGATCAAGGGCTACGAGGACGCGCCGTATCTGGTGCTGGCCACCCGCAACGGGCTGGTCAAGAAGTCCAAGCTGACCGACTTCGACTCGAACCGGTCCGGTGGCATCGTGGCGATCAACCTGCGTGAGGGCGACGAACTCGTCGGGGCGGTGCTGTGCTCGGCCGAGGACGACCTGCTGCTGGTGTCGGCCAACGGACAGTCGATCCGGTTCGCGGCCAACGACGAGGCGCTGCGCCCGATGGGCCGGGCGACCTCCGGCGTGCAGGGCATGCGCTTCAACGCCGACGACCGGCTGCTGTCGCTCAACGTGGTCCGGGAGAACACCTATCTGTTGGTGGCCACCGCCGGCGGCTACGCCAAGCGGACCGCGATCGAGGAGTACACCGCGCAGGGTCGCGGCGGCAAGGGCATCCTGACCATTCAGTACGATTCCCGGCGAGGCCGGCTGGTCGGGGCGCTGATCGTCGATGACGACAGTGAGCTCTACGCGATCACCTCCGGCGGCGGGGTGATCCGCACCGCGGCACGGCAGGTCCGCAAGGCCGGCCGGCAGACCAAGGGCGTTCGGTTGATGAACTTGGGTGAGGGCGACACACTGATAGCGATCGCGCGGAACGCCGACGAAGAGCCGGCCGACGAGGAGTCGGGTAGCTGAACCGACGAGAAACCCAGCCGCCGGGCGGCTCGGATACACAGCGAAGGAGCCGTGGGTGAGCGCACCGAATGAGCCGGGGCACCCGGGCAAGGCCGAGTCCCCGGGCAGTGGTTCGGCCGAGGCTGCTGGTCAGCGGCCCGCGGGCCGGCCCGGCCGGATCACCGACACCGGGGAGGCGCCGCCGTGGCAGCGCGGGGCGAAGACCCGCCAGCCCGGCCCGGCCCGCACCGCCGAACCGCCCCGGCCGGCCGAGCCCAACCCGCCGGCGCACTCCCCCGGCGTCGATGAGCGGCTGCGGCGTTTCGTCTCCGGAACGGCTGCACCCGGTGCCCCGCAGGCCGCGCCGGCCAAGCCCGCCCAACCGGCGGCCCAGCAACCGGCCCAACAACCGGCCCAACAACCGGCCAAGCCGGCCAAGCCGGCCAAACCGGCCCCGCCGGTGCCGTCGGAGGACGCCTACGGCAGTGAGCTTCCGGATCTGTCCGAGCCGGCCCAGCGCCGCCCGGCGTCCAGGCGGACGCAGGTGTCGTCGGGACCGCGAGGTCCGGTGCGGGCCAGCATGCAGATCCGGCGGATCGACCCGTGGAGCGCGTTGAAGGTATCGCTGCTGTTGTCGACGGCGCTGTTTTTCGTCTGGATGATCGCCGTCGCGGTGTTATATGTCCTGCTGGGCGCGATGGGCGTTTGGAGCAAGCTGAACAGCAACGTCGGTGACCTGTTGACCAACAACAGTGCCGCGGAACTGGTTTCGGGCAGTTCGATCTTCGGCGGCGCCGCCCTGATCGGGCTGGTCAACGTCGTCGTGCTGACGGCGATGGCGACCCTCGGTGTGGTGATCTACAACCTGAGCACCGACGTCGTCGGCGGCGTCGAGGTGACCCTGGCCGACCGGGACTGACCGGCATTTTGGGCCATTTTGGTCGGGGGGCCCCGGGTGCGGTAATCTCGGCGCTCGGTCGTAGTCGACTACGGGCCTATAGCTCAGGCGGTTAGAGCGCTTCGCTGATAACGAAGAGGTCGGAGGTTCGAGTCCTCCTAGGCCCACGAGTCCCATCAGGGGCCTTAGCTCAGTTGGTAGAGCGCTGCCTTTGCAAGGCAGATGTCAGGAGTTCGAATCTCCTAGGCTCCACAATCTTCTAAATCTTGGGCTGCGTGTCCACGCTCGGTGGCCGCGGCGAGGGCTCCTCCGGCCGACCCGAACGGCGGATCAACACCGCCACCACGGCCCCCACCGCCAACGCCGCGCCGGCGGCTCCCGCGATCACCCAGGAGCGGCGAATCCGGCGGCGTCGCGGCTCGCCGTAGGCGAGCACGTCCGGCAGCGTGGACACCGCCTCCCCGGCGGCGGCCAACTCCCGTGCGGCGGCCTCGGCGGCGTCGGCCACGTGGTCGGCCAGCCGGCTCTCCCGGTAGCGCCTTCGCAATTCCACCGCGCTGCGCTGCACCGCGGCCCCGCCCAGCCCGACGGCGCCCCGCGCGATGTCGACCGGCCCGCCCGCGGTGTGTGCCAGCCCCCGCGTCAGGCGTTCTCGGTGAGTCAGCTGATTCTGGGTCGACTGGTGCATGGTGCAACGCTACCCGTGACGCAGCCCACCACGCCGCGAATGGCACACTGTGAACCCATGACCTCCAGCCCCATCGCCACCGCAACCGCCACGCTGCACACCAACCGCGGCGACATCAAGATCGCGCTCTTCGGCAACCACGCCCCCAAGACCGTCGCCAACTTCGTCGGGCTGGCACAGGGCACCAAGGAGTACTCGACCGCCAACGCCTCCGGCGGCTCGTCGGGCCCGTTCTACGACGGCGCGGTGTTCCACCGGGTTATCGGCGGCTTCATGATCCAGGGCGGCGACCCGACCGGCACCGGTCGCGGCGGCCCCGGGTACAAGTTCGAGGACGAGTTCCACCCCGAGCTGGTGTTCGACAAGCCCTACCTGCTGGCGATGGCCAACGCCGGCCCCGGCACCAACGGCTCGCAGTTCTTCATCACCGTCGGTCAGACCCCGCACCTGAACCGCAAGCACACCATCTTCGGTGAGGTCGTCGACCCGGACTCCCAGCGCGTCGTGGACGCCATCGCCACCACCGCGACCGACCGTTCCGACCGGCCCGCCGAGCCCGTCGTCATCGAGTCGGTGACGGTCTCCTAGCGCCTGCAGGTCAACCCTGGGCGCGGCCGGTGTAGCCGGCCGCGGTCAGGGCATCGAACACATCGCGGGGATCGGTTCCCAGTTCCCACCGCGACAGGATCAACAGGTCGTCGTCGGTCTCGATCTCCAGCAGCCGGTTCGTGCGCCCGATCCGCTGGAACTCGGTGACGCGCACCCGCGTCAGGCTGTCGGGAGCCAATATCCGGGTGCGCCACCACCCGCGCACGGCCAGGCCCTGGGCGGTGAGCGCCAGCTTGGGCCGGGACCGCCAGGAGAATCCGGCAAACACCATCAGGCCGACTCCGGCAAGACCGGCCAGAACACGTCCGGGCAGGTCTGTGGCGAGCGTCACAGCGCTGGTAGCTAACACCGCACCGGCAAGCGCGCAACCAGCGATTCCGCCGGCGGGAGGCGACCACTGTGTTTGCTGGGGCCGATTCTCAGCCAATGCGACCTGCGGTTTTGAAGTTATCTACAGGAGTTGTCCACACTGGGGATGAATCACATCGATGTGATTGGGCAAGCTTTCGCCTTCCCGGCTGGCATCGCCGACGGCGCGACATCACCAAAATCCGAGGCCAGAGCGGCTCAGCGCCAGCGCATCGTGAGCAACAGCCCGGTGATCATGAAAGCAAACGCGATCGCGTAGTTCCACGGGCCCAGCTCACTCATCCAGTTCAGCGCCGCCGGGGTGTCCAGCCCGGTGGCCGCCAACTGATACACCATCAGCCACACCAGCCCGAACAGCATCAGTCCCAGGAACAGCGCGACGAACCACACGCTCGACGGCCCGCCCTTCACCTTGACCGGGGTACGGCTCACGGCCGAGGGGGTGAAGCTGGTCTTCTTGCGAACCTTCGACTTGGGCATCGGTACCTCGGGACAGTGCGGCGGTGAAGCTGCGAGTATGGGTCGGTACGAGATTAACCCAGCCGGGCGATCCGCCGAGAATTGGAGAGCAGATGCAGGTCGAGTTCCCCGGCCGCCGCTCCCCGTGGCGGGTGGGCGTTCCCCTGGTGTGCCTGCTCGCCGGGCTGCTGCTGGCCGCTACCCACGGTGTCTCCGGCGGTAAGGAGATCCGGCGCGGCGACGCACCCCGCCTGGTCGACCTGGTCCGAGCCACCCAATCCACCGTGGAGGAGCTCACCGGCAAACGTGACGCGCTGGCAACCGCGGTGGGTTCGGTGCACGGCCGCGGGGCCGGCGCGGCGTTATCGGCGATGCGCAACCGCACCGACCAGATGGCCCAGGCCGCCGGTCTGGAGGCGGTGCACGGGCCGGGCCTGGTGGTGACCCTCACCGATGCGCAGCGCGACGCCAACGGCCGGTTCCCCCGCGACGCCGCCCCCGACGATCTGGTGGTGCACCAGCAAGACATCTCCGCGGTGCTCAACGCGTTGTGGAGTGCCGGGGCCGAGGCCGTCCAGATGCAGGACCAGCGGATCACCGCCGAGTCAGCACCGCGCTGTGTCGGCAACACCCTGCTGCTGGGCGACCGGACCTACAGCCCGCCCTACGTCATCACCGCGATCGGTGACCCGGCTGCGATGCAGTCCGCGCTGGCCGACGCTCCCCTGGTCACCCTGTACAAGCAGTACGTGATCCGGTTCGGTCTGGGCTACAGCGAACAGGTCGGCACCGACCTGCAGGTGGCCGAGACGCCCGGGCCCGCCCGGATGCGCTACGCCGTCCCGGCCGGTCCGGTCGACTACTGAGACCCGCGGGCCGCGGCGGTAGCCTGTGAGCGTGCGGATCCTCGTCGTCGACAATTACGACAGCTTTGTGTTCAACCTGGTGCAGTACCTGGGCCAGCTGGGCGTGCAGGCTGCCGTCTGGCGCAACGACGACGCCCGCCTGGCCGACCCGGCCGCCCTGGACACCGTGGTGGCCGACTTCGACGGGGTGCTGCTCAGCCCGGGTCCGGGCACCCCGGAACGTGCCGGGGCGTCGATCGCCCTGGTCCGGGCCTGCGCCGAGGCGCGGATCCCGGTGCTGGGGGTGTGCCTGGGCCACCAGGCGATCGGCGTCGCGTTCGGCGGCACGGTCGACCGGGCGCCGGAACTGCTGCACGGCAAGACCAGCACCGTCTTCCACACCGACACCGGGGTGCTGAAGGGACTGCCGGATCCGTTCACCGCCACCCGCTACCACTCGTTGACGATCCTGCCCGAGACGCTGCCGGCCGTCCTGGAGGTCACGGCGCGCACCCGCGGCGGGGTCATCATGGGGGTGCGCCACACCGAGCTGCCCATCCACGGGGTGCAGTTCCACCCGGAGTCCATCCTCACCGAGGGCGGTCACCGGATGCTGGCCAACTGGCTGGGGTTCTGCGGCTACGCGTGTGACGACGCCTTGGTGCGGCGGCTCGAGGACGAGATCGCCGCCACCGTGCAGACCGCGGTGACACCGGTTCCCGCGGTCAGTTGACGGCTACTGGCCGAACCGCAACGTGATGTTGCCGTCGGTGTTGACGCCCTGGCCCGCCGCCGGGCTCTGGTAGACCACCCGGTTGTGTCCGGAGCCGCCGGCGTCGACGTCGGCACCCTTGATCAGCATCCCGGTCCAACCCAGCGCCCGCAGCTGCGGTTCGGCATCGGTCCAGAACATCCCGGTCAGATCCGGCATGACGAACTGGTTGCCGCGCGACACCCGCAGCTCGACCACCCCGTCGACGGGCGCGGTCGCCCCGGTCGGCGGCTCGGTGGCGATCACCTCGCCGGCCGGACGCGGGCTGTCCACCGTCACCTCGGTGATCTTGGTGAAGCCATAGACGGTCAGATTCTTGGTTGCCAGCTCCACCGTCTGGCCGGTGACGTCGGGGACGGGCTTGGTCGCCGGGCCGCTGCCGATCACGATCACGATCTCGTTGGTGATCGCCGTGGTCTGGTTGGCCGGCGGGTTGGTGCCGAGCACCTTGTCCTTGAGCTCGGGGGTCGACGGCGAATTGACCTGTTTGAACTTGCCGAATCCCGCGGCGGTCAGCTTCTTGACCGCGTCGGCGTAACTCAGCGACGCCACGTCGGGCAGCTGGCGCTGCTCGGGGCCGTAGGACACGTTGACGGTGATCTTGTCGCCCTTGTTGGCCGGGGCTCCGGCCGGCGGGTCGGTGCTGATCACGTGATCCGGCGGCACCTCGGAGTCGGCGCGCTGGTCGGTGCGGGTCTTGAAGCCCTTGTTCTGCAACTCCGCGATCGCATCGACCGACGCTCGGCCGCTGACGTCGGGCACCTGGATCTGATGGGTGCGGCCGCCGAAGGTGTTGATCGACACCGTGACGATGACGGTCAGCACCGACAGCACGATCGCGGCGATCAGCCACCGGCCCACCGAACCCGGCCGCTCGTGGGCGAAGTCGAGTTGCTGGCGGGGCAGCGGGTCGGTCTGCTCCGCGGCACTCTCGCCGGAGCGAGGGGTGATCATCGAGGCACGGTCGGCCTCGGTGAGCACCCGCGGGGCCTCCGGTGTCTCACCGTTGTGCACGCGCACCAGGTCGGCGCGCATCTCGGCGGCCGTCTGGTAGCGGTTGTCCGGGTTCTTCGCCAGCGCCTTGAGCACCACGGCATCGAGGTCCGCCGAGAGTCCCGGTAGCCGTTGGGACGGCGGAACAGGGTCTTCCCGGACGTGCTGATAGGCCACCGCAACCGGTGAATCCCCGACGAAAGGCGGGTCGCCGGTGAGGATTTCGTAGAGCACACAGCCCAGCGAGTACACATCCGAGCGGGCGTCGACGGTCTCGCCGCGCGCCTGTTCGGGCGACAGATACTGGGCGGTGCCGATCACCGCCGCGGTCTGGGTGACACTGTTGCCGGCGTCGGCGACCGCGCGGGCGATGCCGAAGTCCATCACCTTCACCGCGTTGTGCGAGTCGATCATGATGTTGGCCGGCTTGACGTCGCGGTGGATGATGCCGTGCTGGTGGCTGAAGTTCAGCGCCTGGCAGGCATCGGCGATCACCTCGATGGCCCGGATGGGCGGCATCGGGCCGTCGTTCTGCACGATGTCGCGCAGGGTGACGCCCTCGACGAGCTCCATCACGATGTAGGGCAGCGGCCCGGCCGGTGTGTCGGCCTCGCCGGTGTCGTAGACGGCGACGATGGCCGGGTGATTGAGCGCCGCGGCGTTCTGCGCCTCGCGCCGGAACCGCAGGTAGAAGCTGGGGTCGCGGGCCAGGTCGGCGCGCAGCACCTTCACCGCGACCTCGCGGTGCAGCCGGACGTCGACAGCCCGGTGTACCTCCGACATGCCGCCGAAGCCGAGGATCTCACCGAGTTCATAGCGGTCGGAGAGCCGCTGCGGGGTGGTCATCGTGACGCCCTGTGCCAGGTCCAGCCGGAGGACTGCGCGGGCGGCCCGGCCGGCGGCGACTCGGCGCTCGACGACTCGGTCTGCGGCGCCGGGGTTTGGGTGATGGTGGCCGGCGCCAGCGAGCCGCCCGGACTCTTGGCGCCGACCACGATCAGCACCGCGATGACGATCGCCAGCGTGCCGAGCACGCCGGCTGCCCACAGCAGCGCGCGCTGCCCGGCGGTGAAGGTGCGTCGCGGCGGCGGGGTGCGGTGGTTTCCGGTGCCCGGCCGGGCCCGCCGCGCCGCGGTGGCACGTGCCGACACCGGCGGCGCAACCCGGGTCGCCGCGGTTGACGGGATCGCCGACGGCGCCGCCCGCCCCGGCGGCAGCGACTGGCTGGGCCGGGTGGGCCGCCGGCCGGAACGCACCGCGGCCACCGCGTCGGCGAACGGGCCGCCACTGCGGTAACGCATGTTGGGGTTCTTGGCCAGGGTGATCTCGATCAGCTCGCGCACGTTGGGCGGCAGTTCGGCCGGCAGCGGCGGAGGCGGCTCCTTGATGTGCTTCATCGCGACGGTCAGCGCACCGTCGCCGGTGAAGGGCCGGCGGCCCGAGAGCACCTCGTAGCCGACGACGCCCAGCGAGTACACGTCACTCGCGGCGGTGGCGTCCTGGCCGAGCGCCTGCTCGGGGGCGATGTACTGGGCAGTGCCCATCACCATGCCGGTCTGGGTGACCGGGGCGGCGTCGACGGCCTTGGCGATACCGAAGTCGGTGATCTTCACCTGGCCGGTCGGGGTGATCATGATGTTTCCGGGCTTGACGTCGCGGTGCACCAGCCCGGTGCTGTGCGCCACCTGCAGCGCCCGGCCGGTCTGCTCCAGCATGTCCAGGGCATGCCGCAGCGAGAGCCGCCCGGTCCGTTTCAGCACCGAGTTCAGCGGTTCACCGTTGACCAGCTCCATCACCAGGAACGCGGTTCGGCCCTCGCCGTCCAGGTCGGTCTCGCCGTAGTCGTGCACACTGGCGATCCCCGGGTGGTTGAGCATGGCGGTGTTGCGCGCCTCGGCGCGGAACCGCTCGATGAACTCGGGGTCGGAGGAGAACTCGGGTTTGAGCACCTTGACCGCGACCCGGCGGCCCAGCCGGTTGTCGACGGCCTCCCACACCTGGCCCATGCCGCCGGTGGCGATCAGCCGCTGCAACCGGTAGCGCCCGGCCAGCGCTGCTCCGACCTGCGGACTCATGATCGCCCCTGCAATGCCGCTTGGATGACAGCCCGGCCGATCGGCGCCGCCAGCGCGCCGCCGGTCGCCGCCAAGCGATCGCCGCCGTCCTCGACGACGACGGCGACGGCCACCTTCGGGGCACTGGCCGGGGCGAAGGCGATGTACCACGCGTGCGGCGGAGTGTTCCGCGGATCGGGACCGTGCTCGGCGGTGCCGGTCTTCGACGCGATCTGTACGCCCGGGATGGCCCCCTCCTGCTGGGTCACTTTTTCGGCGTCGATCATCAGTTCCGTTAGCTTAGCCGCGACCTGCGAGGACACCGCACGGCGTAGTTCGCGCGGTTGCGTGGTCGCGATTCCGGCCAAGTCCGGTCCCTCCAGCCCCTCGACCAGGTACGGCTGCATCGTCAGTCCGCCGTTGGCGATGGTGGCCGCGATCACCGCGTTCTTCAGCGGCGTCACCGCGACGTCCTTCTGGCCGATGCTGGTCATCCCCAGCGCGGCGGCGTCGCGGATCGGGCCGACGGTGGACTCGGCCACCTGCAGCGGGATCGGTTCGGGGGTGACGTCCAGGCCGAACCCCTGGGCGGCGGTGCGCAGGGCGTCGGCGCCGGTGCGGATACCGAGCTGGACGAAGGCCGTGTTGCAGGACCGGGCGAACGCCACCCGCAGCGGCACGGTCTGCTCACTGCCTTCGCAGGTGGTGCCGCCGAAGTTCTCCAGCTTGACGGTGCTGTCGGGCAGAGCGATGCGCGCCGCGTTGGTCAGCTGCTCGTTCTCGCTGATGCCGGACTGCAGCGCCGCCGCGGTGGTGATCACCTTGAACGTCGAGCCCGGCGGGTAGGTCTCGCTGATGGCCCGGTTGGTCAACGGCGACCGGGGGTCGTCGCGCAGCCGCTGCCAGGCCCGGCCTTGCTGCACCGAATCATGCGACGACAACTGGTTGGGGTCATACGACGGCGTCGACACCAGCGCCAAGACCTTGCCGGTGGACGGCTCCAAGGCCACCACCGCACCCCGGCAACCGCCAGAGCAGCCGTTCTGCATCGCCTCCCAGCCGGCCTGCTGCACCCGGGGCCGGATGGTGGTCTCCACGGTGCCGCCGCGGGGGCTGCGGCCGGTGAAGAAGTCGGCCAATCGCAGCCCGAACAGCCGGGGGTCGGATCCGTTGAGGACGGTGTCCTCGGCGCGCTCCAGGCCGCTGCTGGAGTAGCGCAGCGAGTAGAACCCGGTGATCGGCGCGTACACGGCCGGGTCGGGGTAGATGCGCTGGTATTTGATCCGGTCGTCGGTGGCCACCGAGTAGGCCAGCAGCTGCCCGGCGGCGGTGATCTGGCCGCGCTGGCGGGAGTATTCGTCGAGCAGCACCCGCTGATTGCGCGGGTCGGCGCGCAGCCCGTCGGCGGCGAAGACCTGGGTCAGTGTGGCGTTGCCCAACAGCAGCACGATCAGCGCCATCAGGGTCATCGTGACGCGGCGCAGGGAGGTGTTCATACGCGCTCGATCACCGCCGTGCCGGTATCACCGATCGAGGCGGTGCGCTGCGGCTGGGTGCTCAGCGGGCGGCGGGCGGCGTGCGAGACACGCAGCACGATCGCCAACAGCACATAGTTGGCCAGCAGCGACGACCCGCCGTAGGACAGCCACGGCGTGGTCAGCCCGGTCAGCGGAATGAGCTTCGTGACACCTCCGACCACGATGAACAGCTGGATACCCAGGGTGGCGGCCAACCCTGCCGCCAGCAGCTTGCCGAAACTGTCGCGGACCGCGATCGCCGTGCGCATGCCGCGCACGATCACGATGGTGTACAGGATCAGCACGCCGGCAAGCCCGACCAGACCCAGTTCTTCGCCGAACGCGGCGATGATGAAGTCCGTCGACGCCGCGGGCACGTAGCCGGGCTGGCCGTTGCCCAGCCCGGTCCCGAAGATGCCGCCGGTGGCGAAGCTGAACAGTGACTGCACCATCTGGTAGCCGGTGCCTTCGGGGTCGGCGAACGGGTCCAGCCAGGTCTGCACCCGCACCCGGACATGGCCGAACATGAAGTACGCGGCGATGCTGCCGACGACGAACAGCAGCATGCCGATCACCATCCAGCTGAACCGCCGGGTGGCCAGGTAGACCATCACCAGAAACGACGCGTACAGCAGCAGCGAGGTGCCGAGGTCTTTCTCGAACGCCATCACACCGACCGAGATCACCCAGGCGGCCAGCAGCGGCGCCAGGTCGCGTGGGCGCGGCAGGTTCATCCCCAGCACGTGTTTGCCGGCGCTGGTGAACAGCTGGCGTTTGGAGACCAGCACCGCCGCGAAGAACACCAGCAGCAGGATCTTGGAGAACTCGGCGGGCTGAATCGAGAAGCCGGGCAGACGAATCCAGATCTTGGCGCCCTGCCGCTCCGACAGTGAGGCCGGCAACAGGGCGGGGATCACCAGCAGCACCAGGCCCACCAGCCCGCAGACGTAGCCGCTGCCGGCGAGCCGGCGGTGGTCCTTGAGCAACTCCAGGACCAGGGCGAAGACGATGACGCCGACCAGCGTCCACAGCATCTGTTCGCTGGCGCCCGGGCGGGTGCCGGCGCCGTCGAACGCGGCGCCCAGATCGATGCGGTGGATCATCACCAGCCCGAGGCCGTTGAGCAGGGCCACCACCGGCAGCAGCAGCGGGTCGGCGTAACGCGCCGAGTGCCGAATGACCAGGTGCGCGAAGGCGAACAGCACCAGAAACGCCGCCCCGTAGCCGACCAGGTCGGGGCGCAGACCCTGTTCGTGGCCGGCCTCGACGATCAGCATCGCCACCGCGACGATCATGGTCGCGAAGCACAGCAGCAGCAGTTCGGCGTTGCGTCGATCCGGCAGCACCGGCGTCAGCGCCACCGGCGGCTGCGGCGCTGTGCTCATGAGGCCGCCCGGCAGTCGGTCCCCGGTTCTGGCGGGGCCGGCGGCAGGCTGGTCAGGGTGGGCAGGTGGGGCACCCCGGAGGTCGGGGTCGGCTGCGCTGGGCCGGGCCGCGGACCGGTCGGGGCCGTCCCGGGATCCGGGGCGCGCGTCGAACCGCTGCCGCCCGCCTTTCCGGAGGTGCTTCGGGTCGGGCACGGCGGCAGCAGGGAGTCACGGGCCAGGTTGCGCAGCTGGGTGATCGCGTCATCGAGGGTGCCGGCGGGCAGGCCGTTGCTGACCTGTTGGCGGGCCGGCAGCCGCAGATCCTGCAACGTCATGAGTCGGCAGGCCAGTTTGTCGCCGGACTGGCTGAAGCTGATCTGCACCAGATCGCCGCGGCTGTCGAGGCAGCCGAGCAGGTAGGGCTCCTGCAGCGGCACACCGAGGATCGAACCCTGCACGCCGCGCATGATCGCCACGGTGCCGCCGTAGGCGGTGACGTAATAGTTGGTGCGCACGATCGCCCGTCCGATCAGCAGCGCGGCCGCCAGCAGGATCAGCAGCAGCAGCGCGATGATGATCGTGCGCCGCCGGGACCGCGGCGGCCGGGTCAGCGTCTCGATCCGTGGCAGCACTCGCTTGGCGACGGTCTTGCGGGGGGAGATCGCCGAAGCCCGCCCGGCGGCGGTGTTGAGCGCGGTGAGGTGGTCCTCGTCGTTGTCGGAGACCGCCCCGGCCAGGATCGGCTGGGTCTGGCCGTAGTCGACGTCGACGACGTCGGCCACCACGACGGTCACGTTGTCGGGTCCGCCGCCGCGCAGGGCCAACTCGATGAGCCGCAGCGCGCTCTCGTTGACGTCGGGGATCTCCAGCGCCTCGCGGATGGTCTCGGTGCTCACCGGGTCGCTCAAACCGTCGGAGCACAGCAGGTAGCGGTCGCCGGCCTGCGCCTCACGCATGATCAGCGTCGGCTCCACCTCGTGGCCGGTCAGCGCCCGCATGATCAGGGACCGCTGCGGATGACTGTGCGCCTCTTCCAAGGTGATGCGACCCTCGTCGACCAGGGTCTGCACGAAGGTGTCGTCCTTGGTGATCTGGCTCAGCTCGCCGTCGCGCAGCAAATAGCCGCGGGAGTCGCCGATGTGGGCCAGTCCCAGGCGGGGGCCGGCGAACAGGATCGCGGTCAGGGTGGTGCCCATGCCCTCGAGCTCCGGGTGCTCCTCGACATAGGCCGCGATCGCCGAATTGCCTTCCTGCACAGCGGCTTCCAACTTCGCCAGCAGATCGCCACCCGGCTCGTCGTCATCAAGGTGGGCCAGGGCGGCGATCACCAGCTGGGAGGCGACTTCGCCAGCCGCGTGCCCGCCCATGCCGTCGGCCAGGGCCAGGAGCCGGGCCCCGGCATACACCGAGTCCTCGTTGTTGGAGCGCACCAGGCCGCGATCACTGCGGGCGGCGTACCGCAGAACCAGGCTCACCGGCGGAGCTCGATCGCGGTCTTGCCGATTCGTATCGGCGTCCCGACGGGAACCCGTACCGCAGTGGTCACCTTCACCCTGTCAAGGTAGGTGCCGTTGGTCGAGCCGAGGTCTTCGACATACCATTCCGACCCCCGTTGAGATAATCGAGCGTGCCGGGTGGAGGCGTAATCATCGGTGAGCACCAGGGTGGAGTCGTCGGCGCGGCCGATCAGCACCGGCTGATCGCTGAGCGCGATCCGGGCCCCGGTCAAGGGCCCCTCGGTGACCACCAGGTGGCGGGCACCGGTGCGTTGCTGCCGCGAAGGCAGCAGCACACCCCGGATCGACAGGCCGCGGCGCACCATCACCGCGCCGGTCGGCGCATAGATATCGGTCCGCAGTATCCGCAGCACCGACCAGATGAACAGCCACAGCAACGTCAAAAAACCGGCTCGCGTCAGCTGCAGCACCAGTCCCTGCATCCGGCGTCCTCTCCGTCCTTGCACCGTCCACGTCGTGCTCATCGCGGCGGAGCACTTCGGCAAAGTCACGATACTTGGGCGTGGGTCGCCGTAGGGCAAAGCGGGAGGGCTTCGCTGCCGCCAGGCGGCGTAGGCTCCGCTCGTCCCTAGTGGACCCGGACGATGATCTCGGAGTGCCCGAGCCGGATGACGTCGCCGTCGGCCAGCTGCCATTCCTGGACCGGGGCGTTGTTGACCGTGGTGCCGTTGGTGGAGTTCAGGTCGGACAACAGCGCGACCCGGCCGTCCCAGCGGATCTCCAGGTGACGACGCGAGACGCCGGTGTCCGGCAGCCGGAACTGGGCGTCCTGGCCGCGGCCCACCACGTTGGTGCCCTCGTGCAGCTGGTAGGTCCGGCCGCTGCCGTCGTCGAGCTGCAAGGTGACCGTGGTCGGCGCCGAGTAGGCGCGCTGGCCGTAGCCGCCGCCCGGACCCTCATAGCCGCCGGGGGCCGGCGGCTGGCCGTAGTCATAACCCGCCTGGGTTTCGCCGTAGCCGCCCTGCTGGCCGTAGTCGTAGCCGGCCGGGGCGCCCTGCGACTCGCCGTAGCGGTAGTCGGGCTGACCGTAGTCCTGCCGGCCGTAGGACGGCGCACCCTGGTCGTAGCCGCCCTGGTCCGGGTAGGAGGGGCGCTGCTCGGGCTGGGCTTCGGGGTAGCCGGCGTAGTCGTCGTGGCGGGCCGGGGGCCGCTCGTAGTCGCCATACCCGGGCTGGCCGCCACCGCCCGGGTAGGCGGCCGGCGGAGGCGGTTGCTGGGGGTAGCCCGAGCCATAACCGGCGGGGGCTCCATAGCCGCTCGGCGGACGCTGCTCATAGGACGGCGGCGCGTAGCCGCCCTGCTCGGAGTAGCCCCCTTGCTCCGGGTAGCCCCCTTGCTCGGGGTAGCCCCCTTGCTCGGGGTAGCCCACCTGCTCGGGCCGACGCGGCGGGGCATAGGCACTTGGGGCACCCGGGGCACCCGGGCCACCGGGGCCCTCGGGGTAGCCGCCACCGCGCGGGTCCTGCTGGTAGGGCTCGGGCTCGGGGGCGTAGTGGCCCCGCGGGTCCTGACCGCCACGTGCGTCGTCGGCCGGCCGACCGTAGCGCGGGTCGTAGTAGTCGTCGCCGGGACGGTCCTGCTGCCCGTGGGCGCCGCGGTAGCTCGGGTCATCGGTCATCGGAGGCACTCCTGATTCTGCGGTAAACGCATGATCTGATTGTGGCGGGCGGGGTTCACTGACCGTCTGGTGGGGGCGAGCGTCCGGGTTGACAGCGCCCCGCGCGCGGACTTGACCAGTCCGCAGGCTCGGAGACTGCTCGAACCGGACAACCACATCACCATACGTTTGCCACCCCTGCTCGCCGATATATCCCGCTAAATGCCGGGCGAAGGCCTTCGACGTCAAACCCTGGTCGGCGCCCACATTGTCGTAGTCGTCCACACCGAGGGTAATGATGTATTCGTTGGGCGCCAAAAGCTGATTTCCGGCTAAAGCCCGCACCCCCGCGGCGGCTTCCCGGCGCAACGCGGCCTCTACCTCCTCGGGGACCACTTCCCCGCCGAAGACCCTGGCCATCGCATCCTCCACGGCGGATTCGAGCCTGCGCTCGATGCGCTGAACCAGCCCGCGCTGGCTGTCCATCAACTGCCGCCTCACTTGCCGCCGTCAATTCCTCGTGCCGGGGACGCCTGGCTGCGGCGTGTCGCGCAGCTGCATCCGCCCTGGACATGGTATCGACCCGGTGTGCCGCCGCGGCACCCTTGTACGGCGGAGAATCGGATAAGAGCAGGTCACGATGGGGTCACGGCGGCCCGCGGTAGGGTTGGCGTTAGGGTCCGAACCGGGTCGAAAGCACCCTCTGCGAGCCGTGATAGGCTCCCCCGGTCGCTCGGGCGAGTGGCGGAATGGCAGACGCGCTGGCTTCAGGTGCCAGTGTCCTTCGGGACGTGGGGGTTCAAGTCCCCCTTCGCCCACTTTTGTGATGAGTCGCGTCATCGGCTACAGATCGGCCCCGGCTTTGCCGGGGTTTTTCTGTTGGCGGGCCGGTGGTCGCAGCGGCGCAGTCCGAAGGATCGACGCCTCCGGCGGGCGCTAGACCGCCGAACCGCCGCCGTCGACAAAGAGCGTCGATCCGGTGACGTAACTGGCGCGCGGCGAGGCCAGGAACAACACGGCCTGGGCGATCTCCTCCGGCCCGGCGGTACGCGCCAGCGGCAGCGTCGCCGCGATGTCGTCGATGAACTCTCCCATCGCCGCGGCTCCCGGCGTCCGCGTCGGTCCCGGCGAGACACTGTTGACGCGGATCCCGTGCGCACCGAACTCCGCGGCCCAGGTGCGGGTCAGCGCTGCCAGCGCAGCCTTGGTAGCGCCGTAGACCGACGTGCCCGGGAAACCCTTGTCGGCGGCAGTGGAGGTGATGTTGATGATGCTGCCCCGACCGCATTCGATCATGCCCCGTGCCGCTTCGGCCACCAGGAAGTAGGTGCCGCGCACATTGGTGTCGAACATCTGGTCAAACGACGCGACATCCTGCTCAACCGTCGGGGCAACCGGGAACACCGAGGCATTGTTGACCAGGATGTCGATGTCGCCGGCCTGGCCGACCAGCCGCGCGACCGCGTCGAGATCGCTCAGATCGGCTTGAACGAAGGTCGCCTTGCCGGCGAGCTCGGCCACCGCTCGGGCACCGCGCTCGCCGTCGCGACCCGAGATCACCACCTCGGCGCCTTCGGCCGCGAGCAGGCGCGCCGATTCGAGGCCGATTCCAGCGGTGCCGCCGGTGACCAGGGCGATCCGATTACGAAGTTCCATAGGTTGTTGCAACGCAACGGCGCCGAAATTACTCCCCGCCCGACGACGCGCAGGTCCCGGGCGCTCAGCTCGCATCCGGTGCTACCTGCAGCGCCGGCAACACGTACCGCCGCAGGTGCCGACGCACCGCGGCGGGGTCATCGGGGTCCATGTGGTTGCCCGGGACGCTGCCCAGGCTGATCATCACCCGGGCGATCCATTCGCTGGCTTCCGGTAAGTCGGTGTCGCCGTGGATTTCTCCGGCAGCGGCGGCGGCCTCCAAGAACGGATACCAGAACGCGGCAAGGTCGGGCACCAGGCCGCGGACGCCTGCTCCGGCGCAGGCCGTGAACTCCTCCGGTTCGGCGGTGCGCAGCCGCATCAGCAGTGTGCCCGGGTCGTCGTAGGCGCGCCGGCCGATCTGCACGCCGGCCACCAGCTGCTCCTCGAACCCGGGCAGGGTGGAGAGCTCCGCGCGAGACTGTGTCCAACTGGTCTCGACCAGGCGGATGATCGCGGCGCCGACGAGTGCGGGCTTGTCCGGGAAGTTCCGGTACAGCCAGGCGCGGGAGACCCCGGCGCGCTCGGCGACGTCGATCATCGTCGTGGCCCGGATCCCCTTGTCGGCCAGCAGTTGTTCGGTCGCATCCAGGAGCCGATCGGTCGTCGACGTCGCCGATGCCGGCTTTGCGTTCACGGCGCACCTCCTGGCCGGTAAGCCTAACAAGGGTGTAGACAGATTCGCAGATCTGTGTACTATTGCCACGCGTCAGGTAGACACTTCTTTCCAACCTGTCTACTCCCCCGACGGTCGGAGGTTCACCCATGTCCGCACCACACACCGCGATCATCGGTGCCGGCATCAGTGGCCTGACCGCGGGAAAGATGTTGTCCGACTACGCGATCGACTACACCTGCTTCGAATCCTCCGACCGGATCGGCGGCAACTGGGCCTTCGGCAATCCCAACGGGCATTCCAGCGCCTACCGGTCGCTGCACATCGACACCTCGAAGCATCAGTTGTCCTTCAAGGACTTCCCGATGCCACCCCACTATCCCGACTTCCTGCACCACACCCTGGTCAAGGAGTACCTGGACTCCTACGCGGAGGCCTTCGAGCTCAAACGCAACATCGTGTTCAACACCGAGGTGGGCCACGCCCAGCGGCTGCCCGGCGGCGGGTGGGAACTGGAATTGGCCGACGGTCAGCACCGCCGTTTCGACCTGCTGGTGGTCGCCAACGGCCACCACTGGGACCCGCGCTTTCCGGACTTCCCGGGCGAATTCACCGGTGAGTCGCTGCACGCGCACCACTACATCGACCCGAAGACGCCGCTGGAGTTCACCGGCAAGCGCATCCTGGTGGTCGGCCTGGGCAACAGCGCCGCCGACATCGCGGTGGAACTGTCCTCCAAGGCGCTGGACAATGAACTGACCCTCTCGACGCGCTCCGGCGCCTGGATCGTGCCGAAGTACCTAGCCGGCAAGCCCGCCGACAAGTACTACCGCACCAGTCCCTACCTGCCATTCTCCTGGCAGCGCAAATTCGCGCAGTGGGCCCAGCCGTTCATCGCCGGCCAGCCCGAGGACCTCGGGCTACCGACGCCCAACCACAAGTTCTTCGAGGCGCACCCGACCCAGTCGGTGGAGCTGCCGCTACGACTGGGCTCCGGCGATGTGATCCCGAAGCCCAACGTCAGCCGATTGGACGGCGACACAGTGCATTTCACCGACGGCACCAGCGGTGAATTCGACATCATCATCTACGCCACCGGCTACAACATCACCTTCCCGTTCTTCGACCCGGAGTTCATCAGCGCACCGGACAACCGGATCGACCTGTACAAGCGGATGTTCTACCCCGGCATCGACGACCTGGTGTTCGCCGGATTCGCCCAAGCCACCCCGACCCTGTTCCCGTTCGTGGAGGCCCAGGCCCGCCTGATCGGCGCCTATGCCGCCGGCCGCTACCGGCTGCCGTCGGTCACCGAGATGCGCCGGGTCATCGACGCCGACATGCGCAAATACACCGGCCACATGCTGGACAGACCGCGGCACACCCAGCAACTCGACTACTTCCTCTACGAACACGACATGCGCACCTCCGAGATCCCCCGCGGCGTGCGGCGAGCCGCCGAACTCGGCGCACCGGCCTGGGCCGGGGTGCACAAGACGGGAGCGTCGGCGTGAGCACGGTCCGATTCGACAGCGGCGGCAGCACATGCGTCGGCCGGTTCTTCCCGGCGGCGGACGATCGGGCTGATGACAGCGGCGCTCCGGTGGTGGTGCTCGCCCACGGTTTCGGCGGCACAGTCGACTCGGGGCTGATCCCGTTCGCCGAACGGTTGAGCGCCGCCGGGTTCGCCGCATTCGCCTTCGACTACCGCTATTTCGGGCAGTCGGAAGGCCACCCCCGGCAACGGATTTCGATCAAAGACCAGATCGCCGACTTCCGCGCGGCCTGCGCCACGGCGGTCAAACGGCCCGGTGTCGACCCGCGGCGACTCGTGGTGTGGGGCGTCTCGTTGGCCGGTGGCCACGTCTTCGAGGTGGCCGCCACGGTGCCCGGCGTGGCGGCCGCGGTCGCGTTGACGCCGCTCGTCAGCGGACCGGCCGCCGCCGTCGCGGCGCTGCCGAACCACCGTCCGTCGACGCTGCTGCGCTCGACGGTGACCGGCTGGCGCAGCGCGCTGGCCCAGCGGGCGGGCCGCGCCCCCGCGACGATCCCCCTGGTCGGTCGGCCCGGCGAGCTGGCCACCCTGACCGCCGACGGCTACTACGAGGCCTACACCGCGATGGCCGGCCCCACCTGGCGCAATGAAGTCGACGCCGGAATCGGCCTGCAGCTGGGCGGCTACCGCCCGGCCGCCAAGCACGCCGCGGCGATCTCCTGCCCGATGCTGGTGCAGATCGCCGACTTCGACCGCGGCGCTCCCCCGCAGGCCGCAGCGAAGGCGGCGTTCGCCGCGCGCGCCGAAGTACGGCACTATCCGTGCGATCACTTCGACGTCTTCGCCGGCGGCGACTGGTTCGACCACGTTGTCGACCACCAGATCGCCTTCCTGGCCCGGCACCTGGCCGCTCCGAGCGCTACGGTCACCGGTTAGGAGGGCGCCATGGCCGAGACGATGCAGCAACTGCTAGCCGAACGCGCTGACGCCGACGGGCCGGCCGTGCTCTACCACGACGCCCGCGGCGGTCAGATCCGCTGGAGCTGGCGCGAATACATCGCCGGCGCGGCCCGGCACGCCGCCGCGGTGCTCGCCCGCGCCGACATCGACCGCCCGGTGCACGTCGGGGCGCTGTTGGGCAATACGCCGGCGATGCTCACCGCGGTGGCCGGCGCCGCCCTGGGCGGCTACGTGCTCTGCGGGGTCAACGACACCCGGCGCGGATCGGCGCTGGTCGCCGACCTGCGCACCGCCGACGTACAACTGCTGCTGGTCGACGCCGAGCACCGGGGATTGCTCACGGGCCTGGACCTGAGTGGACTCGCCGTCATCGACGTCGATGACCCGGCCTGGCAACAGGCCTGCGACAGCGGCGGCGAGCTGACCCCGCACCGCCGGGCGCAGGCGAGCGATCCCTTTATGATGATCTTCACCTCGGGCACCAGCGGCGACCCGAAAGCCGTCCTGGTCAACCACCTGATGGTGCTGGTCGCCGGGCAGTCTCTCACCGAACGGTTCGGACTCGGACCCGACGACGTCGTGTACCTGTCCATGCCGCTGTTTCACTCCAACGCGATCGCCGCCGGCTTCGGCCCCGCGGTGGCCGCCGGCGCGGCGATGGCGCCGGCGAAGTTCTCCGCGTCGCGATTCCTGTCCGACGTACGCCGCTACGGCGCCACCTATATGAACTACGTCGGCAAGCCCCTCGCCTACGTGCTGGCCCACCCGGAGCGACCCGGCGACGCCGACAATCCACTGCGCGTCGCCTTCGGCAACGAGGCATCCGAGCGCGACATCGGCGAATTCGCCCGGCGGTTCGGCGTACAGGTCGTCGACGCATTCGGCTCGACCGAGAACGCCGTCACCATCACCCGCGACGAGGGCACCCCGCCCGGCTCGGTGGGCCGGGGATTTCCCGGCGTGGCGATCTACCAGAGCGATCCCGTGGCCGAATGCCCGCCGGCGATCTTCGACGAACACGGAAGGCTGACCAACCCCGACGAGGCGATCGGGGAACTGGTCAACACGACCGGGGCCGGCTTCTTCTCGGGCTATTACAACAACGAGCAGGCCACCGCCGAGCGGATGCGCGGCGGCATGTACTGGTCGGGTGACCTCGCCTACGCCGACGTCGACGGCTGGATCTATCTGGCCGGACGCACCGCGGATTGGATGCGGGTCGACGGTGAAAACCTCGCGGCGGCACCGATCGAACGCATCCTGATGCGCCACCCCGACATCAATCAGGCCGCGGTGTACGCGGTACCCGACGACGGCGATGTCGGCGACCAGGTGATGGCCGCACTGGTGCTGCGCGACAACGCCCGACTGTCCCAGGATGAGTTCACCGAGTTCCTTGCTGCTCAAGAGGATCTGTCCCCCAAGGCGTGGCCCCGCTACGTCCGGCTGACCCCGCGGCTGCCCGCGACGGCCACCAACAAGATCCTCAAACGCGTGCTGGTGGCCGAAGGCCGCGACGTGGGCACGGACACCTTGTGGGTGCGTCCGGACCGGCAGCACCAATACCTGGCGGCGACGGGATCCCGGGCGTGACCGGGCGGGCACCGGTCGCCCTGATCGTCGGCGGCGCCTCCGGAATCGGTCTGGCCACCGCGCACGCGCTGGCCGCGCGCGGCGATCACGTGGTGATCGCCGATATCAACGGCCAGGCAGCACAGCAGCGGGCCGCCGAGCTCGGGGAGGCGGCCAGTGCCGTGACCGCCGACGTGACCGACGAAGACAGCGTCGCGGCGGCCTTCGCGGCCGCCCGGGCAGCGGGGCCGCTGCGCACCGTGGTCAGCTGCGCGGGGCTGTCGGTCATCGGCGCGATCCCCGACATCGAGCTGGCCGGCTGGCAGACCACCATCGACGTCTGCCTGACCGGAACCATGCTGGTGATCAAGCACGCGGCCCGCACCCTCGACGACGGCGGCAGCATCGTCGCCGTCTCCTCGCTCAACGGCCGCCAGCCCGGGACCGCGATGGCGGCCTACTGCAGCGCCAAGGCCGGCGTGCTGATGCTGGTCCAGGTGGCCGCACTGGAGTTGGCCGCCCGCGGCATCCGGGTCAACGCGGTCTCCCCCGGCCTGGTCGACACTCCCCTGGTCGCCGGGCTGGCGATGGTCCCGGGCCTGACCGACGAATACCTCGAGAACACTCCGCTGGGACGCGCCGGAGTCCCCGATGACATCGCCGACGCCGTCGAGTTCTTGACCTCGCAGCGGGCCGCGTGGATCACCGGATCCGCCTTCGACATCAACGGCGGCGCGCACCTGAAGCGCTACCCCGACGTGCTCGGCAAAGTGCAAGCGTTAACCGAAGGATGAACCCATGCGCAGTGTCGTGATCGATGCCCCCGGATCGATCCGGGTCGACAACCGCCCCGACCCCGAACTGCCGGGCGCCGACGCCGCCGTGGTCGCGGTGACCGCAACCGCGATCTGCGGGTCGGACCTGCATTTCTACGAGGGCGACTATCCGATCGTCGACCCGGTGCCGCTGGGTCACGAGGCGATCGGCACCGTTGTCGAGGCCGGCCCCGAGGTGGGTTCGGTGCGCGTCGGTGACCGGGTGATGGTGTCCTCGGTGGCCGGCTGTGGTCACTGCGCCGGATGCGCCACCCGGGACCCGATCCGATGCCACTCGGGTCCGCAGATCTTCGGTTCCGGTGCCCTGGGCGGGGCGCAGTCGGAGCTGTTGGCCGTGCCGGGAGCCGACTTTCAGCTCGCCCGCATCCCCGACGGGCTCTGCGACGAAGAAGCGCTGTTGCTCACCGACAACCTCGCCACCGGGTGGGCGGCGGCGTTGCGCGCCGACATTCCGGTCGGGGGGACGGTGGCCGTGATCGGGCTCGGCGCGGTGGGGCTGTGCGCGGCACGCAGCGCACTGTTCCTGGGCGCCGCAACGGTTCTCGGCGTCGACCCGGTGTCGCAGCGCCGCGAGCGGGTGGTGGCCATGGGGATCACCCCGGCGGAGCCGTCGGCGACGTCCGCGGCGATGGAGCTGACCGGCGGGCGCGGGGTGGACGCGGTGATCGATGCCGTCGGCTCCGATGTGACGATGTCGGATGCGCTCACCGCGGTGCGGGCCGGCGGAACGGTGTCGGTGGTCGGGGTGCACGACCTGCAGCCGTTCCCGTTCCCGGCGTTGCCGGCGCTGGTGCGCAGCATCACGTTGCGAATGACGACTGCCCCGGTGCAGCAGACCTGGCCGCAGCTGGTTCCGCTGCTGCAGTCCGGGCGGCTGTCGATGGACGGCATCTTCACCACCGAGATTCCCCTGGACGACGCGGCCGAGGCGTACCGGGCTGTCGCGGCCCGTTCCGGGGATGTGGTGAAAGTGCTTCTCACGCCTTAGCGATCACGATCGCTACCGCCCACCCGCGCGCCGTGGCCGCAGCCGAACCGGCGGCAGGGGTGGTGCGGGCAGCCGGTCCAGCCGGCCCCGATAGCCGCGGACCTCGCCGAAGCGCGTATCGCCGTCGTGCCATTCGCGCCGGAACTCGACGATCTCCTCGTGGCTGCGGCCGATGAAGTTCCACCACAGCACCAGCTCCTCGCCGAAGGGCGGCCCGCCCAGCAGCAGCAGCCGGGCCGGGGCGTCACCGGCGTTGCGCAGCACCAACACCGTGCGGCCCGGGCCCTGGTAGCCCAATTCACCGATGCTCAAAGTGATCCCGCCCAGGCCGACCGCGCCCCGGTCGCACAGCACGCCGTGCTCGAACGCCGGATCGACATCGAGCGCGAGCTCTTGTCGCGGGTCCAGATCGAGTTGGGCGCCGAGCAGGGGAGTGAAGGACGGAACGGGGGAGTGGTGGCCGGCCAGCGCGCCGAGAAACACCAGCGCCGAGCCGCCGGACAGCGAAACCGATTCGGGCGCGAAATGGTGGAAGGCGCGGTCGGTGAAGCGCGCGGAATCCGGCAGGGCCACCCACAGCTGTACCCCGTGCAGGATCGGCGCCGATTGCGGTTCGACGGAGACCTCGGAGTGGCAGATGCCTGCGCCAGCGGTCATCAGGTTCAATTCGCCGGGGCGGACCAGCGCGTGCACGCCGGCGCTGTCGCGGTGTTCGACCAGCCCGCTGAACAGCCAGGTCGCCGTCTGTAATCCGGTGTGCGGGTGGGGCGGAACGTCCATGCCGCCGTCGCGGCCCTGGTCCTGCGGCCCGTAGTGGTCGACGAAGCACCAGGCGCCGATCAGCGAGCGTTCCCGCTGCGGCAA
Organism: Mycolicibacter kumamotonensis; assembly: GCF_002086285.1. Classification (GTDB taxonomy): domain Bacteria; phylum Actinomycetota; class Actinomycetes; order Mycobacteriales; family Mycobacteriaceae; genus Mycobacterium; species Mycobacterium kumamotonense. Next base: position 5,341 of record NZ_MVHU01000019.1, on the reverse strand, counting down.
GGTGCGGCGCACCCGCATCGCGCGCGGCCCCCCCAGCGGGACTTCGCGCGGCTGCAGTACCTCGACACCATCGGTCGGACCTGCGGCACAAGCGAATTCGTCCGACGAGGTCTCCAGGTTGCTCAAGGCCTCACCTCCGCGCCGTAGGCCACGCTGCGCAGGTGACCCTACCGGTCATGCTGCCGACGGGGAGCCGATCCGGCCGGAGGGCAGGTGAAACACGGCCGCCGTCACCGGTAGCCGCTCGCGTTCGTGGTTGGTCAACAGGGTCTGGTTGTCGGGGAGTTCGCGGGCGTTGATCTCGCCCGCGGCGATCGCCCGCAGGACCGCGTGGGCGCGGGCGAGTTCGGCTCGCTTGCGGTACTGGCCACCGGGGAGTTTCACGCCGGCCCACACCCCGTACTCCTCGCTGCGTTCGACGGCGAGTGCGGCGCATCGGCGCTGCTGCGCCAGCGGGCAGCGACGAAGGCACAGCAGGCGCGCCTCGGTGGAGGACTGTTCGTAGGCCCGGGCCTTGGCGGCGCCGTCGGCACCGTCGGCGTCGGGGTAGCCGAACCACAGTTCCGGGTTCGCGGAGCAGGGGGGTGCCATCGGAAGGGCCTCCTCGTGAGAACAGAGCGGATAACGTAGATGAAAACGTATATGAACGAAGAGGGTGTGCGCAACAGAAAGTGGATAAAAACATATATGTAAGTAGGGTCGGGCGAGGCTGTGTAGTATCCGGACATGGTCGGGGCGCGACGGTGAGCCGCGAGTCAGCGGGCGCGGCCATTCGGGCACTGCGCGAGGCACGGGACTGGTCGCTGGCCGACCTCGCCGCGGCCACCGGCGTCAGCATCATGGGTTTGAGCTATTTGGAGCGCGGCGCCCGCAAACCCCACAAAGGCACAGTTCAGAAGGTTGAGAATGGTCTCGGCTTACCGCCGGGGACCTATTCGCGCCTGCTGGTCGCCGAAGATCCCGACGCCGAACTGGCTCAGCTGCTGTCCGCCGGCGGGCCTCGGATATCGCCGGCGCGGCCCGCCACCGCCGTCGTCGTCGACCGCCACAGCGACACCGAAGTGCTCGAGGGATACGCCGAGGCGCAGCTCGACGCGTTGCGTTCGGTGATCGCCAGGCTGCCGTCGGAAGCATCAGACGAATACGAGACGTATATTCTTTCCGTGATCGCCCAGTGCGTGAAGGCGGAGATGCTGGCGGCCAGCTCCTGGCGGGTCGCGGTGAACGCGGGCGGGGACCACGCCTCCCGGCTCATGGGGCACCTGCGGGATCTGGAGGCCATCCGCAGCGACCTGCTGCAGCGCATGCCCGCGAGCCTGACCGCCCGATTCGACGCCGCCTGCGCGCGGTCCTCGCTGCCCGAGCCGGTGATCGCGGCGCTGCTCGGCGTCAGTGCCGATGAGCTATGGGACATCCGCAACAGGGGAGTCATCCCACCGGGCGCGCTGGCCCGGGTGCGCGCGTTCGCCGACGGGGCCTCCGACGCGGTATCCGAGGCCCCCGCGGAAGCCGAGGGAGGAAGACACCGGTGACCGACACTGACTTGGAGATCTTGAACCGCGCCCACCGGCTGTTCACGGCCCGCCCGCAGCCGGTGTCCGTGGATGCGCGGCTGGATCGCCCTATCGATCTGCTGGAACGGACCGCGCAGTTGGATATCGGCCCAGGCCGCGAACACTACCGGCAGGCGGTGCTGGCCCAGCGGGATCGGTTGATGGCCAACGCCCGAACCGACGCCGCGGCCACGGCGCTGCTGGCCGCGGCGGTCGCCGACCATGCCCGGGCCGGCCAGCAGACCCGCGGCGTCGTGGCGGAGGCCCGTGCCGACGCGAACGTCGTCGCCGACACACCGCTGGCACAGCGGGAGGCGATGCGCCGCCGGGCGGCACGATTGCGCGCCCAGCGGGCGCACGTGTTGGCGGCCCGACACCGCGCCCGGGCGCATCGGGCGGGGCTGCGACGACTTCGCTACCGGTCACGGCGCCGGGCACCGAGCCTGGATCGGTTGCGGCTACCCGATACTCGTGCCGGGCTGGCGGTGCGCGCCGCGTTGTCGAGGCTGGGCAGACCCTACGTCTGGGGCGCCATCGGCCCGGACCGATTCGACTGCTCGGGTCTGACCCAGTGGGCCTATGCCCAGGCCGGAGTGCCGCTGTCACGCACCACCTACACCCAGATCAACGACGGAATCCCGGTGCCGCGCTCCCAGATTCGCCCCGGCGATCTGGTGTTTCCCAACCCCGGCCACGTCCAGCTCGCGATCGGCGACAACATGGTGGTCGAAGCCCCGCACGCCGGAGCGTCCGTCCGGATCAGTCCGCTGGGAGCCCGGGTGGCGATCCGTCGTCCGGTGCCGTGATCGGCGTGTCCACACCGGGTGTGCCGGTGAATTGTCGGCCCGGGACACCATCGGTACAGTCACCGGCCATGGAGCGGCCAGCGCCTCAACAGCGGCCCCGCGCAGCGGCGTTGGGCTGAGCACATGACGACCCGCGACGACGTGCTCGACGCGATCCGCCGGATCGAACGGGCCGGCGGCGCGAGCGAGGCGACACGCGTGGCGCAGGCGGCGCTGACGTTGCCTCTGCCGGAGGCGGCCTACGATCGCATCCTGAACGGACTGGGATCGGTACAACCGTCGCCCGGCGCCGAACAACAGGGACGTGCGGCGCAGGCGATGAAGCTCGCCGAAGCCGCACTGGCGCACCAACTGTCGGCGTCTGCGCAGTTCGACCGGCAGATCATCGAAGCGCTCCGACAGGCGCACAAGACCACCGTGGAGGGCCGTCGGCGCCTCGAGAACCTGGAGGCGGAGATCATCGGCGCCGCTCAGGCCTGGGATCTGGGCACCGCCTCCGGGGCGCGGGAGTTCCAGCGGTTCCTGATCGCCAAACTCGCCGAAATCATCAGGGTGGTCGAAGAGGCCAACGACGACGACCTGTCCAAACAGGCGCTGGCCACCGCGTTGACGGCGCTGTATGCGGCGCAGACCGACCGCGCGGCCCCCGTCGACTCGACGGCCGAATCCGACCGCGATCCGGCGTCACCGCCTCTGGACCCGGACGGCGATGCGGATGCCTATCTGGACCCGCTGCCCGAAGACGAGCCGGACCCGGGTTACGCGTTTGCGCCCCAGCGCCAGCCGGAGGCGCCGGTGATGCCGATGGTTCCCGGACTCGGCGGCGACGGCCCGGGGTTCGGTGGGATGCCCGCCGCCATGCCGGCCGGGCTTCCGCCCGCTGGATGGTTGTCCGATCCGGACGGCGGCGACATTCCCACCGACGACCCGTTCGAACCGGAGCAGGCGATGTCCGTCGACGATGCCGCCCCCGCCGAGGGTGAACAGACCGAGGAGGCGGCGTCGTCGGAGACCCCGCACGACGACGGCCCCGTCACCGTGACGCTGCCCGACGGCGCGACCACCACCGTCGCCGATGCGCGGCTGGCCGCGGCGATGCAGGCCGCCGCTGAGGGGACGCCTGTCGCGGAGGCGTTCCGCCGCCAGCAGATTGACATCCCGCCGCCTGGAATCCCGGTGACGGCGCCGGTCGACCCGGCCCGGCTGCGGCCCGGCGACATCGGGGTGTTCACCGACCGCCATGCGGTGGCCGTCGGTGATGGCAAAGCACTGCTCGACGGACAGATCCATCTGGCCGGTAATTTGCGCGGCCCCGGATTCCTGGGCTGGCAGCACCTGCGAATCGCCGAGCCCACCGCGGCCGGTGAACCGGCCCCGACCCGGCCGGCGGGACACCTGCCCGGTGCCGCGAGCTTGAAAATCCGCGTTCCACCCGTCATCGTCGACTAGCCAGGGAGGTAAGAGATGCCAGAGAAGATCCATGTCGATCAGGGCGTTTTGACCAATGCCGCCGGGAACCACCAGCAGGCCTCGGATTATCTGGCCACCGCCACGGCCTCCCACGAGGGTATCGAGGCGACCCTGAATGCACTCGGACCGATCTACAGCGACTTTCGTCGGGCGGCCGGGGAGTTGCTCAACGCACGCAAGAACTGCTACGACGATCAGTCCAGCGAACATTTGCAGATGTCGGACAATCTGAACCAGGCCGTGGCAACGTGGAACAAGCATGAAGAAGAAGCGGCCAAGGCCTTCCGGCACCTCACCGATGGGCGCCGATGACTGAACCGAACCCGGCGTTCGACACCGTTCACCCCAGTGGCGATGTGCTGTTCCGGTCCTGCCGCGGAGGCTATCTGCACAGCGTGGCGCTCAGTGAGGCAGCCATGTCGGCCGACGCGCATCGGCTGGCGGAGGCCATCGTCCTGGCCGCAGACGTGTCGTTTCTCAAGGCGGCGTTGGAGATCCGCGGCGAGATCATCACCACCGGGCACGCCCCCTCGGCGGCGGTGCCGACCAACGAGGATCTCCGGGTGGCCACCGAGCGCCTACTGAGTCACCAGCTCTACGCCGGCCGCCAGGCCGGTGACGGCAGCGGACGTTAAACCACCCAGCGCCCGGCCGCGTCGGCCCGCGGTGCGATGTCGGGGGGAGGTTCAACCATCATGTCGCCGAACAGGTTCCGTGCACGGGCCAGCAGGGCGAGCACTTCGCTCAGCTGCGCTGCACACCCCGTTGCGGGCGACCCGACATCGGCCATGCTCAGCACGCTACCGACCTGCTGGGGGGGCTGACAATTCACGGCGCGCAGCGATTGTGGATGATCTTCTGCAGATGTTGCGCGGCGGATTCGATGGGGGTGCGATTCCGTCAGGGTGGCTGAGCGGCAACGGTAGGCTTGCGCGGTGGCAATCTTCGGTCGACGTTCGGCGCGCCAGCGCCTGCGGAGCGCGGCTCGGGAATCACTCGCGATCCCGGCCTTCAGCGCTCCGGTGGACTGTAGTGCCTGGGTGCTCGGCGGGCTGTGGCCGGCCGAATTGGCGACGATCACCCCCGAGACGGCGCCGCTCGCCGAGTACTTGAACGCGGATCTGCGGCGCATCGCCAATTCGGCGAACGAGAAGCTGCATGCGATCAGTCGCTCCGATCTGGCCGGGCAGGCGCGTCAGGCCGCGGAGGCCAGGGTCATCAATGTCGCCAGGGCGTTCGCGGTCCTGCGGGTGGAGTCCACCGTGCGTCAACTTCATAAGGAGCCCCTGGAGTTCAGGACGGAATTCGTCAGCCTGAATGCGGCCGCGGTGCCCGTCGAGACGGCCGAACCGACTCCGCCCGCCGCGCCCGAACCCGAGGAGCTCCGCCCGGCTGAGTCGTCCAGGGCCCGCCACCGGATGCCCGAATCGATGGCCGTCGAGCCGCCTGTCGATCTCACGTCGCCGCCCCCGGTGGAGGTGCCACTTCCGCCGGTGGCGGAGGCGGCGGGGG
>NZ_MVHU01000018.1 GCF_002086285.1 Mycolicibacter kumamotonensis | reverse complement strand
TACGATGCATCACGGACCGACCAACCCCTGGTCGGAATCCAATAGCTCGAGCCTCCGACGAATCCAGGGCGATTCACAGATCGCCCGCGAAGCGGGTCTGGAACCGCTGGCCGACCGGCTGCTGGCCGACCCGACACTGAACCCGCAGCAGATCGCTTCGGAATACACCGGCGAGGCGGTCGCCGATGCGGTCGCGGCGCTGGAGGGGGCGCGCGCCATCCTGGTCGAACGGGCCGCCGAGGACGCCGAACTGGTGGGTGCCGTGCGGGAGAAGTTCTGGTCGGCCGGCTCGCTGCGGACCATGCCGCGCTCCGAAGATGCCGCGAAAAGCGCTGCGGCACAGAAGTTCCGGGACTATTTTGACTTCAGCGAGGCGCTGGTAACCATGCCGTCGCACCGGGTGCTGGCGGTGCTGCGCGGCGAAAAGGAGGAGGCCCTGGCGCTGGCCTTCGACGGCGGCGACGGCGAGCCCTATCAGGCGATGGTCGCCCGGTCGCTGGGCGTGGACATGACCGCACCCGGCGAGGCGACGCCGTGGCTGGCCGAGACGGTGCGGTGGGCCTGGGAGACCCGGCTGGCGTTCTCCGCGGCGGTCGACGCCCGGATGCGGCTCAAGCAGCGCGCCGAATCCGACGCGGTCGCGGTGTTCGCCCGCAACCTCAAGGACCTGCTGCTGGCCGCGCCCGCGGGTAACCGCACCACGCTCGGGCTGGACCCGGGCTTTCGCACCGGGGTGAAGGTCGCCGTTGTGGACGGCACCGGCAAGGTGCTCGACACCTGCGCGATCTTCCCGCACCAACCGCAGAAGCAGTGGGATCAGGCCAAGGCGACGCTGGCCGCACTGGTCGCCCGGCACGGCGTGGAGCTGATCGCCGTCGGCAACGGCACCGCGTCGCGGGAGACCGACGCCCTGGCCGCCGAACTGATCGCCGACCTCCGATCCGCGGGGGCCGCCGCCCCGGTCAAGGCGATGGTCAGCGAGGACGGCGCCTCGGTGTATTCGGCGTCGGCCTACGCCGCACATGAACTGCCCGATCTCGACGTCACCCTGCGCGGGGCGGTGTCGATCGCGCGGCGGCTGCAGGATCCGCTGGCCGAGCTGGTCAAGATCGAGCCGAAGTCCATCGGGGTCGGCCAGTACCAGCACGACGTGACGCCGGGCATCCTGGCCCGCAGCCTCGACGCGGTCGTCGAAGACGCCGTGAACGCGGTCGGCGTCGACCTCAACACCGCTTCTGCGCCGCTGCTGGCCAAGGTGTCGGGGGTCTCGGAATCGCTGGCCGAATCCATCGTGGCCCACCGCGACCAGACCGGGCCGTTTCGCAACCGGGCCGCGCTGCTCGACGTGCCGCGGTTGGGGCCCAAGGCATTCGAGCAGTGCGCCGGGTTCCTGCGCATCCGTGACGGCGACGACCCGCTGGACTCCTCGGGGGTGCACCCGGAGGCCTACCCGGTGGTCCGGCGCATCCTGGACCGCTCGGGAGTTTCCCTGGCGGAGATCATCGGTGATGAGCGAGTGCTGCGGTCGCTGAATCCGGGCGACTTCGCCGATGACCGATTCGGGGTCCCGACCGTGACCGACATCCTCGCCGAGTTGGAGAAGCCCGGACGCGACCCGAGACCGGCGTTCTCCACCGCGACGTTCGCCGCGGGTGTGGAGAAGATCGCCGACCTGAAGGTGGGCATGGTCCTGGAGGGCGTGGTGACCAACGTTGCGGCGTTCGGCGCGTTCGTCGACGTCGGGGTGCACCAGGACGGCTTGGTGCACGTCTCGGCGATGTCGGACCGATTCGTCTCCGACCCGCACGAGGTGGTCCGCTCCGGGCAGGTGGTGAAGGTGAAGGTCGTCGACGTCGACATCGACCGCCAACGGATCGGGCTGAGCCTGCGGTTGGGGGATAAGCCGGCTCGCGGCCCCAAACCCGCTGCGCGCAACGACGCGGCCAAGCAGAATCGGGGGCGGCGTCCCGGCAACGGTGCCGGGCGCCGGGATGCGGCCCCGGCCGGCGGGTCGATGGCCCAGGCGCTGCGGGACGCCGGATTCGGGAAGTGAGGGCCGCATGGTAGATGCCGCAGTCGCGCAGGGGTTCGCCGACATCGTCGGCGCCGCCGGACTGCTCACCGGCGACCAGATCGGCCCCGACTACGCCCACGACGAGGCGCTGATCGGCGCACCGGTGACACCGCGCTACCTCGTCCGCCCGCAGACCGCCGAGCAGGTCGCGGCGCTGCTGGCCGCCGCCACCGAGGCCAAGGTCCCGGTGACCGCCCGCGGGTCCGGTACCGGACTGTCGGCCGGCGCCCGGCCGTGTGCCGACGGTCTGCTGATCTCCTTCGAGAAGATGAACGCGATCTGCGAGATCGACACCGACAATCAGGTCGCGGTGGTCCAACCCGGGGTCACTCTGGCCGACCTCGACACCGCGACCGCCGAGGCGGGGTTGATGTACACCGTCTTTCCCGGGGAGCTGTCGGCCAGCGTCGGCGGCAACGTCGGCACCAACGCCGGCGGCATGCGCGCGGTCAAGTACGGGGTGACCCGCCACAACGTGCTCGGGCTGCAGGCCGCGCTGCCTACCGGCGAGCTGATCCGCACCGGTGGCCGGATCACCAAGCTGTCCACCGGATACGACCTGACCCAGCTGATCATCGGCTCCGAGGGCACCTGCGCCCTGGCCACCGAGGTCACCGTGCGGCTCTACCCGCGGCTGGCGCACTCGGCCACCCTGCTGGCTCCGTTCGCCGACCTGCCCGCGGTGATGCGCGCCGTACCGACGGTGGTGCGCAGCGGGGTGGACCCGGTGATCCTCGAATACGTCGACAAGCTGACACTGGCCGCCATCAGTTACTCGCAGAACCTCAACCTGGGCATCCCCGACGCCGTTCGCGACACCGCCGAGGCGCACCTGGTGATCGGGGTGGAGAACCGAGACCACGACCGGCTCGACGACGACGTGGCGATGCTGGGCGAATTGCTGGGATCACTCGGGGCGGTCGACGTCTATGTGCTGGAGGGCAATTCGGCGCACGCCCTGATCGAGGCCCGCGAGAAGGCGTTCTGGACGGCCAAGGCCGCCGGCGCCCACGACGTCATCGACGTGGTGGTCCCGCGCGCGGTCATGCATGAATTCTTCACCCGAGCACAAGGTTTCGCGCAGCAGGCGGGCGCCGGGGTGGTCGGCTGCGGACACGCCGGCGACGGGAACGTCCACCTGGCGGTGTTCTGCGCCGACGACGATGTCCGGCACCGGCTGCTGCACGACATCTTCGCCGCGGCGATGGCATTGGGGGGCGCGATCTCCGGCGAACACGGCCTGGGGAGGGTCAAGACGCAACATTTCCTGGACCTGGAGGATCCGGTCAAGATCGCCCTGATGCGCCGCATCAAGGCCGCCTTCGACCCCGCCGGGATCCTCAACCCCGGCGTGCTTCTATAGGCAACAGAGTGCGCGCTTCCCGCATACTTCGGTGCCCGTCAAGAAAGGCAACCCCATGACCAACGGAGCACAGGCCCTGATCACCACCCTGGTCGACAGCGGCGTGCAGGTCTGTTTCGCCAATCCCGGCACCTCCGAGATGCACTTCGTGGCCGCCTTGGACTCGGTGCCGCAGATGCGCGGGGTGCTGTGCCTGTTCGAGGGCGTGGTGACCGGCGCCGCCGACGGCTACGCCCGGATCGCCGGAAAACCGGCCGCCACTCTGCTGCACCTGGGCCCCGGGCTGGGCAACGGCCTGGCCAACCTGCACAACGCCCGCCGTGCCCACGTGCCGGTGGTCAACGTCATCGGCGACCACGCCACCTACCACAAGAAGTACGACGCGCCGCTGGAATCCGACATCGAACCGCTGACCGACTGGACCCACGGCTGGGCGCGCCGCACCGGCTCCGGGACCGAGATCGGCCGCGATGCCGCCGAAGCGGTGGCCGCCGCGATGGCCAGCCCCGCGCAGGTGGCCAACCTGATCCTGCCCGCCGACATCTCCTGGGATGACGGCGCCCAAGCGGCCGGGCCGGTCGAACCACTCGCTGCGGCCGCCCCCGACGGACAGGTTGTCGCCGAGATCGCCGACGTGCTGCGCAGCGGCGAGCCGGTTGCGCTGCTGATCGGGGGCCCCGCCGTGGCCGACGTGGGCGCCCTGGAGGCCACCGACCGGATCTCCGCCGCGACCGGGGCCCGCGCCCTGGTCGAGACCTTCCCGACCCGACTGGCTCGCGGTGCCGGCGTGCCGCCGATCGACCGGCTCGGCTACCTGGCCGAGCAGGCCGCCTTCCAACTCGACGGAATCAAGCACCTGGTGGTCGCCGGCACCCGGGCCCCGGTGTCGTTCTTCGCCTATCCCGGCAAGCCCAGCGACCTGGTCCCCGAGGGCTGCCTGGTCCACAACCTGGCCGGACTGGAGACCGACGTGGTCGCGGCGCTGACGCAATTGGCCGACGCGGTGGCGCCCGGCGTGCAGCCGCGGCCGGCACCCGCTGCCGCCCCGGAACTTCCGGCCGGACAGCTGACCCCGCAGAACTGGGTGCAGGTGATCGGCGCCCTGCTGCCCGACAACGCGATCATCTCCGATGAGTCCAACACCTCGGGCCTGATGCTGCCGGCGGCCACCGCCGGGGCAGCGCGCCACGACGTGCTCACCCTCACCGGCGGGGCGATCGGACAGGGACTGCCGGTGGCGCTGGGCGCTGCCGTCGCCGCCCCGGACCGGCCGGTGATCGCGCTGCAGGCCGACGGCAGCGCCGCCTACACCATCTCCGCGTTGTGGTCGATGGCGCGGGAGAACGCCGATGTGACCACGGTATTGATCAACAACAGCTCGTACGCTATCCTGCGCATGGAGCTGGCCCGCGTCGGCGCCGAGAGCGAAGGGGGCCACGGTCCGAAGGCGGAAGACCTGCTGGACCTGTCGCGGCCGAACATGGATTTCGCCAAGATCGCCGAGGGGTTCGGGGTGCCGGCGAGCGTGGCGACCACCTGCGAGGAACTCGCCGAACAGTTCCGCCGGGCGCTGGCCGAACCGGGACCGCACCTGATCGACGCGCGGATCCCGAGTGTGTTCTAACCCAGCGGCCTAACTGATCGTCAGGCGATTCGCGGCGAACGCCGCGCCCTCGTCGGCCTTGCCGTCCTGGACATACATCAGGTGCGGGACGACGCTGCCGCTCTCTTCGCAGTAGATGTCACCCGCGAGGCAGAAGTCGATGCTCTTGGGGCGGTAGGACGCCGCGAGTACCGGCAGCGGGCCGCCCCACAGCGCGGTCGAGTAGGGACTCGACGGCGGACCGAAGAGCGCTACCGCGACGACATGGTGGGTGACCGCGGGCGGCAACGAATTGCTCGACATCGCGATCACACTGGCGCCCTGCGAGTAACCGCCCAGCACGAGTTTGGTGTTCGGGCAGTTGGCGACGGTGACCTGGATGTGTGCGGTGGCGTCACCCTCACCGAGCTGTGCGCTGTTGCGGTAGTCGGTGCTGGCCGGATATTCGACCGGGTAGACCTGCACGTCGCGGCCGGGCAGCTGTTCCTTCAGCGAAGCCACGAAAGCCTCCCCGACGTCACCGAGACCGGGAGGCTGACCGGAGCCGCGGGCAAACACCACCTCGGTGTCCGGGCAGGGCTCCGCGGCGGCGGCGGGCAGGCCCGCCGGCGCGCCCAGCAGCACTCCCGTCAGCATCATCGTGGCAGCGACGGTGCGAACAGTGTCACGCAAAGTCATCCCTAAATGCTGACATGCCGCCGTCTTGGGACCGTCCCGCGGGTCGGCATTCACTCACCGTTCCGGCCCGATCTGCACAGTGCGAAGCCTCCGGGAGCGGTGTGGGACCGCCGGCAGGCGATACCCGGGGCCGTGCTCGGGTTGCGTCGGCGGCCAGGTCCGGCACCGGCGAGCCGCAACCGGCCAGCAGCGACGACGCTTCCATCAGCAAAGCGCGGGACGGGTGCCCGGCCGCGAACACGGTGGTTACAGGCGGTTTGCCGCGTAGGCCGCACCCTCGTCGACGATGCTGTCGTAGGCGCCGGGTGCGTGCGCCGCGAAATTCATCCCTTCAGAGCAGACCGGGTCTTCCGGCGTGCACAGTTGGATGGTCTTGGACGCGTACGCAGGGCCGATGACCACGGGCGGTTGGCCCAGGAAGTTCATCGCCCGCTCGTTCGGGGTGCCGAAGAGCACCACGGCGGCGACATGGTCAGCCACCTCGGGGGGCATCGGCCGTGGTACATCCACCCCTTCCACCCCGTCGGGGATGACGTTGGCGGTGGAGAATCCCATCACCGCGGCGCCCTGCGAGAAACCGCTAAGCACCATCTTGGTCTTGGGGCAATTCGCCGCGGTGGCCTCGATATGAGTGGTGGCGTCCCGGATGCCCTGGATACCCGTCGGCCAGTCGTTGGTGGCCGGGTAGTCGACCGCATAGACGTCCATGGATCGCTCACCGATCCGGGGCCGGAGCGCATCGACGAATGCTTGCCCGGTCTCACCGATCCCGGTGGCCTCGTCGGTGCCTCTAGCAAACAAGACTTGGACGTCGGGGCAAGGGTCGGCAGAGGCGGAGGGAGGGGTGACGGCGGTGCTCTGCAGCAGCCAGGTCAGTGCCAGCACAACACCGAGGGAGCGCAGTATCCGAGGTGTGTTCACCCGTACATGGTGGCATAAGTCGTGGCACGACGTGGGCAGACAATGCTGGGAATTAACGTAATACCGGGTTCGTGACAATCGCGCATCGGGCCGCTGTGCAGACCATGTCGACGGTCTGAATCGTGACTGAGACGTGCCGCGGTGAGCGTGCGGTTACCGTCACGTGTCGCCCCGGAATCGGCGAGGAAACCATCGGGTGTCGGCGCCGGAGCAAACTCGTAACCCGACGCCGCCCCCGCGGTCCCCGAGGCCCCCCGCGGGCACGAATGCGAGCCGTTCGGCGCACCAATGGCGTTGCAATGCCGGGTAAACAGGATGCTCATCGATAAAATTGCATCCGATCCGGTGCGTTCGACCGCCGGTGGACACCGTGGACGGGACAGCATGGCGCATGACACAGGCCCCGCGATGGGCATGTCCGTCGGAGCGACCACTTTGGCGGCGGTCACCGCCGATCGCGCGATCACCCGGCGGCCGGTGCTGACGCTCTTCCGCGACCGGCCATCCCAGATCGGCATGCCGTCTGAGAATTCCGCAGTCAATGCCGCCCTCGACGAACGAGGCCTGGTGGTGACCGATTTCGTCGACCGGGTCGGCGGCGGCGAGCCGGTGGTGGCCGGCGACGGGTCGACCCACCGCGCCGAGCAATTGCTCGGCGACGGATTGCACGCGCTGGCCTACGCCGCGACCGAGGGACGCCCGATTCCGCCCGCGGTGGCGGTCACCCACCCCGCCCACTGGTCGCGGGAGGCCGTCGCGGCGCTGCGCACTGCGTTGGGCCGGGTCTCGGAATGGGCGCAGCATCCGGTGACACTGATCTCCGACACCACGGCGGTGCTGACCGCCCTGCAAGCCAATCCGGGCCTGCCGGATCACGGCACCATCGCGGTGTGCGACTTCGGCGGCAGCGGAACCAACATCAGCCTGGTCGACGCCGGGCGGGGGTTCGAACCGATCGGCCCCACCCGCCGCATCACCACGTTCTCGGGTGATGTGATCGATCAGGCGCTGCTGGATCACGTGGTGGCCGACCTGGGCGGCAACGGTGACGGGCCGCCGACGGTCGGGTCGCTGACCAGGTTGCGCAACCAGTGCCGCGACGCCAAGGAGCAGCTGTCGACCGAGACGGTGGCCGAACTCGCGGGTTTCCACGGCGGCGTCTGGCTGACCCGCGCCGAACTCGACGAGGTGCTGCGTCAGCCGCTCGAAGGTTTCTTCACGGTGCTGCAGAACACCTTGGACGACAACGGTATTGCTCCTGATGAGCTGTCGGCGATCGTGTCGGTCGGCGGTGGGGCCAACATGCCGACCGTCACCACCGGCCTGTCGCAACGCTTCGGGGCTCCTGTCATCAGCTCGCCCCGGCCGCAGCTGACCGCCGCCATCGGCGCCGCGCTGAGCGTCGCGGGCAATGTGGTGGCCACCCCGAAGAAGGTGCCACCGCCGGCCGAGCCGCCGCCGTTCCCCGAGACCCCTCCGCCGCCGCCGGCGGAGCCCCCGCCACCACCGGCCGACACTCCCGCGAACGCGGCCCTCAAACCCCTGATCACGCCGCCACCGCGCCCCGCCCCGACACCACCGCGCCAGCCCGCGGCGCCGGAACCCGACGAGAGCGTCGGCCGCGGTGGCGTCCAGTGGTACCGGCGCCCGGTCCCGGTGGTCATCCTGGCCGCGCTGGTCGCGATGCTGTTGGGCACGCTGGCCGTGCTGCTGCTGCGCAACGCCGCCGACACCGAACCCGATTCCGGCGTGCAGACCACGGTGTCTGCCACTACGACCCCGTCGTCGACCGCCCAGCTGCCACCGGCGTTTGCGCCCCGCCCCGAGCCGGTCCCGCCTGCCGCGCCGGTGATTCCAGAGCTCCCGGCAAGCCCGGAAAATCCGGCTCCTCCGGTACCCACCGAGGCGCCGGTCAGCCCGTAGCGGTCACCGCGCGCGTTTGGCCAGCACCACCAGTGCCAGCGGAATCTGCACCTGCTGCGGGCTGCTCGCCAACCGGGCGGCGACCCCGGCTTCCAGGCGCTGCACGAATTCACCCGCCCGCGGGTCGGCGGTCCCGCCGGCGAGTGCGGCGGTCAGGGCCGGAAAGATCGCGCCGCTGGTGAACGTGGCCCATTGGGTGCCCAGCGCGCCCGCGTCGCCATCGACCAGATAGCGGCTCCAGAACCGGTCTTCGGCGTCGAACACCTCCAACCGCTCGATCGTCAGCGCTTCGAATCGCCCGGCCGGCGCGAACGGTGCGCGCAGTTCCTTCTCGCTGCGGCCGAGCACCGGGATCGTCATCCTGGCGAGTTCGTCGCGGCTCAGCACGCCCTCGCGGACCTGTTCGGCGAGCACCGCGACGATCGCGTCGAGCACGGGCTGGTAGCCCGAGCGGCCCTGCGCGTCGACGGCCGCGGTCAACACCAGCAGCTTGCCGCCGGGGGCCAGTTCCCGGCCGCGGAAGGCCAGAAAATCATGCCAGTCCTGGGCGGCCCGGCGTGCGTACTCTTGGCGTGCGGCGGCATCGTCGCTGTGGTCGACATGGACGTGGTCATCGAATTCGGGCAGGTCCGCGGCGGGCCGGCGCAGCCACATCGTCGCCCAGGAGGTCCAGCCCAGGTTGACGCTCTGCGACGGCAGGATCTGGTCGTAGAACGACCGGCCTATCGCCGACGGGAAGCTGGCCGAGTCCTTGCGGGTGTAGCTGTCGGGGTCGTCGGCCAGCGTCGTGAACAGCGCGGTGAAGTCGTTGTCGGGCAGGTCGGTGTGGGTCACCAGGACGGCGTGGTCGGGGCGGGTGCGCCGGCGGAACACCGCAATGGCGGCGCCGATCGGAAGCAAGGAGTTGTAGCCGGTGGCGGCCCCGTAGTCGGCGACGACGATCGGGCGCGGGGCGGTGGGCAGGGGAACCGTCGCCGCCAGTTGCTCGAACACGGCGGTGGCATGGGCCAGGCCGGCCGCCTGCAACCGCCGCGAAGGGGTACCGGCAGGCTCCGGGCGGACGACGATGCTCGACTCTGGCATATGCACCTCCGACCGCCAAAGGTATTCGCCGATACCCCAGACGGTAGCGAATGCGGGGGGAGGGGGTCGGCGTCGGCAGGATCTTCGGGTGCCAGCGTGGCACACTGCCCGAATGAGCGCTGCGCGGGCGAGCCGGCGGGTTGCGGTGCCGGTCGCGGTGGCCCTGATGGTCGTCGGAGTGGTCGGTTTCGTGGTGGCGTTGGTCCTCAATGTGTTCGTGCTGGACCGCTACAACGCCTACGGCGAGGTGCCGATCCCGGGGTCCGGCACTGTCCGGCTACCGGCGGGGGAGGTGACGGTGAGCCTGCACACCCGGGTGATCGCCAGCCCCAGCGGTGCCGGCCTGCCGGTGCCGCCGCTGAGCCTGGATGTGCAGCCGCCAGCCGGGGTGGCCGAACCGCAGTTCGAGGAGAGCGTCGGGGTCACCACGACGGTCAACAACGACACCCGGCGGCGGTTGTGGCGGATGCGGGTGGCCGAGGCGGGTGACTATCGGATCACCACCGACGGGCAGGTCGGCGGATTCATCGCGCCGCGGCTGGCCTTCGGCGCGCCCAGTACCCACGGGTCACTGGTGTGGGTGTTCGCGGCCGTGTTCGGGTTCGCAGTCGTGGGCCTAATCGCGGCGCGGTACGGGCCGGCGCGTCGTGGCAGCCCGGCGCCGGCCGGGGCGGAATTCGTCCCCGACGGTGAAGGGGTGCGCATCGAGCAACTCAAAACGATTACGGCACTGCGTGATTGCGGGGCATTGACGCAGGCGGAGTTCGAGACCGAGAAGCGGCGAATCCTCGACGGACGCTGAGCATCAGTGGCCGCGTGCCACCCAGTCGTCGTAGTTCACCAGTTCATCCCCGATGCGGGTGGTGTCGCCGTGGCCGGTGTAGACGACGGTTTCGGCCGGTAGTGTGCCGAGCTGCTCGGAGATCGAGGCCAGGATCGTGGGAAAGTCCGAGAACGAGCGTCCGGTGGCGCCCGGGCCACCGCAGAACAGTGTGTCGCCACTGAACACCGCCCCCAGGTCCGGGGCATACCAGCACACCGAGCCCGGCGAGTGGCCCGGGGTGTGCAGGGCTTGCAGCTCGGTGCCGGCCACCCGCAGCGTCTGGTTGTCCGAGATCGGCTCGAAGTTGTTGTCCGGGTGCGTCATCTGCCACAGCATCTCGTCGGCCGGGTGCAGCCACACCGGGGCGTCGAGGGTTTCGCCGAGCTGCGGCGCCACCGTGATGTGGTCGTTGTGGCCGTGCGTACACACCACCGCCACCACCTTGCGGCCCCCGACCGCGTCGAGGATCGGTGCCGCGTCGTGGGCGGCGTCGAAGACCACCACCTGCGAATCGTCACCGACGATCCAGATGTTGTTGTCGACGTCCCAACTGCCGCCGTCGAGTGCGAAGGTGCCGCTGGTGACGACCCGCTCGATGCCGCTCACAGCACCACCACCGAACGCAGCACCGTACCGTCGTGCATCTTTGCGAACGCCTCCTCGATGTCGTCGAGGCCGATGCGTTCGGAGACGAATTTCTCCAGCGGCAGCCGCCCCTGCAGATACAGACTGATCAGGGTCGGGAAGTCACGCTCGGGCAAACAATCGCCATACCAGGACGACTTCAGTGACCCGCCGCGGGAGAAGAAGTCCACCAGCGGCATCTCCAAGCGCATATCCGGTGTCGGGACTCCCACCAGCACAACGGTTCCGGCCAGATCACGCGCGTAGAACGCCTGCTTCCAGGTCTCCGGTCGACCCACCGCATCGATCACCACATCAGCACCGAAACCGTCGGTGAGCTCCTGGATCGCCTCGACCGGGTCCTGGGTGCCGGCGTTGACGGTGTCGGTGGCGCCGAAGTCTCGGGCCCAGGCCAGCTTGGTCTCGTCGGTGTCCACGGCGATGATGCGCCGGGCACCCACCAGGGCCGCGCCCGCGATCGCGGCGTCGCCCACGCCGCCGCAGCCGATCACCGCGACGGTGTCGTCACGGCTGACGCCGCCGGTGTTGATCGCCGCGCCCAGACCGGCCATCACCCCGCAGCCCAACAGCCCGGCCACCGCCGGATCAGCGCCCGGATCGACCTTGGTGCACTGCCCCTCATGCACCAGGGTCTTGTCGGCGAACGCGCCGATACCCAGTGCCGGGGTGAGTTCGGTGCCGTCGGTCAGGGTCATCGGTACCGAGGCGTTGAAGGTGTCAAAGCACAGGTGCGGCCGGCCGCGCTTGCAGGCCCGGCACTGCCCGCACACCGCACGCCAATTCAGGATCACGAAGTCGCCGGGCTCGACCGCGCTCACCGCCGAACCCACCGCCTCCACGGTCCCGGCGGCCTCGTGGCCTAACAAGAACGGATACGAATCATTGATGCCACCGTCGCGGTAGGTCAGATCGGTGTGACACACCCCGCAGGCCGTGATGGCGACGACGACGTCGTTGGGGCCCGGATCCGGGATCACGATGTCGGTCACCTCGACGGGTTTGCCTTGTTCTCGGGAGATCACACCGCGCACTGTCTGACTCATGCAGTCAACCTTAGGTGCCCGGTGCGGCGCCCTGCGCCGTGGCTTGCGCGGCGACCGCGGGGGTGCGGGTATCGGCGCGCAGGAAGCTTCCGGTGCGTTGTCTGCCGAGGATGTCGGTGGGCCGGCCGTCCAGGAATACCGCACGTCCCGAGACGAACACGGCCGTGACGGTCTGATCGTTGCGGTTGACCATGCGTGACATGCCGCCGTATTGCGCGAAGGGCTCCTCGGCATAGGCGTCCAGCGTGGCGTCGAGATGATCGGGGTCGACGACCAGCACGTCGGCGCGGTCACCGACCCGCAGATGCCCGGCGTCGATCCGATACCAGTCGGCCAGTTCGCCCGTCAGCCGGTGCACCGCCTGCTCGACAGTCAGGAACGGCTGACCTGCCTGCTGGGCGTCGACGACGTGGCGAAGCAACCGCAGGCCCATGTTGTAGAACGCCATGTTGCGCAGGTGCGCGCCGGCATCCGAAAAGCCCATCTGGATGCCCGGCTCCCGGGCGATCTTCTTGAGCACCTCGGGCCGGTGGTTGGAGATCGTGGTGTGCCAACGCAGCGCGGTGCCGTGCTCGAGCACCAGGTCGAGGAACGCGTCAACCGGATGCACTCCGCCACGGTCGATCCCGACCTGACCGAACGACTTGCCGATCACCGACGCGTCGGGGCACTCGACGATCTCGGCGTCGAAGAAGTCGCGGTGCCAGACCCGCGGACCGTACTTGTTCGCGTAATCCTTGCGGAAGCGCCGCCGGTAAGCCTCGTCGCGCATCAGCTTGTCGCGCTCGACGTACTCCCGAAGGTGCAGCGCCTCGGCACCGGAGCCGAACTCTTCGAAGATCACCAGGTCGATGCCATCGGCGTACACCTCGAACGGCACCGGCAGGTGCTGCCAGCGGAAATCAGCGCCCAGCTTGTTCAGCATGCGCGACGCCTTGATCATCGCCGGGATCGCGAGCGGGTTGCTCTTGACATCGGCGGCGGCCAGCAGGCTGGTCTTGAGTGGGCGGCGGAAGATGCCCAGGGCTTGGGCCAGCTGGGAGAGGACGTCGAACGGGTTCTTGACGTCCGGCCCGGCCTGCAGGATCCGCCCGCTGCGGCGCAGTTTCGACTTGAGCCGGCGCAGCTCTTTCGGCTTGGCATACGTCGACGGCAGGGTGCGCGAGCGGCAGGTATCGCCATCGATCTTGTCGAAAAGCAGCTGCTGGGAAGACATTCCGACGAATCCCGCCTGCAGTGCCTCGTCGAGCATCTGCTCCATGCGGGCCTGTTCGGCCGCGGTGGGCCGCACGTCCGCTCGGGTGGCGCGATCGAGCCCCATGATCGCGGTGCGCATGTCCGAATGTCCGATGAACGCGGTCACATTCGGGCCCAGGGGCAGCTGCTCGAGGCTGGCGATGTAGTCCGCACAGCTCGACCAGGTCTTGAACCGATCGATGGTGTCGACCACGTATTGGCGGGGGATGGCCTCCACCCGGCCGAACAGGTTGCCGGCGTCCTCGCCGTCGACGTGGATGGTGGACAGCGAGCAGGAGCCCACCAGCACGGTGGTCACGCCGTGGCGGACCGACTCCGACAGCGAAGGCGCTGCGAGCACCTCGACGTCGTAATGGGTGTGGATGTCGATCAGCCCGGGCAGCACCCATTTGCCGGCGGCGTCGATCACCTGGTCGCAGCCCGTCTCATCGAGCGGTTCGGGGCTGATCGCCGCGATATGCCCGTCGCGGATGCCGATGTTGCGGATCGCCGACGGGGCGCCGGTGCCGTCGAACCACCGGCCGTCGCGTATCACGGTGTCAAAGCTCACGAAGCGTTCCTTTCCAGTGGGGTGCCGTTCCAGCATGGCCCGCGT
Organism: Mycolicibacter kumamotonensis; assembly: GCF_002086285.1. Taxonomy (GTDB): domain Bacteria; phylum Actinomycetota; class Actinomycetes; order Mycobacteriales; family Mycobacteriaceae; genus Mycobacterium; species Mycobacterium kumamotonense. Next base: position 77,902 of record NZ_MVHU01000018.1, on the reverse strand, counting down.
TGCCGTCGAAGTCTCGACATCGGCGGACATTCGTTCGACCGTCGCGGGCCTGCGCCGTGCCCGGCAGGCTCGCCGGCCGGGGCTAGGCTGACTGCCGATGTCCACAGTTGAAGCCCTCGCCGCCCTCAACGACTGGCCCGTGGATCACGCGGCCGCCGCCGTCATCGGACCACAGGGGGTGCTGGCCAGCCACGGAGACACGTCGCGGCCGTTCTACCTGGCGTCGGTGACCAAGCCGCTGGTGGCTCGGGCGCTGCAGGTCGCGGTCGAAGAGGGCGCTATCGAGCTGGACACCCCGGCCGGGCCACCCGGGGCGACGGTGCGCCACCTGCTGGCGCACGCCTCGGGGCTCTCGGCGGACTCCGATCGGGTCCTGGCCAAGCCGGGCACTCGGCGGGTGTACTCCAACCACGGCTTTGCGGTGCTGGCGCAGGCGGTGCAGAGCGCGTCCGGGATCGAGTTCGGCCGCTACCTGACCGAGGCGGTGTTCGGACCGTTGGGGATGGCGGCCAGCCGGCTGGACGGCGGCGCCGCGGCGGCCGGGTTCGGGGTCACCTCGACCGTCGCCGACCTGGCCGCGTTCGCCGGGGACCTGCTGGCGCCGGTCACGGTGTCGCCGCAACTGCACGCCGAGGCGATCAGCGTGCAGTTTCCCGGGCTGGACGGCGTGTTGCCCGGTTACGGGCCGCAGCGGCCGAACGACTGGGGGCTGGGCTTCGAGATCCGCGACGGCAAGTCGCCGCACTGGACCGGAGCGGCCAACTCGGCGCGGACCTACGGCCATTTCGGCCAGTCAGGCACTCTGATCTGGGCTGATCCCGCGATCGAGCGGGTGCTGGTGGTGCTCACCGACCGCGACTTCGGCGACTGGGTGACGCCCCGGTGGCCGGAGCTGGCCGACGCGGTCGTGTCGCAGTACGGCGGGGACTAGCCAACAGGCGTCTCACGAGGCACAATAGACACATACATCACTAATAACCCGGGAGTTCGCGGCAGCACCGTTCCGCACGGTTCCACCAGGTCGTTGGGGAAGACGTCCCTCGTGGATCCGAAGGAGCAACTGATGCGCGCGACGAATCAATTCGCCGACGTGACCAGCGGCGTGGTGTACATCCACGCGTCGCCCGCGGCGGTGTGCCCGCACGTCGAGTGGGCGCTGACCTCGACGTTGAATGCTCAGGCCAAGCTCAACTGGACGCCACAACCGGCCATGCCGGGACAGCTGCGCGCGGTGGTCAACTGGGTCGGGCCGGTGGGCACCGGCGCTCGGCTGGCCAGTGCGCTGCGCTCCTGGTCGGTGCTGCGCTTCGAGGTCACCGAAGACCCCAGCGCCGGGGTCGACGGCCAGCGGTTCAGCCACACTCCGCAGCTGGGGTTGTGGAGCGGAGCGATGAGCGCCAACGGTGACGTGATGGTCGGTGAGAATCGCCTGCGCACGATGATGGCCGCCGGCGCCGACGCGCTGGCCGCCGAGCTGGAAACCGTGTTGGGCACCGCCTGGGACGAGGCGCTGGAGGCCTTCCGCGACGGCGGCGACGGCGCGGAGGTGTCCTGGCTCAGCCGCGGCGTGGGCTGAGTCCCTACCGCTTGCGGGGGACTGCTCGCGCGTTAGGGGCGACGCAGGATCTGCAGCGCGCCCGGCACCGCCGACACCGTCACCGGCAGTGGGGCGACGAAGTCGCCGTCGGCGTAGGCGTTGATGCCCGGGCACTCCACCCGTATTGAGGCGGCCCGCCGGGTGCTCACCTCGTCCAGGCTCACATGGGTGCCCTTGAACACGGTGGGGAACAGCCGGATCAGCTTGGTCCGTGACCCCGAATGCACCATCGTGACGTCGAGCAGCCCGTCGCTGTGGTCGGCTCCCGGACAGATCTGCATGCCGCCGCCGTAACTGCGGGTGTTGCCGAACGCCGCCAGCGTCAGGTCGACCTCGAGTGGCTCGTCGTCGTCGAAGGTCAGCCGGAACGGCAGCAGCCGCAGCTTGGAGATCTCGGCCACCATGGCCAGGTTGTAGCGCATCCGGCCGTGCGGCCAGCGCATCCGGTTGACGCGGTCGCTGACCAGTGAGTCGAATCCCGCCGCCATCACGGTGCCGAACCAGGACGGGGCGGCGTTGTCGGGGGCGATATGGCCGAGGTCGACCGTCTCCGTCCACCCGTCGACGACGACATCGGCGGCCGCCTCGGGATCGCCGGTGGGCAGACCATATTCGCGGGCGTGATCGTTTCCCGTGCCGGCCGGCACGATGCCCAGCGGCACCTCACCGAGCGCCAGCGCCTGCAGCGCCAGCGAGATGACGCCGTCGCCGCCGGCCACCACCACCGCGTCGGTGCCCGCCGCCAGTGCCTCGTCGAGCAGCTGGCGCGCCTGGCGGGCATCGGCGCCGACGAGGTGGTTGACGTCCACGCCGCGCTGCTGGAAGCGGGCCAGTGCCCGCTCGGCCGCGTGTCGTGCGTTGCCGTGCCCGGCCGCCGGATTGGTCAACAAGGTGACCCGGCTGATGGAGCGCGTCACGGGATCAGCTTGCCGGGGTTGAGAATTCCCGCCGGATCCAGGGTGGCCTTGACCGCCCGCAGCACCTGCACACCGAGCTCGCCCACCTCGTCGCGCATCCACGGCCGGTGGTCGGCGCCGACGGCATGGTGGTGGGTGATGGTGCCCCCGTTGCGCATGATCGCTTCGCTTGCAGCGGTTTTCGCCGCGCGCCACTGCTCGATCGGGTTGCCGCGCTGCCCGGCGACGACGGTGAAGTACAGTGACGCGCCGGTCGGGTAGACGTGCGAGATGTGGCACAACACCAGCGCGGGCGTGCCGCTGTCGGTCAGCGCGGTGGTCAGTGCCTCGGTCACGGCGGTCTTGAGTGCCGCGATGTTGGACCAGCTGGTGGCGGTCTCCAGCGTCTCGCACAGCGCCCCGGCGGCCAGCAGCGAATCCCGCAGGTAGGGCGCGGCGAACCGGCCGTGCTCCCAGGCGCGTGCCGGCTCTTCGCCCAGTGAGGTGCCGCCGTGGGCGGTCAGCACCGCGCGGGTCTCGGCGTGCCGGCTCTCGGTGTGCTCGGCGGTTCCCTCGAACAGCGTGATCGCCAGGCAGCCTCCGGTGATCTGCTGTTCGCCGATCTGCTCGGTGCTGGCCAGGTTCACCCCGGTCTCGGCCTCGTCGGAGAGCCGGACGACGGTTGCGCCGGTGCCGGTCTGGGTGATCGCCCGCAGTGCGGCGGCGCCGGTGGCGAAGTCCGGGAACGACCACGCCTCGTAGCGGGTGGTCGCCGGCGCCGGATGCACCCGCACCCGCACCCGGGTGATGACGCCGAAGACGCCCTCCGAGCCGACCAGCAGCTGGCGCAGGTCCGGTCCGGCCGCCGACGCCGGGGCGCGTCCGGGGTCCAGCACCCCGGCGGGGGTGATCATCCGCAGCCCGCGGACCATGTCGTCGAACCGGCCGTAGCCCGCCGAATCCTGGCCCGAGGAGCGGGTGGCGGCAAATCCGCCGAGGGTGGCGAACTGGAAGCTCTGCGGGAAGTGGCCGAGCGAGAAGCCGCGCTCGCCGAGCAGTCGTTCGGCGTCCGGCCCGGTGACCCCGGCGCCGAACTCGGCCTCTCCGGAGACCTCGTCGAGGCTGATCAGTTCATCGAAGCGTCGCAGGTCCAGCGAGACCACGGCGGTGAAGTCGCCGCGCAGCGGGTCGAGGCCCCCGACGACGCTGGTGCCGCCGCCGAACGGGACCACCGCGATGCCGTGCTCGCTGCAGTAGCGCAAGATCTCGGTGATCTGGTCTTCACCGTCGGGACCGCCGGGCAACAGCACCGCATCAGGTGCGTCTTGGACGCCGGATTCGTTGCGGCGCAAAAGGTCCAGGGTGGACTTTCCGCCGGCGCGCAAGAGCCGGCCGGGCTGGTCGACCCGGCAGAACTCCGCACCGACGATCGCCGCCAGGGCGCGGCGGTCGGCATCGGCGAGTGCCGACGGCCGCAGCGGCACCTGGGCGGGGTCGGCTTCGGCGGCATCGGAGCCCTCGATGCCCAGGGCGGCCTTCAACAGCTGGCGGATGCCGTCGGACAGCGGTTTGGCCGCCGCGGGATCGCCCCAGGCGTTCCACTTCATCGGGGGAATGAGGACATCCTGGGCGTCGGACGGAGTCATGCGTTACAGTATTACATATGCTGTCAACCAGTAATGATGAGCAGCTCGGGGTGGGGGACCGGATCCTCGACGCCGCGGCGAGCTGTCTGCTCGCGCTCGGAGTCGAGCGGGTGACGTTGGCGGCCATCGCCCGCCGCGCCGGTGTCAGCCGGCCCACCGTCTATCGGCGCTGGCGCGACAGCCGAGCGGTGATCGCCGCGCTGCTCACCGCCCGGGTCACCGACGCTTGGACGGGGCTGGCGCCCCGCGGCACCGGACGCGAGGCCCTGGTCGACCGGATCGTCGGGGTAGCCGCGCGGCTGCGTCGCGACGAGGTGGTCATGCAGGTGCTGCATCACGCGCCCGACCTGGCGATGGTCTACATCGCCGAGCGAATGGGCGCCAGCCAACGGCGCCTGGTCGACCTGGTCGGCACCGAGCTCGCCAATGCCCAGGGCGGCGGCGGTGTCCGGACGGGTGACCCGCGTCAGCTCGCCGCGATGTGCCTGCTGATCACCCAGTCGGCGATCCAGTCGGCACAGATCGTCGCGCCGATTCTGGATGAGGACGCACTGGCCGCCGAACTGACCTACGCGCTGAACAGGTACCTGTCGTGATAGCCGACGCGGCGCTCAACGCCGCCCGCCGCACCGCCGAGCTGACGGCCCTGGCCGACGGCGCCCCCGTCGACGTCGTCGTGATCGGCGGTGGGATCACCGGCGCCGGCATCGCCCTGGACGCCGCCACCCGCGGATTGCGGGTGGTGCTGGTCGAAAAGCACGACCTGGCGTTCGGCACCAGCCGGTGGAGCTCCAAACTCGTGCACGGTGGGCTGCGCTACCTGGCGACCGGCAACGTGGGCATCGCCCGACGCAGCGCCATCGAGCGCGGAATCCTGATGACCCGCAACGCACCTCATCTGGTGCGAGCGATGCCGCAGCTGGTGCCGTTGCTGGGGTCGATGCGCGGGCGCGACCGGGCGCTGGTGCGTGCCGGCTTTCTCGCCGGTGACGCGCTGCGTCGGCTGGCGCACACGCCGGCGACGGTGTTGCCCCGCTCGCAACGGATCTCGCGCGAACAGGTCATCGACTTGGCGCCGACGGTACGTCGCGACGGCCTGGACGGCGGGCTGCTGGCCTACGACGGGCAGTTGATCGACGACGCCCGGTTGGTCACGGCGGTGGCCCGCACCGCGGCCCAGCACGGTGCGACGATCCTCAGCTACGTGGCCGCGTCAGCGGCCACCGGCGAGTCGGTTCGGCTGACCGACCAACTCTCCGCCGAGTCCTTCGACGTCACCGCGCGGGCTGTCATCAACGCGACCGGGGTGTGGGCCGCCGACATCGACCCCGGATTGCGGCTGCGGCCGAGCCGCGGCACCCACCTGGTGTTCGACGCCTCCGCTTTCGGCCACCCGACCGCGGCGCTGACCGTACCGATACCGGGGGAGCTGAACCGGTTCGTCTTCGCCATGCCCGAACAGCTCGGCCGGGTCTATCTGGGGCTCACCGACGAAGAGGCGCCCGGACCGATTCCCGATGTGCCGCAACCTACTACAGAAGAAGTGTCCTTCCTGCTGGACACCGTCAACAGGGCGCTGGGCGCCGCAGTCGATGTCGGTGACGTGATCGGCTCCTATGCGGGTCTGCGCCCGCTGATCGACACCGGGCAGGGCCGCACCGCCGACGTCTCGCGCAACCATGCCGTCGTCGAATCGGAGTCCGGGGTGCTCAGCGTTATCGGCGGCAAACTGACCGAGTACCGGCATATGGCCGAAGACGTCCTGGACCGGGCGGTGCGAACGCGGGCGCTGCGCGCCACACCCTGCCGCACCCGCGACCTGCCGCTGGTGGGCGCGCCGAACAACCCGGTGTCTTCGGCGGTGCCCGCGCCGCGGGCGCTACCCGAATCCCTGGTGGCACGCTACGGCGCGGAAGCGGCCAACGTGCTCGCCACCGCCACCTGCCGGCGACCGGATGACCCGGTAGCCGAGGGGATCGACGTGATCCGCGCCGAGTTCGAGTACGCGGTCAGCCACGAGGGTGCCCTCAGTGTCGACGACATCTTGGATCGCCGCACCCGGATCGGGCTGGTGGCCGCCGACCGGGAGCGGGTGGTCGAGGTGGCGCGCGAGTTCGTCGCGGCCACCGATTGAGTCACAGGTACCGGCGGACGCGGCCGCAGTATTCGGCGTACTCCCGGCCGTAGTGCCCACGCATGAAGGCTTCCTCCCGCAGCACCTGACGGTTGAACAGCCATACCCCGGCCAGCAGGTAGATCAACGGAATCCAGGTGGGAAACACGAGGAACTCACCGAGCAGCACCAAGCCGAATCCGACGTAGATGGGGTTGCGGCTGACGGCGAACACCCCCGACGTCACCAGCTTGTCCGGGCGCTCGGTGTCGATGCCCACCCGGAAACTGGTGCCGAAGGCGACCAGGCTCAGCACCACCATTGCCAGGCCGGCGAAGCAGAATGCCACCCCGATCCAGTCGATGGCAGCGGAGGTGAAGAACGGTTCGGAGCCGACCAGCGGCCATCCGAAGGCGTCGGCGAAGACCACGTAGAAGTAGACCAGCGCGAAGGGCGGAATCAGAAAGTCCTTGTTGTCCATGCTTCCGAAATGCATGGCGTGGGTTCCGCTGCGCCGCAGCACGATCAGGCGGGTGAGGACCAGCACGGGACACAAGGCGAGTACCAGGGCGGCCAGATACGCGGGCATCGCACTCCATCCGGATGAAGCAAGAAATTCATCGCATGATGAATTGTGGAGCTCCGGGTGCTGGTTGTCAAGGACGGCAGCGCAGAATCAGGTCCCGCACCGCCGAACCGGTGTGCGGTTGCCACAGCGCCTGCAGGGGCACCAGCAGCGGTTCGGCGACATCGATCACGGTGACGGCGCCGTCGACGGCCGGACCCGGCGGGGCGGTGACGAACGCGGCGGCGTCCTCGGTGATCGCGGCGACCTCGGGCGGGCAGCCCTGCACCCGGCTGACCCGGTACTGGGGTTCGAAGCCGGCGCGCCGGCAGGCGTTGATCAGAAAGTCGCTGTAGTACGATTCCCCGGGCGGTGCCCACAGTGCAATGAATTCACCGGCCAGGTCGGCCATGGCGAGGTGGGTGCGTCCGGCCAGTGGATGGTCGCTGCGCACCGCGACACGCAGTGTGTCGTAACGGATCACCGTTGTGGCGAGCCGCTCCTGAGGCACCACTCCGCGGCGCAAGCCCAAGTGCACGGAGCCGTCGCGGACCCCGGCGACCAGCTGGTCGGGGAACATCTGCCGCACGGTGAACGAGGTGCTGGGCGCTTCGGCGATCGCGGGTTCGATGAGCGCGTAGACGTCATGGTTGGTGATCGCAGGGGAGTGGCCCACCACGAACTCATCCGGTTTGGCGCTGGCCGCAGCCTGGGTGTGTTGGGTGATCGTCCGGGCCGCCGCCAACAGGGTGCGCCCCTCATCGAGCAGCGTCTGGCCCGCGGCGGTGAGCGAGATGCGCCGCCCGGAGCGCACCAGCAGCGTCGCTCCGAGGTCCTTCTCGAGCTGGCGGACGGAGCTGGACAGCGCCTGCTGGGACAGGTGCAGCTGCGCAGCAGCCCGGGTGAAACCGGAGGCGTCCACGACGGCGATGAAATGGCTCAGCCGGCGCAGATCGGGGACGGTGCACACCGACACCACACTAGCCACAAGTGATAGTTGTTGAAAAGTCGCAAATTGGTGTTTCTCATTTGTGTGTTTGCCGACTAGCTTCGGGAATCCGAGACAGGAGGGACAACCCAATGAGCAAACTTGCGGGCAAATCGGCGGTCGTTGCGGCCGGGGCCAAGAACCTGGGCGGCCTGATCAGCACCACGCTGGCGAGCAGCGGCGTCAACGTCGCGGTGCACTACAACAGCGACAGTTCCGAACCCGACGCCGACAAGACCGTCGCCGCGGTGCAGGCCGCCGGCGCCAAGGCGATCAAGGTCCAAGGCGACCTGACCCGCCCGGCCAATGTCACCGCGCTGTTCGACGCCGCCGTGGATGCATTCGGCGGGGTGGACTTCGCGGTCAACACCGTCGGAAAGGTGTTGCGCAAGCCCGTGCTGGAAACCACTGAGGCCGAATATGATTCGATGTTCGACATCAACTCCAAGTCGGCGTATTTCTTCCTGCAGCAGGCCGGCAGGCGGCTCAACGACAACGGTTCGGTGGTGACGATCGTGACCGCACTGCTGGGCGCGTTCACCGACGGCTACTCCACTTACGCGGGCTCCAAGAGCCCGGTGGAGCACTTCACCCGGGCCGCGGCCAAGGAGTTCGGCGCTCGGGGCATCAACGTCAACAGCGTTGCCCCGGGCCCGATGGACACCCCGTTCTTCTACCCGCAGGAGACCCCGGAGCGGGTGGAGTTCCACAAGTCGCAGGGGATGGGCAACCGACTGACCCGCATCGAGGACATCGCCCCGCTGGTGGCGTTCCTGCTCGACGGCGGGCACTGGATCACCGGCCAGACCATCTTCGCCAACGGCGGCTACACCACGCGGTAGGCCACTAGGGGGACTTGGCGAGACCAGGGGCACTTGGGGGCGAGCAGACGCAAAATCGCACTGCCGCACGGCAGTTTGTGCGATTCTGCGTCTGCTCGCGGGAGAATCCTCGCGCGAGAAATTACAGCGGGATGTTCTTGTGGCGGCCGCGGCGGGCGGGGGCCTCGGCCAGTGCCTGGGTGATCTTGCCGCGGGTGTGCGACGGGTCGATCTTCTCGTCGACCACACCGATGTCGATGGCGCTGTCCACCCCGCCGGCGATCCGCTCGTGCTCGGCCGCCAGCTCCTCGTGCAGCGCGTCCCGCTCGTGATCGGGCGCGGCGGCCAGCTTCTTCTTGTGCAGAATGCCGACCGCGGCCTTGGCGCCCATCACCGCGACCTCGGCGTCCGGCCAGGCGAACACCTTGGTGGCGCCCAAGGATCGGGAGTTCATCGCGATGTAGGCCCCGCCGTAGGTCTTGCGGGTGACCAGCGTGACCCGGGGGACGGTGGCCTCGCCGAACGCGTGCAGCAGCTTGGCGCCGCGGCGCACCACGCCGCCCCACTCCTGGCCGACCCCCGGCAGATAGCCCGGCACGTCGACGATCACGATCAGCGGAATCCCGAACGCGTCGCACAGCCGCACGAAACGTGCCGCCTTCTCGGCGCTTTCGGAGTTCAGGCAGCCGCCCAGCCGCAGCGGGTTGTTGGCCAGCACGCCGACGGTGCGACCCGACAGCCGGCCCAGCCCGACCACCATCGACGGCGCCCACTTGGCCTGGAACTCGTCGAACGGGGCGTCGGAGTCCAGCAGCCCGTGCACCAGCGGATGCACGTCGTAGGCGCGCCGCGCCGACTCCGGCAGCAGTGCGTGCAGGTCGATCTCGCCGGCCTCGGCCTTGTTGCGGTCGAAATGACCCTGCTGGCAGAACAACCCGACCAGGCGGCGGCCCCGCTCGTAGGCGTCGAGTTCGTCGTCGGCGACGATGTGGCACACACCCGACTTCTTGTGGTGGGTGTCGGGGCCGCCGAGGGCGGCCATGTCGACGTCCTCACCGGTGACGCTGCGCACCACGTCGGGACCGGTGACGAAGACCCGCCCCTCCGGGGCCATCACGATGACGTCGGTCAGCGCCGGACCGTAGGCGGCGCCGCCGGCGGCGAAGCCGACCACCACCGAGATCTGCGGGACGTAGCCCGAAGCCCGGATCATGGCCTCGAAGACCCGCCCCACCGCGTGCAGGGCGCGCACCCCTTCGGCCAGCCGGGCTCCACCGGAGTGCCACAGACCCACGATCGGGCTCTGCTCGGCGATCGCGGTGTCGTAGGCGTTGACGATGTGGTCGCAGCCGTCGATGCCCATCGCACCGCCCATCACGGTGCCGTCGGTGCAGAACGCAATGGTGCGCACCCCGTTGACCTCACCGACCGCGGCCAGCACGCCCGAGCGGTCCCGCTCGTGCAGCAGTTCCACGGTGCCGTCGTCGAAGAACGTCGACAGCCGCAGCAGGGGATCGCGCGGATCGAGTGATTCGCCCACCGTTTCGGGAGCCATGGTCGTCATCGCGCGTCTCCTTGTCGTTTCATGCTTGGGCCGCTGTGCGGCCGTCAGTACCGGCCGAAGACGAGCGCGACGTTGTGCCCGCCGAATCCGAACGAGTTGTTGATCGCGTACTGGTAGTTGCCCGGTCGGGCTTCGCCCGACACCACGTCCAGGTCGATCTCGGGGTCAAGATTCTTCAGGTTCAGGGTCGGCGGGATGACCTGGTCGCGCAACGTGAGCACGGTCAGGATGGATTCCGCCGCGCCGGCCGCCCCCACCGAGTGCCCCAGTGCCGACTTGGGCGCGTAGACCGCGGCGCCGCCGCCGCCCTTGCCCAGCGCGTTGTCGATGGCGTGGGATTCGGCGATGTCACCGACCGTCGTGGCGGTGGCGTGGGCGTTGATGTGGTCGATGTCGCCCGGGGTCAGCCCGGCCAACTCGATCGCCCGCTTCATCGCGTGGGCGGCCTGCTCACCATTCGGGTCGGGGGCCACGATGTGGTAGCCGTCGGAGGTGACGGCACCACCCATGATCCGCGCGATGATGTTGGCGCCGCGGGCCTTTGCGTGCTCTTCGGTCTCGATCACCAGCAGGGCGCCGGCCTCGCCGAACACGAACCCGTCGCGGTCACGGTCGAACGGACGGCAGGCACCGGCCGGGTCATCGTTGTTCGTCGACATCACGATGCGCATCTGGGCGAAGCCGGCGATCGGCACCGCCTCGATGCGCTGTTCCACCCCGCCGCAGATCGCGATGTCGGCTTCGCCGAGCACGATCTGCTGCCAGGCCCGGGCAATGCCCTCCGACCCCGACGCGCACGCCGAAATCGACGTGAGCACCCCGGCTTTGGCCTTGCGGTCCAAGCCGATCGTGGCCGCGGCCGCATTGGGCATGTACTTCTGCACGGTCAGCGGCGAGACCGCTCTGAGCCCCCGCTCTCGCATGTCGTCGTAGGCGAAGACCAGTTCCTCGGTGGAACCCAGACCGGTGCCGACCGACACCATCAGGCGCGTGGTGTCGACCTCGGGCGAGCCGGCGTGGTCCCACGCTCGCCGGCTCAGCACCAATGCCACCTTCTGCAGATAGGACAACCGGCGCAGCTCGGTCCGACTGAGCCCTTCGTCGAAGGACTCGGGCGTCTCGACGAGATGCCCGCCGATGCGGACCGGCAGGTCAAACTCGTCGACGAACGAATCGGTGAGCTTGCGGATGCCGCTCTGGCCGTCCAGCAGCCGTTTCCAGGTCTCTTCCGCATCCGCGGCCAATGGTGACGTCAAGGCGAAGCCGGTGACGACGACGTTAGGTAAACCGTTTCCTGTGGCCAGCGTTGACATGGCTGTTGCGAACTTCCCTCTCTTGGTACTGGTGTCAGTACCGCCCGAAGGCGAGCGCGACGTTGTGCCCACCGAATCCGAATGAGTTGTTGATGGCGTACTTGTAGTCGCCGTAGCGAGGCTCGCCCGCGACGATGTCGAGGTCGATCTCGGGGTCCGGCGTCTCGTAGTTCAGCGTCGGCGGGATGACCCCGTCACGCAGCGTGAGCACCGTGAGCACCGACTCCAGCGCACCGACCGCACCGATGGAGTGGCCGAGTGCCGACTTGGGCGCGTACACCGCGGCGTGCTCGCACCCGGCTTCCCGGATCGCGTTCGCCTCGGCCGTGTCGCCGATCGGAGTGGCCGTTCCGTGCGCGTTGATGTGGTCGACGTCCTTGGCGGACAGCCCCGCCAACTCCAGCGACCGCGTCATCGCCCGGCCGGCCCGCTTGCCGTCGGGTCCCGGCGCCACCATGTGGAAGGCGTCGGAGGTGATCCCGGCGCCCATCAGCCGCGCCAGTGGCTTGGCGCCGCGGGCCTTGGCGTGCTCCTCGGTCTCGATGATCATCATCGCGCCGGCCTCACCGAACACGAAGCCGTCCCGGTTCTTGTCGAACGGCCGCGACGCGCCCTCGGGGTCGTCGTTGCGGGTCGACATCGCGCGCATCATCGAGAACGCCGCGATCGGCAGTGCCTCGATGCCGCCTTCGACACCGCCGCAGACCGCGAAGTCCGCGTCGCCCATGACGATCTGACGCCACGCGTGCGCGATCGCCTCCGAACCCGACGAACAGGCCGACACCGGGGTGATGACCCCGGCGCGAGCACCCAGTTGCAGGCCGACCACCGCGGCGGCGCCGTTGGGCATGATCATCTGAACGGCCAGCGGCGACACCTTGCGGGGGCCGCCCTCGTTCATCAGGTCATAGGTCTCGACGATCTTCTCGCCGCCGCCCAGGCCGGTGCCGATCACCACGGTGAACCGGTCCGGGTCCACCTCGGGCGAGCCGGCGTTCTCCCACAGTCGGGTGCCGAGCAGCTTGGCCATCCGCTGGACGTAGGACATGCGCCGCATGTCCAGCCGGCCCATGTGGTCGTCGACGGGATCCTTCAGGTGCCCGCCGATCTTGACCGGCAGGTCCCACTTGGTGACGAAGTCGTCTTCGAGGACGTGAATTCCGCTCTCGCCGGCCAGCAGACCTTTCCACGTACTCTCGATGTCCGCCCCGACCGATGTTGTGGCCTCAACGGCGGTTACCACCACACTGGGGTAACCGCCGTTGGCCGTCGAAGGCTGAGAGGACACGGTCAGTTGCTTTCCGAGGAGAACTTCTCGCGCAGCGCGGCGGCAGCCTCGGGGTTCTCGGCCTCGAGCTTCTGGATGTAGCCGACCACGTCGCCGACGGTACGCAGACCCGCGAGGTCTTCGTCGGGGATCTTGACGCCGTACTTGTCTTCGGTCTGCACGGCGATCTCCACCATCGACAGCGAGTCGATGTCCAGGTCGTCGACGAAGGACTTCTCGACGGTGACCTCGCTCGGCTCGATACCGGTCACCTCTTCGATGATCTCGGCGAGACCGGCGATGATTTCTTCCTGACTGGCAGGCACAGTGTGTTCCCTTCGGTTGGTTCCGCACGGGGTGTGCGGCTTGATTACTGCATATCTCGTTGTGCAGGTTGGAGCGGGCCGAAAAAGGGTTAGAACTCGGGGAGCCCGTCCAGATCCGCGGGGGATTTGACGGCGTGCGTCGGGGTCCCCCGAAGTTCGCGTTTGGCGATTCCGGCCAGGGTTCCCGCGGGCGGGAATTCCACGATCGCCGTGACTCCGCGGGAGCGGAGCGTCTCGGTGCACAGGTCCCAGCGCACCGGCCTGGTCAGCTGCGCGACCAGTTGATCCATCGCCACGGCTGCCGATGCCACCGGCTGCCCGTCGCGGTTGGACAACAGTGTGGCGGTGGGCTCCGATGTCGTGACCTGCGCCGCCGCGGCGGAGTAGGCCTCCAGCGCCGGAGCCATGTACTGGGTGTGGAACGCACCCGCTGTGGCCAGCTTACGCACCCGCGCCTTGGCGGGCGGGTCCTCGGCGAGTTTGTCCAATGCGGTCAGCGGACCGGCCGCGACGATCTGGCCGACAGCGTTGCGGTTGGCCGGGGTCAGGTCGAGCTGCTCGAGGCGGGTCAGCACCTCGGCTTCGTCACCGCCCAGCACCGCCGCCATGCCGGTCGGCTCGAGCGCGCAGGCCTTGGCCATCTCGCGGCCGCGGGTGGTGGCCAGCATGACGGCGTCGTCGGCGGAGATCACGCCCGCAATGGCGTAGGCGGCGATCTCACCCACGGAGTGGCCGGCCACGATGACGTCGTCGCCGCTGACCGGGCCGTTGCGACGCTTGGCCAGCTCGCCGTAGGCGAGCAGGGTCGCCGCCACCACCAGCGGCTGGGTCACCGCCGTGTCGGTGATCTCCTCGGCGCCCGCGGTGGTGCCCAGCGCGACCAGATCCAGGCCGCTGATCTCCGACCAGGCGGCCAGCTGGGCCCGGGCTGCGTCGGAATCGGACCCCTCGAGCCACGGCGACAGCATGCCGGGGGTCTGCGATCCCTGTCCGGGAGCGAGCAACGCAATCACGTCTTTAAGAGAACATTGTGAAGCGCGATTTGCAGGATGTCCTAGATTATGAACATTGTCTTATGTTTTTGTGGAACCCCTACAAAACAGCCACTCGATGCGACATGTTCGATACCGTCCTGCGACAACTGCCCGGGCGGCGGTGGGCCCAGCGGCGGCCTCCCGGCTTCCCCGCCGCACCCGCGTCAGCCGACCTGATGCTCATCGGGTATAGGCGCTGTCGCCGGTGGCGCGGCGTATGGCGCCTGTGCGCTGCTGAAGCTGGCATGTTGCGCCTGATTGGCCAGCCGGCCGACGGTGGCGGCCACCCGCAGCACATAAGCGTCGCGGGGCTGGGTGGGATCGCGTCCGGTGAAGTCGGCGATCCGCTTGAGCCGGTAACGGACGGTGTTTGGATGAACGAACAACTTCCGCGAACACGCCTCGATGGCGCCGCCACAGTCCAGGTAGGCGTCCAGCGTCTCCGTCAGTGCCGGTCCGGCCTCGGCCAGGGGCCGCATCACGTCGGTGTGCAGCGCGGCGATCGCCGAGGGGTCCCCGATCAGGGCCCGCTCGGGCAGCAGTTCGCGGGCGAGCACCGGACGCGGCGCCCCGGTCCAGCCGACGACGGCGTTCATACCCGAGATCGCCTCGCTGGCACTGTGGTAGGCCGCGGTCAGCGTCGGCGCGGTCGGCCCGATCACCACCGGCCCGTCGGAGAACGCGCCGAGCAGGTCGGCGAGGAACTTCTGGGTCGGCGACAGCGGGCCGGACACGATCGCCACCAGCCAGGTGCCGTGTACGTCGGTCAGCGCCGCCCGGCCGTGGCGTTCGGCGACGTCGCGGACGTCCTGGCTGGCCTTCTGCCCGGAGAAGGCGTCCGGGCCGGGTGGCGCGGTGCCCACCACGACCGTGGCCGGTGCGGTGGTGTCCCAGTTCAGTGCCGCCGCCCGGCTCAGCAGCTCCGGCCCGGTGTCACCGCGCACCACGGCATCGACCACGCTGGCCTCCATCCGGGAATCCCAGGTGCCCCGGGCCTCGGCGGCGTCGGCGTAGGCGGACGCGGCGGTGAAGGCCAGGTCGCGGCTGTACTTGAGGATGCCCACCGTCAGCGCGGTCACCTGCTCCTCGGAGCGCGCCAGCATCGGCACGACCTCCTCGAAGAACTCCATGGTGACCCGCACCATGTCCACGGTGTGGCGCAGCGCGATGTGCCGGGTGAGCTCTTGCGGCACCAGCTCGAAGGCCTGCGCGGTGTGGCTGACGTTGCCGTGCGGATCGTGCATCCACTCGGCGAAATTGACCACCGCGGTCTGCACCACCAGCGCGACGCTGGCGCGCTGAGAGGCCTCCAGGTCGCCGAAGAACGGCAGCCGTTCGCCCATCGCCGACACCGCCTCGGTGGCCAGTCGGCCCGAATAGTGCTTGAGCCTGCGCAGCAGGGTGTCCGGGACGGTGCTGAGCAGGTCCAGGGTGGACCGGGGCAGGACCTGGCCCCCGCTGTTGTCGACCATCCCTAAAAGCTACGCCAGATTTCTGGCAACAACTGACAACCCGGCGTTGTCAGGCCACCCCCGAGTCCGACGTCTGCTCCGGAGCGGCCAGCACGTCATCGATCTCGTACCGGGTCGCGGCCGTCGCCGGTACCGATGCCTCGATCGCCCCGTCCCGCGCCAGGGCGGCCAGCACCGCGACCACCACCGACTCCGCATCGGTGTTGAAGTAGCGCCGCGCGGCCGGGCGGGTGTCGGAGAAGCCGAACCCGTCGGTGCCCAGGGTGACGAACGTGCCGGGCACCCAGGGCCGGATCTGCTCGGGCACCGCGCGCATCCAGTCCGACACCGCGACGACCGGGCCGTCGGCGTCGGCAAGCGCCTGAGCTACATAGGGCACCGCGGCCTCCCGGTCCGGGTGGCGCAGCCGCTCGCGTTCGACCGCCACACCGTCGCGGTTGAGCTCACCCCAGCTGGTCACCGACCAGACGTCGGCCGCCACGTCCCACTCGGCGGCCAGCAGCTCCGCGGCGCGTAGCGCCTCGGGCATCGCCACCCCCGAGGCAAGGATCTGCGCTGTGTGGGCCCTGGGCTCGGCGGCCTTCTGATAGCGGTAGATACCGCGCAGCAGGCCGGTCGGGTCGAAGCCGTCCGGCTCCGCCGGCTGCACATAGGGCTCGTTGTAGAGCGTGACGTAGAAGTACACGTTGTCCGGGTCCGGGCCGTACATCCGGTGCAGGCCGCTTTCGATGATGTGGGCGACCTCGTAGGCGAACGCGGGATCGTAGGACACCACCGCCGGGTTGGTGCTGGCCAGCAGCAGTGAGTGCCCGTCGGCGTGCTGCAGGCCCTCGCCGGTCAGCGTGGTGCGCCCCGCGGTGGCGCCCAGCACGAAACCGCGTGCCATCTGATCGGCGGCCGCCCACAGGCCGTCGCCGGTGCGCTGGAAGCCGAACATCGAATAGAAGATGTAGATCGGGATCATCGGCTCGTCGTGGGTGGCGTACGACGTCCCGACCGCGGTGAACGACGCCGTGGAGCCGGCCTCGTTGATGCCCTCGTGCAGGATCTGGCCGACTTCGCTTTCCTTGTAGGCCAGCATCAGATCGGCGTCGACGGAGGTGTAGAGCTGCCCGAGGCGGTTGTAGATCTTCAACGACGGGAACCACGAGTCCATCCCGAACGTGCGGGCCTCGTCGGGGATGATCGGGACGATCCGATCGCCAATTCCTTTGTCCCGCAACAGTTCTTTGAACACCCGCACGGTCGCCATGGTGGTGGCGACTTCTTGGTTGCCCGATCCCTTCTTGACCGCCGCATACGCGTCGGAGGCGGGCAGCGCCAGCGGCCGGGCCTGGGTGCGGCGCTGGGGAACGAAACCCCCGAGGCTGCGCCGGCGGTCCAGCAGGTAGCGGATCTCCGGTGCGTTTTCGCCGGGGTGGTAGTACGGCGGCAGGTACGGGTTCTCCTCGAGTTCGGCGTCGGAGATGGGGATTCGCATCTCGTCGCGGAAGTCCTTGAGGTCCTGCAGCCGGAACTTCTTCATCTGGTGGGTGGCGTTGCGGCCGGCGAAGTAGCTGCCCAGGCTGTATCCCTTGATGGTCTTGGCCAGGATGACGGTTGGCTGGCCCTTGTGCTCGATGGCCGCACGGTAGGCCGCATGGACTTTGCGGTAATCGTGCCCGCCGCGCTTGAGGTGCCAGATGTCCTGATCGGACAGATCCTCGACCAGGGCCTTGGTGCGCGGGTCGCGGCCGAAGAAATGCTCCCGCACGTACCCGCCGTCGTTGGCCTTGTAGGTCTGGTAGTCGCCGTCGGGGGTGACGTTCATCAGGTTGACCAGGGCACCGTCCCGGTCGGCGTGCAGCAGGGCGTCCCACTCACGGCCCCAGACCACCTTGATCACATTCCAGCCCGCCCCGCGGAAGAACGATTCGAGCTCCTGGATGATCTTGCCGTTGCCGCGCACCGGTCCGTCCAGGCGCTGCAGGTTGCAGTTGATCACGAAGGTCAGGTTGTCCAGACCCTCCAGTGCGCCGACGTGCAGCAGGCCGCGGCTCTCCGGCTCGTCCATCTCCCCGTCGCCCAAGAAGCACCACACGTGTTGGTCGGAGGTGTCTTTGATGCCGCGGTCATGCAGGTAGTGGTTGAACCGGGCTTGGTAGATGGCGTTCATCGGCCCCAGCCCCATCGACACCGTGGGGAACTCCCAGAAGTCGGGCATCAGCCGCGGGTGCGGGTAGGACGGCAGGCCGCCACCGGGGTGGCTGTGCTCCTGACGGAACCCGTCCAGCTGGTCGGTGCTCAGCCGGCCCTCCAGGAACGCCCGGGCGTAGATCCCGGGGGAGGCGTGGCCCTGGATGAACACCTGGTCCCCGCCGCCGGGGTGGCTCTTGCCGCGGAAGAAGTGGTTGAAGCCGACCTCATAGAGCGTCGACGACGACGCGTAGGTCGAGATGTGCCCGCCGACGCCGACGCCGGGGCGCTGCGCGCGGTGCACCATCACCGCGGCGTTCCAGCGGATCCACCGACGGTAGCGGCGCTCGGTGTCCTCGTCGCCGGGGAACCAGGGCTCCAGTTCGGTCGGGATGGTGTTCACGTAGTCGGTGGAGGTGAGCGCGGGGATCGCCACCCGCTGCTCGCCGGCGCGTTCCAGCAGCCGCAGCATCAGGTAGCGGGCGCGCGCCGGGCCGGACCGGGCCAGCAGTTCGTCGAAGGACTCCAGCCACTCGGAGGTCTCTTCGGGGTCGATGTCGGGAAGGTAAGACGCCACACCCTCGCGGATCACCCGAACTCGATCGGATTCGGTTGTGCCGCTTGGTTTATTGCCCAGATCCTGGTGCACGGTCTCGGTAGTCAACGCGTTACTCCTTGGTTTGGAGGTCAAGACGTGCCTCCCGGCTTGTGGCCAGGACGGCACCGGACCGATCGCTTCGTCGGCCTCGTCTTTTCTATCCTGCCCCACCGGACCCGGGACCGGCGGTGGGTGAGTGACGGGTGGGGGTGGGCTGATCTCGGCTTGCCGCCGACTACGCGGTAACGTTTGACGATGTGCTGACCGGATGGCGGACCGTGCCGCGTGCGCGGGCGCGGCGACACGCCCGGTTGGGTGCGCTGGTGGCCGGTGGAACCGCCGCGGTGGTGATGGGCGTCGTCGGCTGTACCAGCATCATCGGCGGGACCCCGGAGGCGGACACCTCGGCGGCGCCGGCGTACCGCTCCTCGGTGTCGGCGTCGGTGTCGGCCTCGGAGGCCACCTCGAGCATCCGCGAGACCCAGCGCCAGCAGTCGATGACGACCCAGGCGGTGCGCGGCGCGTGCGGGCGGTTCGCCTCGAGCAGCAGCGACGCGGTCGACACCGTGAACAAGTACGTCGAGGCGTTCAATAGCGGCGGCGACATTCCCGGAACCGCCGGGCCGGCGATCGAGGCGCTCAACCACAGCGCCGATGAGGTGACCGGCGCCATCAACGAGAAGCTGTCGACAGAGCTCAAGGACGCGTTCACCACGTATGCCGAAGCCGCGCGCGGTGTGGCGAACGCGATTTCCTCCAAGGCGCCGGTGGCGGTCTACAACTCCCGCAAAGACGAACTCAACCGGGCCAGGGAGAAGGGGATGCAGCTGTGCCGAGCCTTCTGAGGCCTTCGATCCCCACGGACCCGGTGATTCGCCCGCGACTGGCTTGCGGTGCTGTGCAACGATGATGCCCAACACACGGCGCGCTGATGGTTGAAGGAGGTCACACGGTGGTCGCGGCGGACAACGCCCCGAACTTCGCCCGCAAGCTGGGCATCCAGAGCAATCAGTTGGTCCAGGAGTTCGGCTGGGACGACGACGCCGACGACGACATCCGTGCCGACGTCGAAGAGGCCTGCGGCAGTGAACTGCTCGACGAAGACACCGATGAGGTGGTCGACGTGGTGCTGCTGTGGTGGCGCGACGGCGACGGAGACCTGGTGGACACCCTGATGGACGCCATCACCGCGCTGGCCGACGACGGCGTGATCTGGGTGCTGACGCCCAAGACAGGTAAGGCCGGCCATGTCCAGCCCGCGGAGATCGCGGAGTCGGCGCCGACCGCCGGCCTGATGCCTACTTCGTCGGTCAATCTCGGCGACTGGAGTGCCAGTCGACTGGTTCAACCCAAATCAAGGATGGGAAAGCGTTGATGTTGGAAGTCGGTACCGAAGCTCCTGATTTCACCCTCAAGGACCAGGACCAGCAGCTGGTCTCCCTGAGTGACTACCGGGGGGACAAGAACGTCCTGCTGGTGTTCTTCCCGCTGGCCTTCACCGGCATCTGCCAGGGCGAGCTGGACCAGCTGCGTGATCACCTGCCCAGCTATGTCAACGACGACAGCGTCGCGCTGGCCATCTCGGTGGGGCCGCCGCCCACCCACAAGGTATGGGCCGCTGAGAGCGGGTTCCTGTTCCCGGTGCTGTCCGACTTCTGGCCGCACGGCGCCGTCAGCGAATCGTTCGGGGTGTTCAACTCCGAGACCGGCTTCTCCAATCGCGGCACGTTCGTCATCGACAAGACCGGCATCATCCGGTTCGCCGAGATGAAGGCGCCCGGCGAGGCGCGCGACCAGAAACTGTGGGTCGACGCCCTGGCCGCCCTGAAGGGGTAGTTCCCCGGCGTTTTCCGCCGCGAGATTGCACTGACGCAGGCGTTTCACGGTTTTTTTCTGCATCAGCGCAATCTCGCGGTTTTGGGCGCCCGGCGTTCTGCCGGGTAACCTGCCCGAGGCAGGGGCGCGTAGCTCAGTGGTAGAGCTCTGGTTTTACACACCAGCGGTCGGCGGTTCGATACCGTCCGCGCCCACCATAAAGGCGAAACCGGGTTTGACATCGCCGCCGACGGTCAATGCACCCGGCCATGACCACCTACCCGAGTCCGGACGAGGACCCCACGCCGCCACCGCCGCCTGAAACCCCAGGCACGGCGCCGACCGGCAAATGGGGCGTACCGCCGACGACCAGTCCGCAGCTGACCCCGACAGGAGGACGCTCCAGGGCCACACCAGGGGGGCGGGCCACGCTGTGGGCGGGGTTGGCCGTGCTGATCGGGATCTTCGCCCTGCTGATCATCTTGTCGGCCTAGCCGATCCGACGGCCCCGGTTTTCTTGCGGGGACCGGTGTTCAACTCAGCGCGGCGGCCAGCCGGCGCCACTGCTCCCGCGGGAAGGCCCGCGGGTCTGCGTCGAGCAGTTGCACGCAGACATGGTCGGCCCCGGCCTCCCGGTGCTCGGTGATCCGTTTGATGACGGCCTCCGGGCTCCCCCAGGCGATGAGTGCGTCGAACAGCCGGTCGCTGACGTCGGCGATGTCGTCGGCGGTGAATCCCGAGCGCAGCAGGTTGTTGGCGTAGTTGGGCAGCGCCAGGTACGAGGCCAGCCAGGCGGTACCGATCTCGCGGGCCTCGTCGCGCCCGGAGCACAGGATCGCGGTCTGCTCGGGCGCCAGCAACGGGCCCGCGCCCAGCTGTTCGCGGGCGAACCGGGTGTGTTCGGGGGTGGTCAGATAGGGGTGCGCGCCGCGGCTGCGGGTAGCGGCCAGGTCGAGCATCTTCGGGCCCAGCGCCGCCAGCACCCGGGCGTCGGCCGCAACGGGTGTTTCCGCGGCGTCGAGGCCGTCGAGGAACGTTGTCATCGCCTGCAGCGGCTGCCGGTAGCGGCCGGGATCCCGGGAGTCGATCAGCGGGGCGTGGCTGACACCGATCCCCAGCAGGAACCGGTCGCCGTGGGCCGCGGTCAGCGATGCGTATGACGCGGCCACGTCGGCCGGAGTGTGCATCCACAGATTCAAGATGCCGGTGGCGATCACCGCTTGCCGGGTTGCGGCCAGCAGATTGCCGACCGCGTCGAACACCCGGCCGCCGACATCGGGGATCCACAGGGTGCCGAAGCCCAACTCCTCCAGCTCGGCGGCCGCCTCGGCGGCCTCGCCCTGATCGCCGTAGCGCAGCGGCGCGCTCCAGATCCCCACACCCGAGATGTTCACCATCAGCCCAGGATGGCACGGCGCCGACGCGCTAGACGAGGCGCATCCCGGTACGTGCCCGAAAACGCATGTCCCACAGATATGCCCGATAACCCAGCACCCAGGCCTGGTGGGGGATGAGCCGGTCGGCCAAGCGCAACGCCGACAGCAGCCATTCGAACCGGCGCTGCTGGGCCGCCGACCAGTCCAGCTGCATCATCTCGCGGAACTGTGCGGGCAAGAACCCCGTCGTCGCGAACAGGTTCAGCGGGCCGGCCAGCCGTAGCGGCCAGGGCAAAAACACCATCGCCGCCACCCCGCGCAGATGTTCACGCACCGGAGGATCGATGCGCAGCTCGTGCAGCGCCTGCTTCCAATACTTTTCGAACGCCTCGCGGTCGGCCGGCCACATCTCATCGGGCACCTGCAACGTGGTGCCCAGCTTCTTGGCGTCGGCGTAGATCGCGTCGGCGGCCGCGTCGTCGAGCGGGCCGTGCAGAAACTCGTGCTGGTCGACGAAGTAGCGGTACAGGCAGGCCGCGACCCATAGTTGCAGCTTGGGGTCGAACGCGTTGTAACGCACCGGGCTTTCGGGCGTGGAACGAACCTGCCGGTGTGCGGTGTCCACGGCGGCGCGGTAGAGCTCGCGGTCGTCGTCGGTGCCGATGGCGGCCACCGCCAGGTAGGTGCCGGTGGTGCGGGCCCGCTTGAACGGATGCTTGTAGACGTTGCCGCTGTCCACCCGGCTTTCCTGTACCCCGTAACCGACCCCGGGCAGCGATAGTTGCATGATCACGTTGGCGGCCGGCAACAGCATCGCGGCGGGATTCAGCAGGTCGACGATCCTGGTGGTCTTTCTCATCGGCGCTGCTCCATGGGTGCGAGTATGCCCGAATACCGGGGCGGATATGCCGCACTCGAGGCGGTTTGTCGAGGCGCCGCGGTGCTCAGCGGCGCCGGCCGTACCGGTCGGCGAGCTTTTGCTCGACGGTCATCGGCGGCGCCGGCTCATCGGGATCGGCGTCGGCGCCGGCGTCGGATTTCTCCGCGCGCCGCGCCCGCATTTCGGCGTAGGCGAAGTAGCCCAACCCGATCGGGGCGAGGATGCCGAACGCGATCCACTGGATCCCGTAGGACAAGAACGGTCCGGCATCCCGGCGCGGCAGCGCGATCAGTCCCAGCCCGCCCGGCTGGTCCTCGACCAGCTGCAGGTAGGAGCCGGTCAGCGGAACTTTGGTCAACGCCGCGACCTGTTCGGTGTTGATCGAGTAAACCTGGCGGAAACCGTTCTCGCTGAACGGATTCTTGCCCGGAACGGCTTCCTGCGAATCCCGCAGCCGCGCCGTGATGGTGACCTGCCCGTCCGGTGGCGGCGCAATCTGCGGCATCCGCGAGCCGCCGTCGTCGGTGCGCACATAGCCGCGATTGACCAGCACCGTCGGCCCGCCGCGGACCGCGAACGGCGTCAGGACCTCGACGGCAGGCGCACCGTCGACCAACCGCAACCGGACCAGCACCTGCGCCTCGGCGAGGTAGTGTCCGGTGGCGGTCACCGGCCGCCATTGCTCATCCGGTGCCGACGAATCCTGGTGCGGCAGCACTGTTGTCAGCGGAACGGGTTGCGCGGTCAACGCCCGTTCGAGTTGGCTGTTGGCGCGGGACGTGGTGGTGTTCTTGCCCAACTGCCACGGCGCCAGCACGGTGAAGCACAGATAGGCGAAGGCCAACACCACCACCGCCAGGGCCAGCCAGCTCGGGCGCAGCAGGAAGGCCAGCCGCCGCATCAGCCGCCCCCGCCGGACGCCAATTGTGCGTCGACCCAGTCGTGCAGGCCCGGAAGCGCGGCCGCGATGACGCTGAACGCCCGCACGAAATCGTCGTGGCCGCCGTAGTAGGGATCGTCGACGTCGGGAACGGCCGCACCCGAACGCGGATCGAAGGACCGCAGCATCCGGATCCGATCGGCCGGTACACCGAGCTCGCGAAGCCAGCCGACGTGGTTGCGCCCCAGCGCCACCACCAGATCGGCGGCCAGATGATCGTCGCCGACCTGCGCGGCGCAGTGTTCCACCGGATAGCCGTTGTCGCGCAGCACCCGGCTGGTGCGCTCGTCGGCGCCCTTGCCGATATGCCAGTGCGCGGTCCCGGCGCTGGTGACCCGCACCAGCTCACCCAGACCGCGCTGGGCGAGCTGGTGGGCGAACATCTTCTCGGCCATCGGGGAGCGGCAGATGTTGCCGGTGCAGACGAACGTGACGTGCAGTGCCGGGTCAGACACCGAGCACCTCCCGCAGTTCGTCCATGGTCTGCACGCGGGCTAAAAGACCGTCGTCGGCTGCTGCGCCGGTCGGGTAGTCGGACTGCCCGTAACCCCAGCCGACCAGCACGGTGTCGATCCCGTGCGCCGCCGCGCCGTCCACGTCGTGACGCCGGTCGCCGACCATCAGCACCCGGGCCGGCAGCGGCGCCAGTTGCTCGAGCGCATGGGCCAGCACCGCGGACTTCGCCGACCGGGTGCCGTCGACGCTGGCGCCGGCGACCACCTCGAAAAACCCGTCGAGTGAGAAGTGGGCCAGGATCTTGCGCGCGGTCGGCTCGACTTTGGAGGTGGCCACGGCCAACCGGACCCCGGCGGCCCGCAGGTCGGCCAGCAGCGCGGTGACGCCGTCGAACATGGTGTTCATCAGCCAGCCGCGGCTGGTGTAGTCGGCGCGGTAGGCGGCGATCGCCGCGTCGGTCAGCTCGCCGAGGCCCATTCCGGCCAGGGTGTGATGTATCGGGGGCCCGACGAGCCGCTGGGCCAGGTCACCGTCGGGCACCGGTGCGCCGATGTGCTCCAGCGCGTGGCGGAAGCTGGCGACGATCCCGGCGGCGGAGTCGGTCAAGGTGCCGTCCAGGTCGAAGATCACCAGCTCGGCGCTGACAGTGGTCGTGCGGGTCACGGCCCCATTGTCCCCGATGTGCGCGGCGGGCCTGCCGGGTGGCGCACTACTGTCTTGGAGTGTGACTGTGCGGCTGGCTGATGTCATCGACGTGCTCGATGCCGCCTACCCGCCGGAACTGGCCCAGTCCTGGGATTCGGTGGGGCTGGTCTGTGGTGACCCCGACGACGCGGTGGGTTCGGTGACGATCGCGGTCGACGCCACCGCGGCGGTCGTCGACGAGGTTCCCGAAGGCGGCCTGCTGCTGGCCCATCATCCGCTGCTGTTGCGCGGGGTGGATACCGTGGCGGCGAGCACGCCCAAGGGGTCTCTGATACACCGGCTGATCCGTTCCGGGCGTGCCCTGTTCACCGCGCACACCAACGCCGACTCGGCCGCCCCCGGGGTGTCGGATGCGCTGGCTGAGGCGCTGGGGCTGACCGTGGAGGCCGTGCTGGAACCGGCGACCCGGGCTCCCGACACCGACAAGTGGGTGATCTACACGCCGGTCGAACACGCCGATGCGGTGCGGGCCGCGGTGTTCGCCGCCGGGGCCGGGCACATCGGCGACTATGCGCAGTGCAGCTGGAGCGTGACCGGCACCGGCCAGTTCCTGCCCGGTGACGGCGCGGCGCCGACGATCGGCCGGGTGGGCGCGGTGGAGCGCGTCACCGAGGACCGCGTCGAGGTGGTGGCTCCGGCATCCGCCCGCGCCCGGGTCCGGGCGGCGCTGCTGGCCGCGCACCCCTACGAGGAGCCGGCGTTCGACGTCTTCGCGTTGCAGCCGCTGCCCGCCGGTGTCGGAATCGGCCGGATCGGCACCTTGGCAGCGCCGGAGCCGCTGAGCGCTTTCGTCGCCCGGGTGGCCGCCGGACTGCCGGCCACCTCGTGGGGGGTGCGCGCGGCGGGGGACCCCGATCTGCCGGTGTCGCGGGTGGCGGTCTGCGGCGGCGCCGGGGACTCCCTGCTGGATGCGGCGGCCAGGGCCGACGCCCAGGCCTACGTCACCGCCGATCTGCGTCACCATCCGGCCGACGAGCACTCCCGCCGCTCGGCGGTGGCGCTGGTCGACGTGGCGCACTGGGCCAGCGAATACCCGTGGTGCGCGCAGGCCGCCGACGTCTTACGTTCGCACTTCGGTGCGGCCCTGCCGGTGCGCGTCAGCGCGCTGCGCACCGACCCCTGGAACCTCGCGCTCGAAGGAGATCGGCGATGAAGGCTGAAGTGGCACAACAACGTTCGCTTCTGGAATTGTCGGAGCTCGATGCGGAGCTGGCGCGGATCGCGCATCGGGCCGGGCATCTTCCCGAGCAGCAAGACCTCGAGCGCATCCAGGCCGACCACACCGCCGCCTCCGACCGGCTGGCCGCGCTGGAGCTGGCGTTGGAGGACCTGGACGCCCAGGCGGCCCGCTTCGAGTCGGAGATCGATGCGGTGCGCCAGCGCGAGGATCGCGACCGCACCCTGCTGGACTCGGGGCAGACCAACGCCAAGCAGGTCGTCGACCTGCAGCACGAGCTGGAGACATTGCAGCGGCGGCAGGCCAGCCTGGAGGACTCGCTGCTGGAGCTGCTGGAGCAGCGTGAGCAACTGCAGACCCAGGCGACCGCCGAGTCGGCCGTGATCGACGGGCTGGCGGCCGACTTGGCCCGGGTCCAGCAGAGTTTGGACACCACATCGGCCGAGATCGAGACCACCCGTGCGCAGCGCGCGGCCAGCCGTGCCGAGCTGGCCGCGGCGATCGACGGCGAGCTGCTGGCGCTCTACGAACGTCAGCGGGCCTCCGCCGGGGTCGGTGCGGGACCGCTACGGGGCGGCCAGTGCGGGGCCTGCCGGATCGAGATCGACCGCGGGGAGCTGGCGCGGATCTCGGCCGCTCCACCGGAGGAGGTGCTGCGCTGCCCGGAATGCAGTGCGATCCTGTTGCGGGTCAAGGACTTCGGGTAGTCCACCGCCGATGAAGGTCATTATCGAAGCCGACGGCGGGTCCCGCGGCAATCCGGGGCCGGCCGGCTACGGAACGGTGGTGTGGTCCGCGGATCGCGCCGAGGTGCTGGCCGAAGCCATGGAGTCGATCGGTGTGGCCACCAACAACGTGGCCGAATACCGCGGCCTGGTAGCCGGTTTGACCGAGGCGGCCCGGCTGGGCGCCGCGGAGGTCGCGGTCTTCATGGATTCGAAGCTGGTCGTCGAGCAGATGGCCGGCCGGTGGAAGGTCAAGCATCCCGACCTGATTCCCCTGCACCGGCAGGCCCGCGAGTTGGCGTCGAAGTTCGACCACGTCCGCTACAGCTGGATTCCGCGGGAGAAGAACTCTTATGCCGATCGCCTGGCGAATCAGGCGATGGACGCCGCGGCCGCTCCGGCCGTTCAGGAACTGGCTTCGGGTGAATCCGATGAATCGGAGGGTGAAAGGCCCGGAAAGCCTGCGGCGCCGACGGCACCCGGCTGGACGGGAGCAACCGGAACGCCCACGCGACTGTTGCTGTTGCGGCACGGGCAGACCGAACTGTCGGTGCACCGGCGCTACTCCGGCCGGGGCAACCCGCCGCTGACCGACATGGGCCGCGCGCAAGCCGACGCGGCGGCCCGCTACATCGCCCAGCGCGGCGGCATCGGCGCGGTCATCAGTTCGCCGCTGCAGCGCTGCTTTGACACGGCCACCGCCGCGGCGAAGCTGCTGCGCCTGGACGTGACGGTCGATGAGGACCTGACCGAGACCGACTTCGGGGCCTGGGAGGGGCTGACATTCGCCGAGGCGGCCGCCCGAGACCCGGAGCTGCACCGGCGCTGGCTCAAGGACACCTCCACCCAGCCCCCGGAGGGGGAGAGTTTCGACGCGGTGCAGCGGCGGGTGTTGCGGGCACGCGACCGGATCATCGCCGAACACAGCGGCACCACCGTGTTGGTGGTGTCGCACGTGACACCGATCAAGACCGTGCTGCGCCTGGCGCTGGACGCCGGCCCGGCGATCCTCTACCGGCTGCACCTGGATCTGGCGTCGTTGAGCATCGCCGAGTTCTTCGGTGACGGGCCGGCCTCAGTGCGGCTGGTGAACCAGACCTCCTACCTGTAGGCGGCCTCAATCGTGCAGGTGCACCCGTTCGCCGTGGGTGCCGAAGATCACGATCGCCTCGGCCGGGCCGTCGACCGCGCCGAACCAGTGCGGGGTCCAGGTGGAGAACTCGACGGCCTCGCCCGGGCCGATCAGGAAATCATCCTCGCCGAGCACCAGCCGGAGGCGGCCGGACAGCAGGTACATCCACTCGTGGCCCTCGTGCACCGGTAACTCGGCCGGGCGGCGGCGCCGCACGCTGACCCGGATCTTGAAGGCGTGCAGACCGCCCGCCGGCCCGTGCCGGGTCAGCGGCCAGTAGGTGATGCCGTGGCGGGTATGCGAGCTGCCCCGTACCCGCGGGTCCGGGTGTTCGGGGGCGCGGAGCAACTCGTCGGTGCTGACCGACAAGGCCTCGGCCAGCCGGGGCAGGTGATCCAGGGCCAAGCGCCGCTTGCCGGACTCCAGCCGGCTCAGCGTGGAAACGTCGATACCGGCGCGGGTGGCCACGTCCTCCAACGTCAGGCCCTGTTGCGTGCGCAGCTCACGCAGCCGTCGCCGCACCCGCAGATCAACGCTGCTTTCCCCGACGTTTGCCTGCATGGCAACTAACCTTGCCAGGTGCTGGCGGGACCGCGCAACGTCAGATGTACATGGCGGGATCGATGTAGGACGTCGGGTCGACGCCCGGCTCACGCTGGTTCGCGGTGCGGGCGCGCACCACCGCCGGGATTCCGGTGGCGATCGAATTCGCCGGCACGTCACGGGTGATGACGGCGTTGGCGCCGATAGCCGAATCGTCGCCGATGCGTAACGGCCCGAGCACTTTTGCGCCCGCGCCGATGGTCACCCGGTCGCCGACCGTCGGATGGCGCTTGCCCCGGTTCAGTGAGCGGCCGCCCAGCGTCACGCCGTGGTAGAGCATCACATCATCGCCGATCTCGGTGGTCTCACCGATCACGACACCGAATCCGTGGTCGATGAAGAACCGCCGGCCGATGGTCGCACCCGGATGGATCTCGATCCCGGTGACCAGGCGGGTGAACTGCGAGAGCACTCGGGCGAGACCGCGCAGAGCCGGCCGGCGCCAAAGCCGGTGTGCCACCCGGTGCGACCAGATGGCATGCAGACCCGAATAGACCAGCGCGTTCTCGAGGTCCCCACGCGCGGCAGGGTCGTGCGCCCGTGCGTTGCGCAGGTCCTCGCGTACCGCCGATAGCAGGCTCATGGCGTGGTCATTCCCGGATGTGCTCGAACAGCGGTGTCGAGATGTAGCGTTCGCCGAAGTCCGGGATGATCACCACGATGAGCTTCCCGGCGTTCTCCGGGCGCTTGCCCAGTTCCAGTGCGGCCCAGACGTTCGCACCCGCCGAGATTCCGCCGAGGATGCCCTCGTCGGTGCCGAGCGCGCGGGCGACGCGGATGGCGTCCTCAAAGCCGACGTCGATGATCTCGTCGTAGACGTCCCGGTCGAGCACCTCGGGCACGAAATTCGGCCCCAGACCCTGGAGTTTGTGGGGTCCCGGGTCGCCGCCGTTGAGAATCGCGGAGTCTTTCGGCTCCACGCCGACGATGCTGACCTCGGGCTTGCGTGCCTTGAGGGCGTGGCCCACCCCGGTCAGGGTTCCCCCCGTGCCGATGCCGGCGACGAAGATGTCGACGGCGCCCCCGGTATCCGACCAGATCTCCTCGGCCGTCGTCGCCGAGTGGATCTGCGGGTTGGCCGGGTTGGCGAACTGATCGGCGGCGACGGCGTTGTCGGTGTCGGCGATGATCTGCTTCGCCTTGGCCACCGCGCCGGACATGCCCTCGGCGCCGGGGGTCAACACGATCTCGGCGCCGAAGGCGCGAAGCATCACCCGGCGTTCGGTGGACATCGTGTCCGGCATGGTGAGGATCACCTTGTAGCCGCGCGCCGCGCCGACCATCGCCAGCGCGATGCCGGTATTGCCACTGGTCGCCTCGACGATCGTTCCGCCAGGCCGCAATTCACCGGATCGCTCGGCGGCGTCGATGATCGCAACCCCTATTCGATCCTTGACACTGTGTGCCGGGTTATAGAACTCCAGCTTGGCCGCCACCTCCGCGCCGAGGCCGTCGGTCAGCCGGTTGAGGCGGACGAGCGGCGTATGCCCGACCAGTTCGGTGACGTTGTCGTAGATCCTGCCCATAGGCGACCTTATCTCTCGCTGCTCGTCCGGTGCCGTGCGGCCACACCGGATACACCCGTTAACCGATGCTAGGAGTCGGCCTCGATGCGGCGGCGGACGGCCCGCAAGAACACCCCGTATTTGCCTGTATAGCAAATTAACTTGCTACCGGTGCAGGGGCCGCGGCACCCTCGGCGTCATGGATGAAATCTGGGATTGTCTGGTGGTGGGCGGCGGTGCGGCCGGGCTCAGCGCCGGCCTGATGCTGGGCCGGGCCCGGCGCAAGACGCTGCTGATCGACGCGGGGGAGCAGAGCAACCTGGCCGCAGCCGGAATCGGCGGCCTGTTGGGCCACGACGGCCGCCCGCCGGCCGAACTGTATGCGCTCGGCCGCAGCGAACTCGCCTCCTACGGGGTGCAGATCCGCTCGGGCGCGGTGACCGACGTCACCGGGGTGGACGGGGCCTTTGCGGTGCGCCTGGCCGACGGCGCCACCGAGCGGACCCGCCGGGTGCTGCTGGCCACCGGGATGGCCTACCTGCCGCCGGAGCTGCCCGGCGTGGACGAGCTGTGGGGCCGTTCGGTCTTCCACTGCCCGTTCTGCCACGGCTGGGAGATCGCCGATCAACCGCTGGCGGTGCTGGCCCGCGGTGAGCGCGCGGTACACCTGGCGCTGTTGTCGCGGTGCTGGACCGACGACATCGTGGTGCTCGGCGACGGTTCCGCCGACCTCGACGACGCCGGGCGCGCCCGGCTGGCCGCTGCCGGCATCGAGGTCGACGAGCGGACGCTAGCGGCGCTCGATTCCGACGACGGCGAGCTGTCGGCGGTGGTGTTCGCCGACGGCAGCCGGCTTGCGCGCCGCGGCATGCTGGTCGCGACGGGCATGCGGCAGCGCGATCGGCTCGCCGCACGACTCGGCGTGGACATCACCGGCCTCGGGCCCGGCGCCGAAGACCCGGTCGGGGTGGACCCACTGTGCCGCACCTCGATTTCCGGGGTGTTCGCCGCCGGGGATCTGACCGGGGAGATGCCGCAGGTCGCCGCCGCGATCGCGGCGGGCTCTCGGGCCGCCGCGGCGGTGGTGCAGAGCCTGGCGGCCGACGACTACGGGCTGCCGCTGCCCGGGCTGGCGACCGCGGGGGGCCGGCGATGACCGAGTCGGTGCAGGATGCCCGGGAGTTCTGGGAACAGTTCTACGGCGGGGACGAGCGGGTATGGAGCGGCCGGGTCAACGCCCAGCTTGCCGAGGTCACCGCCGATCTGGCGCCGGGCCGGGCGCTGGACCTGGGCTGCGGTGAGGGCGCCGACGCCATCTGGCTGGCCGAGGACGGCTGGGAGGTGCTCGCCGTCGACGTCTCGGCCAATGCGTTGGATCGGGCCCGGGCCGCCGCCGCCCAACGGGATGTGTTGTTCCGCATCCGCTTCGAGCGCCACGATCTGTCCACCAGCTTCCCCGACGGCCGGTTCGATCTGGTGTCGGCTCAGTTTCTGCACTCCCCGGCACGGCTGGACCGCGAGACGGTGCTGCGTCGCGCCGCAGCCGCCGTGGCGGTGGGCGGGCGGCTGCTGATCGTCGACCACGGGGCGCCGCCGCCGGGCGCCGAAGAGCACGCCCGCGACCATCATTTCGCCGGTGTCGACGAAGTCTTGGCGTCGTTGAACCTCGAGCCCGGAAACTGGGAGCGGATCCGCGCCGAACAATCACGTCGCCAGGACACCGGACGCGACGGACAGCCGGCGACGTGGATCGACAATGTGATCCTGCTGCGCCGAACCGGGTAAGCGGCGTCTTTCACGCGGCGTCTTTCAAGCGGCGTCGTGAAAGATCAGTCCCAGCGTGTAACGCTCACCGGAGCGGATGGCCGAGACGCCGTGGCGCACCGGAGCCGTCGACCATCCCCGGGTGGAGCGCACCGGCCGGTCCCGGGTGGTGAACACATAGCCGTGGCCGTGCGGCAACTGGATCGCGGTGCCGCGGGATTGGGCTCGCGGCCGCTGTTCGACGAGCAGGAACTCGCCGCCGGTGTAGTCGGTGTCCGGATCGCTGAGGTTGATGACGACCTGCAGCGGAAATACCAAGTCGCCGTAGAGGTCCCGATGCAGTGCGTTCCAGTCGCCCGGGCCGTAACGCAGCATCAGCGCGGTGGTCTTGGTCTGTCCGGCCCGGTGGCAGCGGTCTAGCCATTCGTCGAAGCCGTCCGGCCAGGGGGCCTCCCGGCCCAGCCGGGCCGCCCAGTCGCGGGCGATCGGCAGCAGGTGCGGATACAGCGCCCGCTTGAGGTGATCGACCGGGTCCGGTGCCGGTGCCGTGAAGTACCGGTATTGCCCGGAGCCGTAACGATGACGCTGCATGTCGACGGTGGCGCGAAAACGGGCGTCGTCGGGGTAGACCCGCCGCAACCGCGCGGCCTCCGACACCGTCAGCAGCCGCGGCAACAACGCGCCGCCGCACTCGTCGAGATCGGCGGCGATCCTGTCCCAGTCGCCGGCGTCCACCCGCTTCTGCCACGGTGTCGTCGTCATCGGCCCTCCGCGTTCATTCTGCTCACACCAGACGGCGCGGTGCCGCCGCCGGACCGCAACGTGACGAACGTGTACACCATTCAGCGTCAGGCGGGTTGTGTCACCGGCGTGGTGGCCGATCCCCGGCTACGGCTGGCCGCCGAATGGCACACCCGCGACGTGCTGGGCCACCGCGACCTCGACGGCGACCGGGGCTCCGACGGCTCCACACCGCAAACCCGCGCCCAGGCCGCCGGTTTTCCGGGCCCGGTGGCCCAGACCATCGCGATCAACCCCGCCCTGTCGATCAGCGGCCTGGAACTCCTCAACCGCTGGTACCACGACCCGGCCGATTTCGCGATCATGTCCGACTGCGCCAACAACGCCATCGGGGTGTGATCGGAGAGCACGCTGGACCGGACCGTCGTGGTCGCCGTTTACGGCCGGCGCTGAGGCGTCGCAGCGCCTCGCGTAGTACCGTGAACAGCGCGGACGAGTTGGCCGGGCGGCCGCGGCTCGCGTGAGCGGGTCGAGGAAAGTCCGGACTTCACAGAGCAGGGTGATTGCTAACAGCAATCCGAGGTGACTCGCGGGAAAGTGCCACAGAAAACAGACCGCCACCGTCAGGTGGTAAGGGTGAAACGGTGCGGTAAGAGCGCACCAGCGCCCCGGGTGACCGGGACGGCTCGGTAAACCCCACCCGAAGCAAGGCCAAGAAGGCCGCATCTCGGTGCGGTCGCGCAGGCGCCTGAGGGCTGCTCGCTCAAGCCTGCGGGTAGGCCGCTTGAGGTACCCGGCGACGGTGTGCCCAGATGGATGGTCGCCGCCGCATCGCATCGCGGTGCGGAACAGAATCCGGCTTACAGGCCAACTCGCCCGCCCACGCACCGGGCGGCACTGGCGCGCTGCGTGTGAAACGAGGCCCGCGAGGTGATCACCGCCACGCCGCGGCGCACTCGGGGCAAATGGGGATTAATTTGTCGTCCATGACGAGCGAAGAACGTCTTCGGCAGATCGCCAGGGACGTGTTCCCGGACTGGTCGCGCCCGCCCCGGATTGTGGTGGAGCAGATCGGCCGGCTGGTGAGGCGTTGGCCGGTCGACGGTTTCGCCCGTGAGAACCTTCCGGATCAGCAGTGCCGTCTGGTGTGGATCGACAAGCAGGTGGTCGGGCAACTGGACTACATCGCAGACGCTGCTGAGGAGCAGGAACTGGCTGCGGTGATCCGGCCGCTGAGCCAAGTCATCGGGGTCGAGGTCAGCACCTATGGTTCGGCGGACGCGTTCGGGGAGCGGACCTACCGGCGTGCGGTGGTGGTGCGCTTCGCGTCGGGAGGCCCGACCGCGGTCGACACCTCCCAACACTCCAACGGCGGCATTCGGGGCCACGCCGACCGGTTCATCGATCGGTTACTGGACGCACTGGCGGGCACATCCGCCGCTGATTAGCTGCCCCGCAAAGGAAGACCGTCGCCGATCCTCGGCTGGGGTGGTTCCAGTTTCGGCCACATCACCCGCTTGAGCCTGCGCAGTGCGGGCCGCAACGCAGTCCGGCTCCGCGCAGCCAGGTCGGCCTCCCGGGCATACAGCAGCCCGTAGGTGAAGGTGTCCTCGCCGGCGGCCGCCGCGGCATCCGCCTGCACAACCAGATGCGCCCGGCTGACCACGCTGTCCTGGTGGTCGCCGAGCACGGTCTGAATCGTCTTCGCCCGCTTGGCGATCTTCTTCTTGTTCGCGGCCGCGGCGGCGTAGCGCAGCCGCTTGGCGGCCTTGCGGATCCGGTGCAGCGCCGCGTCGCGGTCGGCGGCTTTCTTGGCGGCTTTCACCGCCTTGCGCAACCGCCGGTAGGCGATGCCCACCGTGGCGTAGCGCTCGGCCGCCGGGGCGCTGACCAACTCGTCGAGGCCGTCGAGCAGCCGGAAGTACCTGGGGGAGCGCAGCGCGGCCAGGATACGGCGCCGCCCCGTCTGATAGCGGCGCAGCGAACCGCCCACCAGCCGTTCGCCCACCGGCCCGCGGACCAGCTCTGGCGCCAGCTCGTCGAGTGCCTGCTGATAGCGCTGGGCCAGGACTTCGGCATCGCGGGCAACACCGAGCACCGCACCCAATTCCTGTAGTTCGCCCAGCAGCGCGGCGTGTGCCGTCTCCTCGCCGTGCAACAGACTGCGAATCCGCCGGATGGTCACCCGCATCTGATGAACCGAGTCGTCGGCGTCGGCGCGCACCGCACGGTCGGCGACCAGCAGTTGCTCGATCTGCTTGGCCAGCGCCCGATGCAGGCGATCGGTCGGGTGCGGGGGCACCGCCGGGTCGCCGAGCACCTTGGCCAGTTTGGAGCCGTGGCCGGCCGGCCTGGCGCCGGTGTCGAGCAGCCGGTTGCTCAGCCGGTCCAGCAGCTTGAGGTCCCCGCAGCCCAGTTCCAGTTCCCACTCCCGCCAGTGCTGTTCGGCTTGAAGGCCCTGCGGGTCTTCGACCGACGCGCTGACCTGATCGTCACAGAACTCGGCCAGCACCCCACCCCGGTCGTCGCGCAACACCACCACACTGCGGGCGGTCTGGATTCGTGCCACGGGTTCCAGCGGCCGATCCCGCACGATCGCCAACACCACGTCGAGCAGTTCGTCGGGAATTTCCGGGCCCAGCGGTGCACGCACCTCGGTGCGCGCCGCCGGCCCGGCAGGAAGCTTCAGGTGCCAGCCGGCGTCGGGACCGCCCGTGCGCCGACGCAAGGTGATCCGCCGGGCCGCCAAGTCGTGCCCGGGGGTGTCGAAGTACACGGCCGCAAGGTCATGCGCCGGCAACAGCTGAACGTGGGCCACCCCGGCGATGCCTTCGAAGGACGGTGAAATCGCCGACGCGTCAACGTCGAACTTGCGCTCCACCTCGCGAAACCGAGAGGTGCTCGGGGCGGTTGCAGACACGGCGTTTAGCCTGTCACATCCGGACCGTCCGGACGGGGGGAAGCAGGTGTTACCAGAACGCGCGCTCTAGAAGCAGTGCTCTTCGGCGGGGAAGGTGCCCGCCGCCACCTCGGCGGCGTACTGCTCTGCGGCGCGGCGCAATTCAGCCCCCACCTCGCCGAAGCGCTTGACGAACCGGGCGGTCTTGCCGGTGGTCATCCCGGCCATGTCCTGCCACACCAGAACCTGGGCGTCGCAGTTGGGGCCGGCGCCGATCCCGACGGTGGGAATGGTCAGCTTGCCGGTGATCTGGGTGGCCAGCTCGGCCGGCACCATCTCCATCACCACTGCGAACGCTCCCGCCTCGGCCACCGCGATCGCGTCGTGAATGGTCTGCTCGGCGGCGTCACCACGGCCCTGCACCCGGAAACCGCCCAGGGTGTTGACGCTCTGCGGGGTGAACCCGATGTGCGCCATCACCGGGATACCGGCCGCGGTCAGCATCGCGATCTGGTCGGCCACCCGCTCGCCGCCCTCCAGCTTGACCGCGTGCGCGCCGCCCTCCTTCATGAACCGGGTGGCGGTGGCTAGTGCCGCCGCCGGGCCGCCCTCATAGGAGCCGAACGGCAGGTCGGCGACCACCAGCGCATGCGGGGCACCGCGCACCACCGCGCGCACCAGCGGGATCAGCTCATCGATGGAGATCGGAACCGTGCTGTCATAGCCATAGACCACGTTGGCCGCCGAGTCGCCGACCAGCAGCACCGGGATGCCAGCGTCGTCGAAGATGCGGGCAGTG
The DNA here is from genome assembly GCF_002086285.1 of Mycolicibacter kumamotonensis. Lineage (GTDB taxonomy): Bacteria > Actinomycetota > Actinomycetes > Mycobacteriales > Mycobacteriaceae > Mycobacterium > Mycobacterium kumamotonense. Next base: position 42,010 of record NZ_MVHU01000018.1, on the reverse strand, counting down.
GAGTAGTCGTAGGCCGTCAGCATCGCCCACTTGCGGCCCTCGGCCTTCATCTGCTGCAGATGATGAACGCGGGTCTGAGGAGCTATGCGGGCGGTTTCGGGCTTCGAATCGCTGGGAGCGCCATAAACATGCTCAGACATCGTTGTCCCTTGAATGGTCGGGTCGATCCTCGAAGCCCTTAGCCGGGTCCCCGGGTCGTCTGACATCAGCCAGTGTGCCACCTGCGGCCGAACAGCTGAACCACCAGGTGCAGTGGATTTCCTCACACCCTCCCACCCGGATCGCCCACCCGGGGGCGCGCTGGCAGCAGGAACGGCCCGACGCCACGCGCTGAGCGCCCTGATGTCGGGGTGTGCCCAGCTGTGCATGGCAGCATGTGGTGTCATGACCCCGCCGACCCGCCGCGACAGGATCGTGCGCACCACCCTGACCTGCCTCGCATTCGCGGTGGTGGTCCTGACGGTCGGCAGTTGCACCCGGATGACTCCGGGCCATGCGGTGCTGGCCGCGCCGCGGCTCGGACAGCCGGTCCAGTGGGACAAGTGCCGGTTCACCGCCGACACCAACATCAAGGTGCCCGCCGACGCCCAATGCGGCTTCATCGCGGTGCCGGTCGACTACTCCAAGCTGCAGGGCGACGTCGCCCGGCTGGCGATGATCCGCTTCCCGGCCACCAAGGACAAGATCGGCTCCCTGGTGATCAATCCGGGCGGGCCGGGGGAGTCCGGCATCGAAACCGCGGTCGGCCTGGTCTCCACCCTGCCGCGCAAGGTCCGCGAGCGGTTCGACCTGGTCGGATTCGACCCGCGCGGGGTGGCGTCGTCACGGCCGGCGGTCTGGTGCAACTCCGACAAGGAGAACGACCGGCTGCGGGCCCTCAACCAGGTCGATTACAGCCCCGCGGGCGTGGAGCGCATCGAGAACGAGACCAAGGAATACGTCGCACGCTGCCTGGAGAAGACCGGCAAGGAGTTCTTGGCCAACGTCGGCACCGTCAACGTCGCCCGCGACCTCGACGCGATCCGGGCCGGGCTGGGCGACGACAAGCTGACCTATCTGGGCTACTCCTACGGCACCCGGATCGGCGCGGCCTACGCCGAGGCCTACCCGCAGAACGTCCGCGCGATGATCCTCGACGGCGCCGTCGACCCCAACGCCGACCCCATCGAGGAGGACCTGCGCCAGGCGCAGGCCTTCCAGGGCGCGTTCGACGACTTCGCGGCGGACTGCGCCAAGGAACCGGAATGCCCGTTGGGCACCGACCCGGACAAGGCCGTCGACGTCTACCACAGCCTGGTCGACCCGCTGGTGGACAAGCCCGCCAGGACCAAGGACCCGCGCGGGCTGAGCTACAGCGACGCGATTGTCGGCACCATCATGGCGCTGTATTCGCCGACGTTCTGGACGCACCTCAACGACGGCCTGTCGGATCTGGCCGACGGACGCGGCGACATCATGCTGGGGCTGGCGGATCTGTACATGCGCCGCGACGCCAACGGTCACTACACCAACGCCACCGACGCCCGGGTGGCCGTCAACTGTGTCGACCAGCCGCCGGTCACCGACCGCGCCAAGGTGATCGACGAAGACCGGCGTTCGCGTGAGCTGGCGCCGTTCATGAGTTACGGAAAGTTCACCGGTGACGCGCCGCTGAGCACCTGCGCGTTCTGGCCGGTGCCGCCGACCACCGAGCCGCACACCATCTCGGTGCCCGACCTGCCGCCGACGATGGTGGTGTCCACCACCCGGGATCCCGCGACCCCGTATCAGGCCGGTGTCGACCTGGCCAAGCAGCTGCGGGGCGGACTGCTGACGTTCAACGGAACTCAGCACACGGTGGTGTTCCAGGGCAACGAATGCGTCGACGGTCACGCCACGCGTTACCTGGTCGACGGCACATTGCCGCCAGACGATGCGAAGTGCTGAGCGCTGCTACGCTTCGCGGTATGGACCGTCAGAAGGAGTTCGTGCTCCGCACGCTGGAGGAACGCGACATCCGCTTCGTCCGGCTCTGGTTCACCGATGTCCTCGGATATCTGAAGTCGGTAGCGATCGCCCCGGCGGAGCTCGAGGGCGCCTTCGAAGAGGGCGTGGGCTTCGACGGCTCGGCGATTGAGGGCTTCGCCCGGGTCTTCGAATCGGACATGGTCGCCCATCCCGACCCGTCCACCTTCCAGCTGCTGCCGTGGACGTCGGATAACGGCCGGCAGTACTCGGCGCGGATGTTCTGCGACATCACCATGCCCGACGGCTCCCCGGCCTGGGCATCGTCGCGGCACGTGCTGCGCCGCCAACTGGCCAAGGCCGGAGAGCTGGGCTTCGCCTGCTACGTGCACCCCGAGATCGAGTTCTTCCTGCTCGAGCCCGGCCCCTACGACGGGACGACACCGGTCCCGGCCGATGACGCCGGCTACTTCGACCAGGCGATCCACGGGTCGGCCGCCAACTTCCGCCGGCACGCCATCGACGCGCTGGAAACCATGGGCATCTCGGTGGAGTACAGCCACCACGAAAACGCCCCGGGCCAGCAGGAGATCGACCTGCGCTACGCCGACGCGCTGTCGATGGCCGACAACGTGATGACCTTCCGCTACCTGATCAAGGAGATCGCGCTCAAAGAAGGAGTGCGGGCGTCGTTCATGCCCAAGCCGTTCCGGGAGTACCCCGGCTCGGCCATGCACACCCACATGAGCCTGTTCGAGGGGGAGGTCAACGCCTTCCACAGCCCCGACGACCCCTTGCAGCTGTCCAAGACCGCCAAGTCGTTCATCGCCGGAATCCTCGAGCACGCCAACGAGATCAGTGCCGTCACCAACCAGTGGGTCAACTCCTACAAGCGGCTGATCCACGGCGGGGAAGCGCCCACCGCGGCGTCCTGGGGTGCGTCCAACCGCTCGGCGCTGGTGCGGGTGCCGATGTACAGCCCGCACAAGACGTCGTCGCGTCGCGTCGAGGTGCGCAGCCCGGACTCGGCGTGCAACCCCTACCTGACGTTCGCCGTGCTGCTGGCCGCCGGCCTGCGCGGCGTCGAGAAGGGCTACGAGCTCGGCCCGGAGGCCGAGGACAACGTCTGGGCGTTGACTCCCGAGGAGCGCCGGGCGATGGGCTACCGGGAACTTCCCGGCACCTTAGAGCGCGCGCTGAGCGAGATGGAGAACTCCGAGCTGGTCGCAGAAGCGTTGGGGGAGCAGGTTTTCGATTTCTTCTTGCGCAACAAGCGACAGGAGTGGGCGAACTATCGCAGCCACGTGACCCCCTACGAGCTGCAAAACTACCTGGCGCTCTAATCCGCGACGGTCGTGGCCTACCCCGGAGCGCAGCGCCGCAAACTGCCCAGCGTCGGGCGGCTGGGTCTGGTCGACAGATACGCCGCGGCGGAACTGACCCAGCTGGGTTGGTACAGCTCCTACTCCCAACGGCATGTCGATGTGCTCTGGGCGCTGTCGCGAGCACCCGACGCCGACCTCGCGCTGCGCACCCTGGTCCGGCTCTCTGAGACGCCGGGAATCGATTGGGCCGAACTGAGTGCGGCGCTGATGTCCGATCGAGGCCTGCGCGGGCGGCTGTTCGGGGTGGTGGGATCCTCACTGGCACTGGGGGACCACCTCATCAGCCACCCGCAGTCCTGGAAACTGCTGGCGAGTCCGGCGGACTCCGACGGTTACACGCTCACCCTGCCGTCGGCGGAAACGCTGCGCGCCATGTTCGCCGAGTGCATCGCCGAGACGACCGACGGTGCCTACGTCGAGCGGTTGCGGGCGCTGTACCGCGACCGGCTGCTGGTGCTGGCGGCGCTGGATCTGGCGCCGACCGTCGAGAGTCTGCCGGAACTTCCCTTCGTGACCGTCGGGGCGCACCTGGCCGACCTGGCCGACGCCGCGCTGGCGGCTGCGCTGCAATTGGCCGAGCAGACGGTGTGCGGTGCCGACGACACCGCCGCCGTGCCGCGCCTGGCGATTATCGCGATGGGCAAATGCGGTGCGCGGGAACTGAATTACGTCAGCGATGTCGATGTCATCTTCGTCGCCGAGGAAGCCGATTCGGTGAGCAGCCGCGTCGCCGGCGAGCTGATGCGCGTGGCCGGTGAGGCGTTCTTCGAAGTGGATGCCGGGCTGCGGCCGGAGGGCCGGCACGGTGCGCTGGTGCGGACCCTGGAGTCACATATCGCCTACTACCAGCGGTGGGCCAAGACCTGGGAGTTTCAGGCGCTGCTCAAGGCGCGTCCCGCCGCCGGTGACGCCGAACTGGGCCGAGCCTATGTCGACGCGCTGCTGCCCATGGTCTGGACCGCTTGTGAGCGCGAGGATTTCGTCACCGACGTGCAGGCGATGCGCCGCCGGGTGGAGCAGTTGGTGCCCGCCGAGATCCGGGCCCGCGAGATCAAGCTCGGCGCCGGAGGGCTGCGCGACGTGGAGTTCGCCGTGCAGCTGCTGCAGCTGGTTCACGGCCGCAGCGACGAGTCATTGCACGTGGCATCGACCGTCGACGCCCTGGCCGCACTGGGCGCCGGCGGCTACATCGGCCGGGAGGATTCGGCGACTCTGACCGCGTCGTATGAATTCCTCCGGCTGCTCGAACACAGGCTGCAGCTACAACGGCTCAAGCGCACCCACATGCTGCCGCCGCCCGATGACGACGAGGCGTTGCGCTGGCTGGCCCGGGCCGCCCACATCCGGCCGGACGGCCGCCACGACGCGCTGGGGGTGCTGCGCGAGGAGCTCAAGGCCCAGAACCTGCGGGTGTCGCGGCTGCACGCCAAGCTGTTCTATCAGCCGCTGCTGGAAGCGGTCGGCCCCGCAGGCCTGGAGCTGGCTGGCGGCCTGACGCCCGGCGCCGCCGAACGCCAGCTGGCCGCGCTGGGCTACGAGGCGCCGCAGAACGCCCTGACGCATCTGGCGGCGCTGACCAACCAGAGCGGCCGCCGCGGCCGGGTGCAGACGGTGTTGCTGCCCAAGCTGCTGTACTGGCTGTCGGACACGCCCAACCCCGACGCCGGTCTGCTGGCCTACCGCCGGCTCAGTGAGGCGTTGGCCATGCAGCGCTGGTATTTGAGGACGCTGCGCGACAGCAGCGCGGTCGCCAAGCGGCTGATGCGGGTGCTGGGCACCTCGGCCTACATCCCGGAACTGTTGATGCGGGCCCCCGATGTCATCCAGGCCTATGGTGACGGCCCGTCCGGGCCCAAACTGCTCGACTCCGAGCCGGAGGCGGTGGCGCGGGCGCTGATCGCCTCGGCGGCCCGCTACTCCGACCCGGTCCGCGCGATCGCCGCCGCCCGCAGCCTGCGGCGCTACGAACTGGCCCGGATCGCCTCGGCGGACCTGCTCGGCATGCTCGATGTCCGCGACGTCTGCAAGGCGCTGACCGCGGTGTGGGTGGCGGTGCTGCAGGCCAGCCTGGACGCGATCATCCGGGTCAACCTGCCGGACGACGACGGTGAGTCGGCTCCGGCGCGCATCGCCGTCATCGGCATGGGCCGGCTCGGCGGGCGCGAACTCGGTTACGGCTCGGACGCCGACGTGATGTTCGTCTGCGAGGCGGCCGACGGAGTCAGCGACACCGACGCGGTGCGCTGGGCGACGACGATCGCCGAACAGGTGCGGGCCCTGCTGGGCACCGCCAGCGTCGACCCCCCGCTGCAGGTCGACATCAACCTGCGCCCGGAGGGCCGCAACGGCCCGCCGGTGCGCACCCTGGCCTCCTACGAGGCCTATTACGACCAGTGGGCGCAGCCGTGGGAGATCCAGGCGCTGCTGCGGGCGCACTGGGTCGCCGGCGATGCGGATCTGGGCCAACGGTTCCTGCTGATGGTCGACCACACCCGGTACCCGGCCGGCGGGGTGTCCGCCGAGGCGGTGCGGGAGATCCGCCGGGTCAAGGCGCGTGTCGACGCCGAGCGGCTGCCGCGGGGAGCGGACCCCAACACCCACACCAAGCTGGGCCGGGGCGGGCTGGCCGACATCGAGTGGACCGTGCAGCTGCTGCAGCTGCGTCACGCACACCGGTTTCCGGCGCTGCACAACACCTCGACGCTGGAAACCCTGGATGCCATCGCCGATGCCGGCCTACTCGGGGAAGACGACGTGGATCGGCTGCGGCAGGCCTGGCTGACCGCAACGCGTGCGCGCAACGCCCTGGTGTTGGTTCGCGGCAAACCCACCGATCAGCTGCCCGGGCCGGGGCGGGCGCTCAACGCGGTCGCGGTGGCCGCCGGCTGGCCCGGCGGTGACGGCGGTGAATTCCTGGACAACTACCTGCGCGTGACCCGGCGGGCGAAGGCCGTGGCACGCAAGGTATTCGGAGACTGAAGGAGAACATCTGTGGTGGATCTCGGACCGGGCTCGAACGTGCCCACGATCAGTGCCGAAGAGAGCGCCGTGCTGTTGCAGCAGTACGGACCGTTGGCGCAGGCGGTGCGTGAGCTGATCGACGCCACCATCCGCACCCAGGCCGACGACACCACGGTCGGGGAGGTGACCGCTGCGGTGCGCCAGCTGACCGATCGGCTGCGCGCCGGGATTCTCAGTGAGTCACCAGGGCTGCGCTACGTCGTCGACGGGCGGCCGCTGGCGTGGGGTAACGCCGTGATCGGTCTGCGTAATCCGATCGCCCCGCCGCTGGTGATCCAGCACGGCGAGAACGGTCACTGCTGGTCCGATTTTCACCTCGGCGCGGCCTACGAGGGCCCGCCGTCGCTGGTCCACGGCGGTGTGAGTGCCTTGGTGCTCGACCACGTGCTGGGTGAGGCGGCCAGCGACGGAATGACCAAGGCGTTGTTCACCGGCACGATCACCGTCAAGTACCTGCGCGGCACGCCCCTGGGGCCGCTGCACGCGGAAGCCTCGGTGTATCGCCGGGAAGGGATCAAGGCGTACGCCCGCGGTCATATCGCCGATGCCTCCGGGGTCACCGTGGAGGCCGAGGGCGTGTTCATCATGCCGGCCTGGGCGCGCGACGGGATGGATTGAGCCGCAGTGGTTTCGCGGCTCAGGCGACGTCTTCTTCGGGTGGGTCGGGGTCGCCGTGGAGGAGTTCTTCGGGGTGGTGGGCGTGGTTGATCCGGGGTGGGCTGGTGCCGTTGGTCCAGCCCAGGCGGCCGGTTTCGGTGACGGTGGTGTGCTGTCTTCCTTCGGTGGCGTCGGTATGGTCGGGCCCGCAGGCGAAGTAAAGCGCCGCCGCGATGGAGCCCTGACCGTCGGGCGGGTCAGCCAACTCACCGAAGATCCGGTACGTCAGCCCGCGATTGATGCGCTCCTGAGTCTCGAGCCGGTCGGCAACCTCAACCCGAAAGACATTGCCTACCAGATCCGAAGACGTCTCACGCAACACCTCCTGGGCGGCGTCAATGGCATCCGACGCCGCGCAGATCCGCTGCCGCGCCGCTACCGCACTCAGTGCTAATGCCATACCCCGACGCTAAAAACCCACCCCGACAACACAGCCGATCACCACCCCGCACGACACCGTAGCTGTGGACGAAACCCCAACTGTGGACAACGACGTCGAAGGCGGGGCCCACACGCTACGGTATTTCTTCGGAACGTTCGTGTCGGGACCGGCGGTGAAGGGGTTGTGCTGATGGCTAGTCATGTCCGCCGGCTTGGTGTCGGAGCCGGCTTTATCGGCGGTACCGTCGCGGTTGCGTTGGCGCTCGGGCCCGGCGGCGCCCAGGCCGATGCCGCCGATCAGCTCGCCGGTATTGCAGTCGCCGGCAGCAGCGCGGATTCGACCGACCTGTTGATCAGCGCCAGCACGAACTTCCTCGACGCCAAGGATATTTTTTCTGGGATAGCCGACTCGGATCTGTCCGGCGACTTGCTGTCCGCCGTTGAGGCACTTCATCGCCAGCCGGACATCCTGGACAGGGCTGTGGGCATAGTGGACGACCACCTGGTGCCGGCCGAATCCAGCATCCTCGCGAACTCCGGTTCCATGTCGGAGTTGATCGACCAACTGTTCTTCTCCCCGCTCAACCAGCAGTGGGCGGATGCCGGCGAGTCCATGCTCAGCGCCATGCAGGTGTTCGACACTGCGATCGCAGACGGCTCGCTACCCGATGTGGTTTCGGCTGAACTCCAGATTCTCGGGGTCGACTTCTTCCAGTTGATCCCGGCGGCGATTTCATCCATCCCGGTCATGTGGATCGGCAGCCTTTTCGACGACACGATCGATGCGTCGGACCTGTTCAACCTCGCGTTCTGACCGCGAAACAAGCTTGGCCTTGTCGGTGTCGGGGACGTTCGGATCGGTGAGCTGCCCCGAGATGGCCGCTACCTGCCCGGCGGTGGGGACGGGGGCGCCCGGGGGTGGTGCCAAATCGGCGTGCGCTGCGGAAGCGCAGGCCAGCATCGCGGTGACTAATGCTGCTGCGAGGCTCAGCCGGTGCGCGTGTGGCGTGATCCGCATCATTTAATCGTAATACGACATACCGCCCAGGACGGCCGACTGACTGTGCCGTCGCGTCTCGACTCAGCAGTCGTAGTACAGCGCGAACTCGTAGGGGTGCGGGCGCAGGTTGACCGGGGTGATCTCGTGGTCTCGCTTGTAGCGGATCCAGTTCTCGATCAGGTCGGGAGTGAAAACCCCGCCTTCGGTGAGGTATTCGTGGTCGGCTTCCAGGTTGTCGATCACCTGGGCCAGCGAGGTCGGGGCCTGCGGGATATTGGCGGCCTCGTCGGGCGGCAGTTCGTAGAGGTCCTTGTCGACCGGGGCGGCCGGTTCGATCTTGTTCTTGATGCCGTCGATGCCGGCCATCAGCATGGCCGCGAACGCCAGATAGGGGTTGCCCGAGGAGTCCGGGCTGCGGAACTCCAGTCGCTTGGCCTTCGGGTTGGTGCCGGTGATCGGGATGCGCACGCACGCCGAGCGGTTGCGCTGGCTGTAGACCAGGTTGATCGGAGCCTCGTAGTGCGGCACCAGGCGCTTGTAGGAGTTGATGGTGGGGTTGGTGAACGCCAGCAGCGACGGGGCGTGGTGCAAGATGCCACCGATGCAGTACCGGGCGATGTCGGACAGCCCGGCGTAGCCGGCCTCGTCGTAGAACAGCGGGTCGCCGTTCTTCCACAGCGACAGGTGCACGTGCATGCCCGAGCCGTTGTCACCGAAGAGCGGTTTGGGCATGAAGGTCACGGTCTTGCCGTGCGCCCACGCGGTGTTCTTGATGATGTATTTGAACAGCATCAGGTCATCGGCGGCGTGCAGCAGCGTATTGAACCGGTAGTTGATCTCGGCCTGCCCGCCGGAGCCGCACTCGTGGTGGCCGCGTTCCAAGGTCAGGCCGGCGTTGGCGAGGTTGGTGGTCATGGCGTCGCGCAGGTCGACGTAGTGGTCGTTGGGTGCCACCGGGAAGTAGCCGCCCTTCGGGCGGGTCTTGTAGCCACGGTTGACGCCGCCGCCGATCTCGGTCGGTGAGCCGGTGTTCCACCAGCCCGAATCGGAGTCGACCTCATAGAAGGTGCCGTTCATCTGTGAGTCGAAGCTCACCGAGTCGAAGATGTAGAACTCGGCTTCGGCGCCGAAATAGGCGGTGTCGGCGATGCCGGTGCTGGCGAGGTAGTTCTCGGCTTTGCGGGCGACGTTGCGGGGGTCGCGCGAGTAGGGCTCGCGGGTGAACGGGTCGTGCACGAAGAAGTTCAGGTTCAGCGTCTTGGCCGACCGGAACGGATCGATCTGCGCGGTGGAGAAGTCCGGCAGCAGCATCATGTCGGATTCGTGGATGGACTGGAAACCCCGGATCGAGGAGCCGTCGAAGGCCAGCCCGTCCTCGAACACGCTGGAGTCCAGCGTGGACGCGGGGATCGTCAGATGCTGCATCATGCCCGGCAAGTCGCAGAACTGGATGTCGACGTACTCCACGTTCTCATCGGCGACGAGTCTGAGAATGTCGTCGGCCGTCTTGTCGGTCACAGAAGTGCTCTCCTCCGCTGGAAGCCCCGGTCGGACCGCGGGGTTGCCGCAGCTGACGTTACGCAACGGCGGCAGGACCCGGCTAAGCCGGGTCAGGTCCCGCCCCCGCATATCGTAGGGACCATGAGCCGCCCCTTCTCATCGTGGCTGTCCGGTCCCGAGTCGGCCGGACCGCAGTCTCCCGACGGCACCCCCGGCCAGAGGCTGGGTCTGCCGCCCACCGGTGCCGGCTCGCTGGCCCCGACGGGGCGTCGCGTGCTGGCCCTGGCCGTCGACTGGTTGGTGGCCTACGGGATCGCCGGCCTGGGCGTGGCCCTGGGATGGGTGACCCCGGAGTGGCTGGCGACGGTGATACTGGTGGTCTGGCTGCTGCTCGGTATCGCCGCGCTGCGGCTGTTCGGCTTCACGCCGGGTCAGTACGCCTGCGGGGTGCGGGTGGTCCCGGTCGACGGCACCGGTCCGGGCGTCGGAATCGTGCGCGCGGTGGTACGCGGACTGCTGATCGCGCTGGTGGTTCCGGCGCTGTTCGTCGACGCCGACGGTCGCGGTCTGCAGGACCGTGCCACCGCCACCGCGGTAGTGCGCAGCAGCTAGCGCCGGCGCACGGCGCGCTGCACACCACGCAGCTTGGCGCCACCGGGCAACGGGCCTTTCGGCATGGCCGCGGTACCGGTCCGCGAACCCAGGGCGGTCAGCCGCGACTCCAGCGAATCCATCTGCTTGGTGGAGATATTGGCCGGCAGCTTGGTCAGGAACCGCTCCAGCTTGGCCAGCGGCACCTCGCCGTCGCCGGTGCCCACCACCACGTCATAGATCGGGACATCACCGACCAGCCGGGCGGTGCGCTTCTTCTCTTGGGCCAGCAGTGGTTTGAGCCGGGAGGCCGAGCCCTCCGCGACGAAAATGATGCCCGGCCGCCCGATCACGCGATGCACCGCGTCGAGCTGGCCGGTGGCGGATACCGCCGGGGTGACCCGCCACTTGCCGCGCAGATTCTCCAGCGCCCACGCTGCGGCACCGGCCTGCCCCTCGGCCTTGCGGTACACCGTCCGCTGAGCGCGGCGGCCGAAGATTACGAACGCCACCAGCGCTCCCAGCACCAGGCCCAGTGGGATCGTCGTCACCTTGGCGAACGTGCCGCCGTTGAGCGCCAGGACGGTGGTCACCCCGGAGACCAGCACGAAGGCGCCGATCATGTACGGCAGCAGCCGCTTGTCCTCTTTGCGCTGAAGCTGGAAGGCCTGCCACAGCTGGGTGCGACGCTCCCTGCTGGCGGCCTTGCGGGTGGCTTTGGCCGCCGCCCGGGCAGCCTTGTTCTCGGCGGGGGTGCGGGGTCTGGACATAGCTACCAAGGATACGCAGCAGGTCTTGCCGCCGGCCGGGGCGTCAGCCGCGGGCCGAGGTGCCGTCCAGCTCGGCGCGACGCGCCCGGTTCTGTACGGCTTGCTGATAGAGCCGGCCGGCCCGATACGACGAACGCACCAGCGGCCCCGACATCACCCCGGCGAATCCGAGCTCCTCGGCATAGCGGGCGTGCTCGACGAACTCCTCGGGTTTGACCCACCGGTCGATCGGGTGGTGCCGTTCGCTGGGACGCAGGTATTGGGTGATGGTGACCAGCTCGGCGCCGGCGTCGTACATCGCCGACAGCGCCTCACGGATCTCCTCGGCGGTCTCGCCCATCCCCAGGATGAGGTTGCTCTTGGCGACCAGCCCCGCGTCGCGGGCCTGGGTCAACACGCTCAGGCTGCGCTCGTAGCTGAACCCGGGCCGGATCAACCTGAAGATGCGCGGCACCGTTTCGACGTTGTGCGCCAGCACTTCCGGGCGTGACTCGAACACCTCGCCGAGCAGGTCCGGGCGGCCGCCGAAGTCGGGGATCAGCAGTTCGACGCCGGTCGAGGGGTTGAGCCGCTTGATGGCGCGCACCGTCTCGGCGTAGAGCCAGGAACCCTGATCGGGCAGGTCGTCGCGGGCGACACCGGTCACGGTCGAGTACCGCAGGCCCATCGCCTGCACGCTCTCGGCGACCCGGCGCGGCTCGTCGCGGTCGAGTTCGCTGGGCTTACCCGATTTGATCAGGCAGAACGAGCAGTTGCGGGTGCAGACTTCGCCGCCGATCAGGAACGTGGCTTCCCGGTCCTCCCAACACTCGTAGATGTTGGGGCAGCCCGCCTCCTCGCACACGGTGTGCAGCTTCTCCCGCTTGACCAAGCCCTTGAGGTCGGTGTAGTTCGGGCCCATCCGGGCGCGGGTCTTGATCCACGACGGTTTGCGCTCGATCGGCGTCTCGGCGTTACGTGCTTCAGCACGGCGTAACCTACGGCCTTCCGGGGCGGCGCTCACCGGGTCGATGTTACGCGTGACTCGAAGTGCTCGCGCACCGGCAGCACGCCGTCCAGGGCGTCGACGACCGCGCCGGCGACGGCGTGGCGGACATCGTCGACGCTGGTCGCAAAACCCAACTCCGCCGTGAGCGACGTCACGCCCGCGTCGGTGATCCCGCACGGCACGATCGAGGCGAACGCACTGAGGTCACAATCACAATTGAGCGCGAACCCGTGCAGGGTGGTTGCGCGGGCCACCCGCACCCCGACCGCGGCGACCTTGCGAGCGGGACGGACGCCGTCGGCCGGCAGCCAAACCCCCGACCGCCCTTCGACACGAATCGTATTGAGGCCCAGGGTGTTACAGACCTCGATAAGTGACTCCTCAAGCCGGCGTACGTAATTGACCACGTCCATCGGTTCGGTCAGTCCGATGATCGGGTAGCCGACCAGCTGACCCGGGCCGTGCCAGGTGATCTTGCCGCCCCGGTCGACGTCGACCACCGGGGTGCCGTGAATGGCGGCCAGCGGGCGTTCGTGCGGCTCGGTGCGCCGTCCGGCGGTGTAGACCGGCGGATGCTCCAACAGCAGTAGCGTGTCCGGGCCACCAGCCACCCTGGCGTCGGCCAGGTCACGCTGCAACTGCCAGGCGGTCTCGTAGTCGACGGTGCCGAGCTGACGCACCTCGAGCGGCGCGGTGTCAGACCGGATGGACCTCATGCTCGCAGGCTACCCGGCTGGGCTCCGGCCGCCCGCGGGGGTCCGGGGGAGTCACAGCGGCGTGGGCCGGGCCGTCGCGTAGGCGAGCGCTTCACCGATGGTGTTGTGCCGGAACTGGAACCCGGCCTGCTCCAACGCGGCCGGAATGGCGCGCTGGCTGGCGAGCAACCCCTCATCGGCGAGTTCACCGAAGGCGGCCCGGGCGGCGAAGCCGGGCAGCAGCAGCGGTGCCGGCCGGTTCAGCGCCCGGCCGAGTGCGGCGGTGAACTCGGCGTTGGTGACCGGGGCGGGCCCGGTCAGGTTGACCGGACCGGCGAGCGCGGGCTCGGCCATCGCGAACCGCAGTGCCCGGATCTCATCGTCGAGGCTGATCCAGGACATGTACTGGCGGCCGCTGCCCAGCCGGCCGCCCAGCCCCAGCGAGAACAACGGGCGTAACCGGCCCAGCAGCCCGCCCGAGCGGGCCAGCACCAAACCGGTGCGGGCCAGTACCACCCGGGCGCCGGCGGCCCGGGCGGGGGCGGTCGCGGCCTCCCAGTCCCGGGTGAGCCGGGCCAGGAACCCGTCGCCGGCCGGTGCCGACTCGTCGACCGTGCGGGCGCCGGTGTCGCCGTAGAAGCCGACCCCGCTGGCGTTGATCAGCACCGGCACCCCGGCCTCGGCCACCGCCGTCGACAGCACCTCGGTGGGGGTGATCCGGCTGTCGCGCAGGTTCTGTTTGAAGGCCCCCGACCAGCGCCGGTCACTGATGCCGATCCCGCACATGTTGACCACGGCGTCGACGCCGGCCAGGGCGTTGACGTCGATGTCACCGGCGTCGGGATCCCAGCGCAGCTCGCCGTCGTTGGCCGGTGCCCGGCGCACGATCCGCAGCACCCGATGGTCGGCGCCACGCAGGGCCGACACCAGGGCGGACCCGATCAGCCCGGACGACCCGGCGACCGCGACGAGGAGGTTACCCACAGCTGAAACCTCTTGCTGCCCTTCCCAAAGCCCTCGATGCCGCTACAGGCCCAGCTCTGCCTCGAACGCGCCCTCTTCGAGCCGGTTCTTGATCGTGGTGACGAATCGTCCGGCGTCGGCGCCGTCGATCAGCCGGTGGTCGTAGGTCAGCGGCAGGTAGCAGATCGACCGCACCCCGACCGACTCGTTGCCGGCTTCATCGATGACGACCCGCGGCCGCTTGACGATGGCGCCGGTGCCGAGCATGGCGGCCTGGGGCGGAACCAGGATCGGGGTGTCGAACAGCGCGCCCTGGCTGCCGATGTTGGTGATCGTGAAGGTGCCCCCGGACAGTTCGTCCGGTTTGAGGCCGCCCGACCGCGCCCGGGCGGCGATGTCGGCGATGGCCCGTGCCAACCCCGCCAGGGACAGGTCGCCGGCGTTGTGGATCACCGGGGACAGCAACCCCTGCTCGGTGTCGACGGCGAAGCCCAGGTGCTCGGCGTCGTAGTAGGTGATCTCACCGGACTCCTCGTTGTAGCTGGCGTTGACGTTCGGGTGCGCCTTGAGCGCGTCTATCACCGCGCGGGCGATGAACGGCAGATAAGTCAGGTTGACGCCCTCGCGCTCGGCGAAGTCCGCCTTTGCCCTGGCCCGCAGCGCCACGATCCTGGTCATATCGACCTCGTGGGTCTGGGTGAGCTGAGCGGTGGCCTGCAGGGATTCGCGGGTCTTCCTCGCGGTGAGCTGCCGGATCCGGCTGGCCTTGGCCGTGGTGCCGCGCAGGTGCGCCAGCGCCGAGGCCGCGGCCGGTGCCGGCGCACGCTCGGGCGCCGGGGCAGCCGCGCGCTCGGGCGCCGGGGCGGCCGGTGCCTTCTTCTTCTCCGCGAAGGCCAGCACGTCCTGCTTGCGGATCCGCCCGCCGACTCCGGTGCCGGTGACCTGACTCAGATCCACGTTGTTGTCGGCGGCGAGCTTGCGCACCAGCGGCGTGACGTACGGCGTGGCGTCGGGGCTGGGGGAGGGCTGCGCCGGTGTTTCGCGCCGGGGTGCGGCGGCGGGCGCAGCCTGCGGTTCGGGCGCCGGTGCGGGTGCAGCCTGCGGCGCCGGCGCCGGCGCCGGTGCCGGTGTCGGCGCTGGTGTCGGCTCGGGTTGGGCCTGGGGCGCGGGTGCCGGTTCTGGGGCCGGTGCGGGCGCCGGTGCCGCCGCCGGGGCGGCCCCGGAGGCCGACCCGATCCTGGCCAGCTCGCCGCCGACCTCGACGGTGGCGTCCTCGCCGGCGGTGATCGTGAGCAGGGTCCCGGCCACCGGCGACGGGATCTCGGTGTCGACCTTGTCGGTGGAGACCTCCACCAGCGGTTCATCGACCTCGACGGAGTCGCCGACCTGCTTCAGCCAGCGGGTCACGGTGCCCTCGGTGACCGATTCGCCCAACTCGGGCATCAGGACCGGGGTGCCGTCACCGGCCGGTGCCGCCGCCGTGGGCTCAGGCGCCGCCGCCGGCTCGGGCGCTGTCGCCGGCTCGGGCGCTGCCGCCGGCTCGGGCTCGGCCGCGGGGGCGGGTTGCGCCGCCGGCGCCTCCGAGGCGGGCGCTGCGGCGCTCGCGCTGCTTCCGGCGCTCTCGCCGGCCTCGCCGATCAACGCCAACTCGCCGCCGACCTCGACCGTGGCGTCCTCCTCGGCGATGATCTTGGTCAGCACACCGGACACCGGCGCCGGGATCTCGGTGTCGACCTTGTCGGTGGAGACCTCCAGCAGGGGCTCGTCGACCTCGACGGTGTCGCCCTCTTTCTTGAGCCAGCGGGTCACGGTTCCCTCGGTGACGCTCTCACCGAGTGCCGGCATCTGAACTGAGAACGCCATTGCTGTTGACTCCTCGTCGGTCGGTGGGCCGCCCTGGCTCGCCTTCTGGCTTACCACAGCGGGACGCATCGAGTGGCGCGCCCGGCGGATTCCCGCGGGCCACAAACCATCCTGTCATTGCGCCGTCGTCGTCACCTTTTCAGGGGTCTCTGGCCGGGTCGGTGGGCTAGCATCCCGATGATGCCGACGGGATCAGGTGCCCAATCCTGCGTTTTGTGGTCGGGTTTCGACATCTCGAGTGTGGCCAGTACCTATCAGGCGATCGCCGGAATCCTAGCGGGCTTCACGTTTGCCGCTGTCACCGTGGTGCTGGATCGCTCCCACCGGCACCGCGTGGATGGGAAGTCGGTCGGCGCCCGGGGCATCGAATATGAGAAATTGACCGGGATTGCCCTGGTCGCTGCATTTCTCGGCCTGCTTTTCGCCAGTTTCCAGTATGGAATCCTGTCCGGCGAACGGGGCTGCGCCCTGACCGGGGGACGAGCGGCCTCCGAAGAGCTGCTCGGCGACGTGATGTTTGCTGCCTCGATCTACATCCTGGTCTACGGACTGGTCCAGCTGGCCTCGAGTTCGGCTACCGCGCTGGCCAAACATGCGCGGTTCATCGTGGCGGTGCTCGTACCCCCGGTCGTGGTCTGCTTCGCCGAGATAAAGCTCATGGACCTCGCGATCTCGCTCGGTTCGACCGAGGCGCAGCAACCACTTCAGCCGTTGTGGGACCACGCCAATCGGCTCTCCGCCCCGATCGGGCTGACGATCCTGGGCGGGTGCGGACTGCTGTGGTGGCTCGGCTCCACCCGGCGGCGTAGCACGGCACCGCCCGACCGGTTCTCGCGCTTCACACAGACGGCGCTGCCCTACCTCACCATCGTCATCGTCATCTGCGCGCGGATCCACTCGGTCGTGGCGTTACCGACGGTGAATCCGGCCGCGCACATCACTCCGGCCGAGGGCTGGTTGTGGGTGGTGCTGCTGACCGCCGTGGTGCTGGTGCAAAGCACCGCCTTGTCGTTCCAGAAAGGCGTGGACGGCTTCGATCCCGACGCGGACGCGAAACAGCCTGACGCAGAAGATATCTCGCCCCGGATCGGCTAGCCGTTTGCCGCGATGTCCTCCAACACCGCGAACATGGTCCGGGTCGGCACGCCGGTGCCCCCCTTGACGGTGTAACCCCAGGCGCCCGCGGTGTTGTAGGCCGGGCCGGCGATATCGATATGGGCCCAGGCCACGCCGTCGGCGACGAACTCACGCAGGAACACCCCGGCCACCAGCATCCCGGCGAACCGCTGCCCGCTGACGTTGGCCAGGTCGGCCACCGTGGACTTCAGGTCGTCCTTGAGTTCGTCGGGCAACGGCATCGGCCAACCGTTCTCACCGACAGCCTGGGAGATCCGTGCCACCCGGTCCCGGAACTCGTCGGAGCCCATCACCCCGGGGGTGCGCGCACCCAGCGCCACGGTCTGGGCGCCGGTCAGAGTCGAGGTCTCGATCAGGTAGTCCGGGTTGTCCTCGCAGGCCCGCACGATCGCGTCGGCCAGGATGAGCCGGCCCTCGGCGTCGGTGTTGAGCACTTCGACGGTGATGCCGCCGTACTGGGTGAGCACGTCGCCGGGCCGCTGCGCGGTGGCCGACGGCATGTTCTCGGCCATCGGCACCGTGGCGATCACCTCGACCGGCAGGTTGCGGCGGGCGGCCAGCGCCACGGTTGCGATCACCGCGGCCGCCCCGCCCATGTCGGAGGTCATGTGGTGCATGGAGGCGGCCGGCTTGATCGAGATGCCGCCGGTGTCGAACGTGATGCCCTTGCCCACCAGCGCGACCCGCTTCGGTGACGGCACGCCCTGCGGCCGGTGGGTCAGCCGCACCAGGCGGGGCGGGCGCGCGGAGCCCTTGCCGACTCCGATCACCCCGCCGTACCCGGCATCGGCGAGGGCCTGCTCGTCGAGCACCTCGACCTGTAGGCCGGCGGATTCGCCCAACGCCTTGGCCCGCTCGGCGAATTCAGCCGGGAACAGGTGACTCGGCGGGGTGTTGACGAAATCCCGTGCGGTGGCGACCGCGGCGGCGACGTCGGCCCCGTGCGCCGCCTGCGCTTCGGCGTCGGCCGCGGTGCATACCAGGGTGACGGTTTGCAGGCCCGGATCCTTCGGGGCGGTTTTGTCGGTGCGGAACGCGGTGAAGCGGTAGCCGCCCAGCAGCAGGCCCTCGACGCCGGCCGCAATGCTGTCGGCGCTGTCGCCGGGTAACCCGGCCAGCGTGCTGATCACCGCGGCCGTGCCGTTCAGTGAGCGCGCCGCCGTGCCCGCGGCACGCCGGATCAGTTCGGCGGGCCAGGAGTCGCGGGCCTTACCCAGGCCGACGGTCAGCACACTGGCCACCGGCAGCGACGCCACCACCAGCCGGTTCACCTGGTCGCTGCCGCCCTTGGCGTTCAACGCCCGCAGCCCGGCCTCGATCTCGGTGACCGCCTCGGCGGCGAGTGGCGGCACGGTCGCGGCGACCACCGCACCGGGCTCATTCTCGTCGCCGGCCGAAACGACCGGCACGATCAGCACGGCGTCGCCGGCGACGTCGTCGGTGGCGGAGGGCAGCGAGGCGGCGACGGTGACGGTGGGGGCGGGGTATCCGGGTTGAGTGCTCACAAGCACCCACCCTAACGACCGGCAGCCAGAACCAGCTCGTATGCCGGAACGGGGTCGTCGAAACCCTTGAGCGTCAACGGCCCCCGTTCGACAACGGGCCAGTCGGGCAATTCCTTGATCACGCCGGCGCAGGCCAGAACCTGCCCGGGGGCAGCGGCATCCACCAGGCGCGCGGCCAGGTTCACCGGGTTGCCGAAGTAGTCGCCGTTGATCGCCAGCACTTCGCCGTAGCCCAGCCCGGCCCGCACCCGCAGACCCGCCCGGCGGGCTTTGGGGTGGTTGACCAGGTCGCACGCCGCCTTGGCCAGTAGTTCCGCGCTCGCGCTCACCCACATGACGGCGTCGCCGATGAACTTGACCACCCGCCCGCCGTCGGCATGCACCACGTCGGAGACGCTGCCGCCGAACTCGGTGAGCAGGTTGGCCAGCTCCTCGGAGGTGAGCACCTGGGTCAGTGCGGTGAAACCGGTCAGGTCGGCGAAACCGACGCCGCACACCGTCCTGGCCGTCGGCCCGGCGGCCAGCCCCTCGAGGAACGTCCGGGCGCTGACCTGATGCTGGCGGTGAACGGCGTCGATCATCGCGCCGAGGCGAGGGATGAACCTCGCGACGGACCGCCAGGCCCGCGCGGTGGCGAGTTCGTCGAAGGTGTGGCCCAGCCACACGTCGGGCTCACTGATCCGGATCATCGACGACTCGGCCTCGGCCAGGCGGGCCATCGTCGTCCCCAGCACCCGCAGGAAACCCTCGACCGGCTCGCCCAGGTTGGATCGCATCTCGATCCAGGTGGCCAGCCCGTCGACGTCGGCCTGGCTCAGCGCGGGTGTGTCCGCACTGGCGACGCGGAGCCCGAGCATCGTCCAGGCGCGCTCGACGTCGCCGACCGGTACTCCCAGCGCCTCGGCGGCGGTCCGCAGGCTGTAATCGGGCGGACCGGAGCGTCCCACCACGTCGCCGGCCAGCCCGAACAGCCGGCCCTGCCGCTCGGCCTCGACCATCTGCTCGGCGGTGAAGCCGAGGCCGTCGAGGTACTCGATCAGGCCGGCGCGGCGGCGCGCGTCGGCGATTCCGGCGCTCTCGAGCGCGTCCCAATCGACCACCTACACCAGTGTGCCGATTAGGCTGGCTCGTCGTGAGCGAACTGCAACACGGGCCCTTAGAAGAGCGTCACCGCGAGCTGGGCGCCAGCTTCGCCGAATTCGGTGGCTGGCTCATGCCGGTCTCCTACGCCGGAACCGTGGCCGAGCACAACGCCACCCGCAACGCGGTCGGTCTGTTCGATGTCAGCCATCTCGGCAAGGCCACCGTGGCCGGCCCGGGCGCGGCCGCCTTCATCAACGCGACGCTCACCAACGACCTGAACCGGATAGGGCCGGGCAAGGCGCAATACACGTTGTGCTGCAACGAATCCGGCGGCGTCATCGACGACCTGATCGCCTATTACGTCGCCGACGACGAAATCTTTCTGGTCCCCAACGCGGCCAACACCGCGGCCGTGGTCGCTGCCCTGAAAGAGGTCGCACCGGCCGGGGTGACGATCACCGACGAGCACCGCTCCCGTGCGGTACTGGCGGTACAGGGCCCGCGATCGACCGAGGTGCTGGCCGGCCTGGGGCTGCCGACCGAGATGGACTACATGGCCTTTGCCGACGCCAGCTACGCCGGTGTGCCGGTACGGGTATGCCGCAGCGGCTACACCGGCGAACACGGCTACGAGCTGCTGCCGGAGTGGGACTCGGCGCAGGTGGTGTTCGACGCGCTGGTGGCGGCGGTCGCGCAGGCCGGGGGCGAGCTGGCGGGCTTGGGTGCCCGCGACACGCTGCGCACCGAGATGGGCTACCCGCTGCACGGTCACGAGCTGTCAACGGACATCTCGCCGCTGCAGGCGCGCTGCGGTTGGGCGATCGGCTGGAAGAAGGAGGCGTTCTTCGGGCGCGAGGCACTGCAGGCGGAGAAGGCGGCCGGCCCGGCCCGGCTGCTGCGCGGGCTGCGCGCCACGGGCCGGGGAGTGCTGCGGGCCGACCTGGCGGTGCTCGACGGTGACCGGCAGGTCGGGATCACCACCTCGGGCACCTTCTCACCGACCCTGAAGGCGGGGATCGCACTGGCGCTGATCGACGCCGGCGCCGGCATCGACGACGGTGCGCAAGTCACCGTCGACGTGCGGGGCCGTGCGCTCGAATGCGAGGTGGTGGCGCCGCCGTTCGTGACGGCAAAAACTCGCTAGCGCACCGGTTATACAATCGCTGCATGAAAAGCGGCCTCCTCGAGTTCCACGTGTCGGTCACAGCGAACCCGACTCCCGACGAGGTACGCGAATCCATTTTGGCCGAACCGGGTTTCGGCAAGTATCACACCGATCACATGGTCTCGATCGACTATGCGGTCGATACCGGCTGGCACAACGCGCGGGTCATGCCCTACGGGCCGATCGAACTGGACCCCTCGGCCATCGTCCTGCACTACGCGCAGGAGGTCTTCGAGGGGTTGAAGGCCTACCGCTGGGCGGACGGCTCGATCGTGTCGTTCCGGCCCGAGGCCAACGCGGCGCGGATGCGGGCGTCGGCTCGGCGGTTGGCGATCCCGGAACTTCCCGACGAGCTGTTCATCGAATCGCTGCGGCAGCTGATCGCCGTGGACGGGTCCTGGGTGCCGGCGGCCGGCGGGGAGGAGTCGCTGTATCTGCGCCCTTTCATCTTCGCCACCGAGCCGGGCCTGGGAGTGCGGCCGGCCAACGAGTACCGCTGCCTGGTGATGGGTTCACCGGCCGGCGCGTATTTCAAGGGCGGCATCAAGCCGGTGAGCGTCTGGCTGTCGACGGAGTACGTGCGGGCCTGCCCGGGCGGCACCGGCGCCGCAAAGTTCGGCGGTAACTACGCCGCGTCGCTGGTGGCGCAGGCGCAGGCCGCCGACAACGGCTGCGACCAGGTGGTGTGGCTGGATGCGGCCGAGCGGCGCTACGTCGAGGAGATGGGCGGGATGAACCTGTTCTTCGTATTCGGCACCGGCGGGTCGGCGCGGTTGGTCACGCCGGAGCTGTCCGGCTCCCTGCTGCCTGGTATCACCCGGGATTCGTTGCTGCAGTTGGCCACTGATGCAGGGTTCAGCGTCGAAGAACGCAAGATCGATGTCAGCGAATGGCAGAAGAAGGCCGCTTCCGGTGAGATCACCGAGGTGTTCGCCTGCGGCACCGCCGCTGTCATCACCCCGGTGTCGCAGGTTAAATCCGCGGACGGCGAGTTCACCATCGCCGACGGTCAGCCCGGCGAGGTGACCATGGCGCTGCGTGACACCCTGACCGGGATCCAGCGCGGCACCTTCGCCGACACCCACGGCTGGATGGCCCGGCTGGATTAACCGGCACCCCGGGTGTGCCGTCGGCATTTTCGCTGAACCGCGGAGGCGCTCGGGCAGGTAGCTGGCCGGGCGGGTCTAGCGCGCTCCGGCGCCGAGAGCCAACGCGGTGGCGGTTGGGCGGGGGGACTGAACCGGTTTGATCAGGCGGCCGGGCCGGGTGGGGGATCCGGTTCGTCGGCCGTCAATTGCCAGTCCTCGGCCGCGGCGTCGTCGGCGTCCGGGTACCCGGGTAGGTCGGTGACGCCGTTGCTCATCGCCTTGCGGGATTCCCGACTTCTCTTGCTGTAGCGGTGATGGCGAGCCAATGGCGTCCTCCCCGGAGAATCCGATGTTAATGCCGGTTCGATTTTTCCAAATTTACTCTGGAAGTAAGGTAACCGTCGGGAGAAATGTCTAAAAGTTCGGAGAAATGTTACTTATCAGATGAGGTCAGAGCGCGGCCAACAGCACCGCGACCACGGTGGTGGTCCATTCGACGGTGGCGCCCAGCACGTCGCCGGTGATACCACCGAGCCGCCGCACACAATGCCTGACCAGCAGCGACGTACCGCCCAGCGCCACGGCAACGGCCACCGGCCCGTGCCAGGGCGCCGAACCGGCGATCGTGGACCCGGCCGCCAGCACCAGCGCCCAGGTGATGGCCACCGGCACCGGTTGACTTCCCGCCATGGTGGCGCCCAACGTGCTGCCCGCCGCGGCGGGCACCGAACGCCGACAGGCCAGCACCGCCGCCACTCGGCCCGCGCCGACCGCGACCACGATCCCGGCCGCATTCAGCATCGGCAACGCCAACGCCTGCAGGCCGATCACCAGCACCACCGCCGCCACGCCGAACGGCCCGGTCGATCCGTCCCGCATCACCTGCAGCGCCTGCGCCGCCGGCCGATAGCTGCCCAATCCGTCGGCGGTGTCGGCCACCCCGTCGATGTGCAGGCCGCGGGTGGCGGCCAGCAGCACCGCCACCGCGAGCAGCCCGGTCAAGGCGCTTCCCGGGCCGAATGCCGACCCGCCGGCCCAGACTACGCCGGCCGCCAGTGCCCCCAGGGCGGCCCCGATGATCGGAAACGCCGTCAGCGTCCCGCGTCCCGGCGGGCCGTCGGCGCCGGGCAGCCGGACGGCCGTCCCGAACGCGACCGCCGAGGCCAGCGACCGGATCACCCGGGGGCTCCGTCTGTCGCCTCGGCGGGCCCCGAAACGCCCGCTTCGGCGAAGGTGGACATCGACGCCAACGCCGCGACCGCGGCGCGCAAGACCGGCAGGGCCACCGCAGCGCCGGTGCCCTCACCCAGCCGCATCCCCAGGTCGAGGATCGGCTCCAGTCCCAGTGCCGCACAAGCCAGCGCGTGGGCCGGCTCGGGGGAGCGGTGACCGGCCTGCCACCACGCCCGGGCGCCCGGGGCCAGCCGTTCGGCGACCAGGGCGGCGGCGGTCGATGCCAGGCCGTCGAGCAGCACCGGCGTGCGCCGGATGGCCGCCTGTGCGCAGAACCCGGCCAGCGCCGCCAGGTCGGCGCCCCCGCAGCAGCGCAGCAATCCCAGCGGATCAGACACTGCGCGAGCGCGGAACAGCGCATCGCGCACCGCCGCGGTCTTACGCGCCCAGCCCGCGTCGTCGATGCCGGTGCCATGGCCGACCGCCTCGACGGGCTCGGCGCCGGTCACTGCCGCGATCAACGTTGCTGCGACAGTGGTGTTTCCGATACCCATATCGCCGGGGATGAGCAGATCCGCGCCGGCGTCGACTTCACCGTCGGCGATCCGGCGGCCCGCCTCCACGGCAGCCACGGTCTCCTCGGCGGTCAGGGCGTCTTCGGCCGAGATGTCGCCGCTGCCCCGGCGCACCTTGTACGCGCTGAGATCGCCGGCCTCGGTGTCGATGGCCATGTCCACCACCCGCACGCCCGCGCCGGCGGCGGTGGCCAGCGCGTTGATGGCGGCGCCTCCGCGGTCGATGTTGGCGGCCATCTGCGCGGTCACCTCCACCGGGTACGCGGACACCCGTTCGCGGGTCACGCCATGATCGCCGGCGAACACCACCACCCGGACCCTATCGAATTGCCTTGGCGGGCAACGGCCTTGACATGCCGCCACCCAGACCGACAGCTCTTCGAGGCGGCCCAGCGAACCCGGCGGCTTGGTCAGCGAGTCCTGCCGGGCGCGGGCGGCGGCGGCCGCCGTCGCGTCAGGCGGGCTGACCGGCGGGAATTCGGCGAAGTCCAAAGCTGTCGGCCCCCGAGCCGGACTCAGCCGAGGCGTTCGCCGCGCCGCACCTGTGGGCGCGGTGCCCGCATCCGGCGCAGCGTCGATGCCCTGCTGACGGCATAGATCCCCAGCTTCCACCGGGCTTCGGTGTTGTCGGGGTACTTGGTGTCGACCAGCCTGCCGATCTTGCGGGCGAGCAGGACACCGTCGACGGCCATCAAGAGCATCAGCAGCATCATCGCCGGCGAGATGTAGAACTGGATCTGCGGGACCGCCATCATGACGAACATCAGACCCAGGGCCATCGGCATGAACAGGCCGAGCAGGTTGCGGCGGGCGTCGACGACGTCGCGGACATAGCGGCGCACCGGGCCGCGGTCGCGCTCGAGCAGGGCCCCCTCGTCGCCGGCGAGCATCCGCTCCCTGCGCTGGGCCATCCGCTCCCGCCGTTCGGCCTTCTGGGCCCGGCGCTCTTCCTTGCTCGGTTTCGGCCCGGCCAGGCTCTTGCGCCTGGCCCGGGCCTCCGCGGCGGTCATCGGCGCCGGCGCCACCGGGCCGCGACGTTTGGCCGCCGCGTTGCGCTTGGGGGTGGGCCGGCCTTTGGGGGCGGTGCCGCGGATACCCCTCGATTCGGCGCTGTCGAGGTCGACGGCACCGCCCACGGAGTCGGCGGCCTCCGCGGAACCCGCCTCATCTTTCCTGCGTCCCGGCAACTTCACGCCCGCCAGATTACTTGCCCGGGCTGCCACGCCGTCCGTGTGGCTCTATACCCTGCCGGTATGGCTGACCACCCCGGTGCCGGCGCCTCAGCCGCCTCGGGGACGCCCCTGCTGCGGGTGCTGATCGCGCCGGACTGCTACGGCGAGAGCCTGACCGCGGTGCAGGCCGCCGCCGCCATCTCCACCGGGTGGCATCGCAGCCGCCCCCACGACCGGCTGGTGATCGCCCCGCAGTCCGACGGCGGACCGGGTTTCGTGGCGGTGCTGGCCGCCGTGGTGGGCAGCACCGGCACGGTGCAGCGATGCCGGGTCAGCGGGCCGTTGGACGACCCGGTGGATGCCGAGTGGTTCTGGGACGCCGCATCCACGACGGCCTACCTGGAGTGCGCGCAGGCCTGCGGCCTGGCGCTGCTCGACGGTCCGCCGACGCCCGGCACGGCCCTGGCCGCCCACAGCAGGGGCGTGGGCCAGCTCATCGAGTCGGCGCTGAGTGCCGGGGCGAGGCGGATCGTCGTCGGGCTCGGCGGCAGCGCCAGCACCGACGGCGGGCGGGGCCTCATCGATGCGCTGGGCGGTCTGGCCGCCGCCCGGCAGCGGCTCGCAGACGTCGCGCTGATCGCGGCCTGCGACGTCGAATACCCGCTGCTGGGCCCGTGGGGTGCGGCGCGGGTGTTCGGGCCGCAGAAGGGCGCCGACGCCGCCACCGTGGCCGTACTCGAAACCCGCCTGAACGCGTGGGCCACCGAACTCGACGCGGCGGCCGGCTGGCAGGTGAGCGCCGCCTCCGGGGCCGGCGCCGCCGGGGGAATCGGCGCGGCGCTGCTCGCCCTCGGTGGCACCGCCGAATCCGGGGCGGACATCGTGGCCCGCCACACCGGTCTGGCCGAAGCGCTCGCCGACACCGACGTGATCGTCACCGGTGAGGGCCGGATCGACCAGCAGTCGCTGCACGGAAAGGTGATCGGCTCGCTGTGCACGGCGGCCCGGGCGCGGCAGCTGCCGGTGCTGGTGCTGGCCGGCCAGATCGACCTGGACGAACCGGCGCTGCGATCGGCCGGCGTCATCGCCGCCCGGGCGATCGCCGACCACGCCGGCTCGGTGCGGTTAGCCCTGGTGGACGCGGCTAACCAGCTGATCGGTCTGACCACCGTGCTGGCGGCGCAGATCGGCAGCGGGCCGGCGCGGACACCGGGCCCGGCGGCTCAGTAGGGAACACGCCGGCGCAAGGTATCGTTGTGACGGTGGGTTCGACGCCTCGAGCGGAGGCGAGCCCGCCCCCAATCAACCGCAATAGGGAGACGCAATGACTGTCCAGGATCAGTCGACCACCGAGTCTCAGGGCGTGGTCTTGACCGACGAGGCCGCGGCCAAGGTGAAGTCGCTGCTGGCCCAAGAAGGCCGTGACGACCTGACGCTGCGCATCTCGGTGCAACCGGGCGGCTGTGCCGGCCTGCGCTACAACCTGTTCTTCGACGACCGCACCCTCGACGGTGACGTGATCGCGGAGTTCAACGGCGTCAAGCTGGCCGTCGACCGGATGAGCGCCCCGTACCTGCAGGGCGCCGAGATCGGCTACGCCGACCAGATCGACAAGCAGGGTTTCACCATCGAGAACCCCAACGCCGGCGGCTCGTGCTCGTGCGGCGACTCCTTCAACTGACCGCCTGACTCCGCCCCTTGACCCGACGTCTTGGCGCTGCCCGGCGATGGGCCGGGTTCGACGGACCGCTACCGTGGGAACCCACATCGAGGTCCACGTTGAACACACGAGGGGGATAGTCAGTGACGATTGCGGTGACCGGTTCGATCGCGACCGACCATCTGATGCGCTTTCCGGGTCGGTTCTCCGAACAGTTGCTGGCCGATCACCTGCAGAAGGTCTCGCTGAGCTTCCTGGTCGAGGACCTGGTGGTGCACCGCGGCGGGGTGGCGGGCAACATCGCCTACGCGATCGGCGTACTCGGCGGTGACGCCGCGCTGGTCGGCGCGGCCGGCGACGACTTCGCCGACTACCGCAACTGGCTGGTGTCGCACGGTGTCAACTGCGACAACGTGCTGGTCTCCACCACGTCGCACACGGCGCGGTTCACCTGCACCACCGACATCGACATGGCCCAGATCGCCTCGTTCTATCCGGGCGCCATGTCCGAGGCCCGCAACATCTCGCTGGCCGACGTGGTGCGCAGCGTCGGGAACCCCGAACTGGTGATCATCGGGGCCAACGACCCCGAGGCGATGTTCCTGCACACCGAGGAGTGCCGCAAACTCGGCCTGGCCTTCGCCGCCGACCCCTCACAGCAGCTGGCCCGGCTGACCGGCGAGGAGATCCGCCGGCTCATCGACGGTGCGGCCTACCTGTTCACCAACGACTACGAGTGGGACCTGCTGCTGTCCAAGACCGGCTGGACCGAGGCCGACGTGATGAAGCAGGTCGGGTTGCGGGTGACCACCCTGGGCGCCAACGGTGTCGACATCGTCCACCCGGACGGCTCGCGCGTCCACGTCGGCGTGGTCCCGGAGAAGGCGCAGGCCGACCCGACCGGAGTCGGTGACGCCTTCCGGGCCGGTTTCCTCACCGGACGCAGCGCCGGGCTGGGTCTGGAGCGGTCCGCGCAGCTCGGTTCGCTGGTCGCGGTGCTGGTGTTGGAGTCCACCGGAACGCAGGAGTGGTCGTGGGATCGCAACGCCGCGGTCGGCCGGCTGGCCGACGCCTACGGTGACGCCGCCGCCGCCGAGATCGGCGCCGCGCTCAAATAACCCGGCGAACAGACACAGAATCGCACTCGCGGGGTTCCCGCAGTGCGATTCTGTGTCTGTTGGCGTTAGAGCTGGACGGGGTAGGCCGGCTCGCTGATGGCGGGCACGACGGACTGCTCGACGAAGATCGCGTGCCAGAGCATGAAGATCAGCATCGTCCACAGCCGGCGGCTGTGATCGGCGGTGCCGGCGCGGTGCTCGTCGAGCATCGCGCGCACCGCGGCGACGTCGATCAGGTGTCCTGTAGCGGTGGCCGCCACCGTGGCGTACGCCCACTCCACCAGCTCACCGGCGCGCAGCCAGTGCCGCAACGGCACCGGGAAGCCGAGCTTGGGCCGGTGCAGCACGTGCCCGGGAATGATCGGCTCCAGCGCACGCCGCAGCGCGTATTTGGTGGTGGTGCGGGTGATCTTGCCCGACACCGGCAGCCGCGACGCCACCGCGAACACCTCCGGGTCCAGGAACGGCACCCGTAGTTCCAGCGAGTTGGCCATCGTCATCTTGTCCGCCTTGACCAGGATGTCGCCGCGCAACCAGGTGAACAGGTCGATGTGCTGCATGCGGGCCACCGGGTCCCAGCCGGCCGACTCGGCATAGACCGGCGCGGTGACGTCGGTGTGGGTCCAGTCGGGGGAGAAGCCGGGCAGCACCGCCCGCAGTTGCTCGTCGGAGAAGCTGCGCGCATTGCCGTAGTAGCGTTCCTCCAGCGTCAGCGACCCGCGGTGCAGCAGGCTTTTCCCGCGCATTCCGTCCGGAAGCGGCCGCGACACCTTGCCCATCGACCGGCGCACCGGTGCGGGCAGGTAATTGAACGGCCGCAGCGACAACGGCTCGCGGTAGATCGTGTAGCCGCCGAACAACTCGTCGGCGCCTTCCCCGGAGAGCACCACTTTGACGTGCTTGCGGGCTTCGCGGGCGATGAAGTACAGCGGGACCAGGGCCGGGTCGGCGACCGGGTCGTCGAGGTACCAGACGATCTCGGGCAGGGCGGCGATGAACTCGGCCGGGCTGACCACCTTGACCACATGACGGGCACCGATCGCCTCCGCGGACGCGGCGGCCACGTCGACCTCGGAGAAGCCCTCCCGCTCGAACCCGGTGGTAAAGGTGATCAGGTTCGGGTTGTGGCGCATCGCCAGCGCGGCGATCGCGGTGGAGTCGATCCCACCGGACAGGAACGCGCCGACGGTGACGTCGGCGCGCATGTGCTTGGCCACCGAGTCCTCGAGCACCGCGGTGATCTCGTCGTAGCGCGCCTGCTCGGTGTCGCGGGTGATCGGGGTGGCGTCGAATCGCGGCGTGAAGTAGCGGGTGATCTCCGGGACCGACCGGTCCCGGCTGATCCGCGCCCAGCAGCCCGACTCCAGCCGGCGCACCCCGCGGTGCAGTGTCTCGGGTTCGGGCACGTACTGCAGCACCGTGTAGTGCTGCAGGGCGCGCATGTCGATGCCGTCGTCCCCGGCGTCAAAACCCACCAGGTCGGCCATGTCCAGCAGCGACTTCTTCTCGCTGCCCACCGCCGTGCCGCCGGGCCCGGTCGCCATGAACAGCGGCTTGATCCCGAACGGATCGCGTGCGCAGAACAGCTCACCGCGCAGCGTGTCCCATATCGCGAAAGCGAACATGCCGCGCAGTCGCGGCAGCACCTCGGCGCCCCAGTGGTGGTACCCGGCGACGATCGCCTCCCCGTCGCCGTCGGTGTGGAAGACCGCGCCGTGCGAGGCCGCCAGTTCCTCGCGCAGTTCGAGGTAGTTGTAGATCTCGCCGTTGAACACCAGCACGTAGCGGTCCGGCTGGTCGGGCGGCCCCCAGCGCAGCGGCTGATGGGAGTGTTCGATGTCGATGATCGACAGCCGGTTGAACCCGAGGGCCACACCGTCGCCGGTCCAGGTGCCCAGTTCGTCGGGCCCCCGATGGCGCATCAGGTGCGCCGCGCGTTCGACCCTGGCGGCTATCGCGGGGAGGTCGGCGGTGCCGGCCGGGGCACACACGAAGGCCAGCAGTCCACACATCGGGTCCCAGTATGCCGCACCGGCATCGGCCTGGGCCTGCGCAGGGCTGGTAGGCGGCGGAACGGCCGGACTAGCGGCAACGCACCGGGACCGGCCAACCGGCAGGTCACGCGAACCAGGGTGATCCGGGTGGTCTACGCTGCGTAGTATTCGACTGCTCCGCCGGTTCGCGCCGGCCCGGTCTGTGACTCGAGGAGGCACCAACGTGACACGTCGCGGGCAGGGCGTTGTGCTTAGCCGTCTGCTTCGACCGCTGGCGGGGGCCGGCGTGCTCGGCCTGCTGACGGTGACGCTCAGCGGCTGCAGCTACGACTGGACCGACGTGGTCGGCTTCGGCTGGCCCAAGGGCATCACCCCGGAAGCCGAGGCCAACTACAAGCTGTGGATCGGCATGGTGATCGCCTCGGTCGCGATCGGCGGGATCGTCTGGGGAATGATCTTCTGGGCGGCGATCTTCCACCGCAAGAAGGCGACCGACACCGAGCTGCCGCGTCAGTTCGGCTACAACATGCCCCTGGAGCTCGGGCTCACCGTCCTGCCGTTCCTGGCGATCGCGGTGATCTTCTACTTCACCGTGGTGGTGCAGGAGAAGATGCTGCACCACGAACCCGACCCCGAGGTGGTCGTCGACGTCACCGCATTCCAGTGGAACTGGAAGTTCGGCTACCAGAAGGTCGACTTCCACGACGGCACGCTGAGCTACGAAGGCGCCGAGCCGAAGCGCAAAGAGGCGATGGCCTCCAAGCCCGAAGGCGTCGACAAGCACGGCGAGGAGCTGGTCGGACCGGTCCGCGGACTCAACACCGACGACCGGACCTACCTGAACTTCGACAAGATCGAGACGCTCGGCACCACCGACGAGATCCCGGTGCTGGTGGTGCCCAGCGGCAAGCGCATCGAGTTCGTGTTGAACTCCGCCGACGTCATCCACTCCTTCTGGGTGCCGGAGTTCCTGTTCAAGCGGGACGTCATCGCCTGGCCCGAACGCAACAACCAGGTGAACACCTTCCAGGTCGCCGAGATCACCAAGGAAGGGGCGTTCGTCGGGCACTGCGCCGAGATGTGCGGCACCTACCACGCCATGATGAACTTCGAAGTCCGGGTGGTCTCGCCCAACGACTTCAAGGCGTACCTCGACCAGCGCATTGCCGGCAAGAGCAACGCCGAGGCGCTGGAGGCGATCAAGCAGGAGCCGCTGGCCACCACCACGCGCCCGTTCGATAGCCGCCGCGGACTGCTAGCCCCCCAAGCCAGCAACAAGTAGGGACACAACCTCATGCGCATCGAATCCAGGCTGTTCGAGTTCGTGGCCACCTTCTTCGTGGTGGTCGGGGTGATCTACGCCGTACTGACGACACTGTTCGCCACCGGTGGGGTCGAGTGGGCCGGCACCACGGCGCTGGTCCTGACCGGGGTGATGGCCCTGATCGTGGCCACCTTCTTCCGGTTCGTGGCACGCCGGCTGGACACCCGCCCCGAGGACTACGAGGCGGCCGAAATCAGTGACGGCGCCGGCGAACTGGGCTTCTTCAGCCCGCACAGCTGGTGGCCGATCCTGATCGCGCTGTCGGGATCGGTCGCCGCCGTCGGAGTCGCGTTGTGGCTTCCGTGGCTGATCGCGGCCGGGGTGGCGTTCGTGTTGTCGAGCGTGGCCGGGCTGGTCTTCGAGTACTACATCGGCCCCGAGAAACACTGAGCCGGTCCGTCGGGACCGTCGTGTCAGCCCGCTTGGGTAGGGTTGCCGGTGCACAATGACCAACGGCGGTAGTTATCGGACCGCGGTGGGTGTGGCGCGCGGGAGCGCTGCGGTTGGAACAGGATAGGCGGGAATGAGCGGGCCGAATCCCCCGGAGGCGGGCTCTGGAGACGAGGACCCCGGCAACGGTCAGCCGGTCTCGGAAACGGTCCCCGGTGCAGCCGGTGACCGGGATATCCCGCCGATCGACGAGGTAGCCCCGGCCACCCCCGCCGGGACTCCGGACAACACCGCGTACTCGCAGGCCTATTCGGCCCCCGAGTCCGAGCAGTTCTTGAGCGGGCCCTACGTGCCGGTGGACCCCCGCCTGTACGACTACGACAACTTCGACACGCCCGACGAGCCGGATCCGCACGCCAAGACGCCGCGTTGGCCCTGGGTGGTCGGTGTCACGGTGATCATCGCGGCGATCTCCCTGGTGGTCTCGGTGGCACTGCTGTTCGCCCGCACCGAGACTCACGATCTGGCGACACCTGCCACGACGAGTACCACCGTCTCGCAGCCACCGGTGCAGGACGAGATCACCAAGACCAGCAGCCCGCCTCCGACCACCATCGCGCTGCCGCCGCCTCCTCCGCCGTCTCCCGAGGAGCCGCCGCCTCCGCCGCCGTCCAGCGAGGAATCACCGCCTCCGCCTCCGCCGCCGGCCGAGGCGCCGTCTCCCGAACCATCCACTGCGACAACGGAGCCCACCACGACCACCCAGGCCAAGCCGATGCAGGTGACGTATTCGGTCACCGGCACCAAGGCGCCGTTCGATCAGATCACCATCACCTACGTCGACGCCTCCGGGCAACGCCGGACGCAACGCAACGCCTACATCCCGTGGTCGCTGACATTGACGCCGATCTCCCAGTCGGAGATCGGTTCGGTGGAGGCGTCCAGCATGCTGCGGCTGAGCAAGCTCAACTGCTCGATCACCAGCAGTGACGGTAGAGTGCTGTCATCCAACAGCAACGACGCACCGGCGACGAGCTGCTGATGTCCGGCAGAAACGTCGCTGACCGTTTCGTCCACCCCGGGCAGTCCCCGGAGGTGGTGGACCGGGTGCTGCTCGGTGTCTGCGCGGCGATCTGGCTGACACTGTTGGGTCTGGGTGTGGCGGCGATGGTCGCGCTGGTCGACCTCGGCCGGGGTTTTCACCAGCCGGCGGAGAATTCGCACACCGGCCTGCTGTACATCATCATCGGCGTCTCCGCACTGGTCATCCTGGCTGCCATCCCGATTCTGCTGCGTGCCCGCCAATCCGCCGCGCCCGCGCGGCCGGCCGTCCTGGCCCCGCAGGCGGGCGCGCCGGCTCGGCCCGGTGCGCCGCTGCCGCAACGCGGGTTCGACGCTCCCGGTCGGCGGTCGGCCACCGAGCGCCCCGTGCTACCCAACCAGGCCCAGGTGGACCGGGTGCTGCTGCGCGGCGTCACCGTACTGGCCAGCGCCGTCGGTGGTGCGCTGAGCTTCGTCGCGGCCGCGACCTATCTGATGGCGGTCGGCAAGGACACCGGCTCGTGGGTCTGCTACGGGCTGGCCGGGGTGATCACCGTGGCCATGCCGGTGATCCCGTGGCTGTACCTGCGCCGCCTGGGCGAGGTGCTGGAACTGCCGTCCCGCTTCGGCTGAGGTCCCGCTACGGCCACAGCAGAGTCGCGGACCACGCCTCGCCGTCGCGTTCGTAACGCAGCCTGCGATGCCGGCGGTCCGGGTCCGACTGCCAGAATTCGACCGTGTCGGCCCGCACCGCATATGACACCCAGTCGGCGGGGACCAGGGTGGGGGACCGCTCGAGTTCCAGGCGGGCCTTGGCCAACGCTTCGGCGACCTCCGCGGGGTCGCGGTAGGGCTGGCTCTGGCGGCCGGTCAGCGCCATCGTGCGGGGCGCCCGGGGACCGGGCCAGGAAGTCCTCGGCGGTCACTTGGGGCGGATCGGCCAGCGCGATGCCCTCGATCCGGACCTGGCGACCCACGTCGGGCCAGTAAAACGTCAGCGCCACAGCCGGATTGCGCGCGAGTTCGGCGCCCTTGCGGCTCACCGAACTGACCGCGAAATGCCAACCGGCGCTGTCGAGCCCTTGAGGATCAGTACCCGGGCCGACGGCCGCGAGCCGGACACGGTGGACACCGTCATCGCATGGGGTTCGGTGACACCGGCGTCGATGGCATGCAACAGCCACTCGACGAAGAGCGCGACGGGATCGGCCGGGGCCTGCGCCGGATCGAATTCCGGTGCGGCACAGAACAAAACGGGCAGCCCGCGCAGTAATGCGCGCAGGCTGCCCGTAGGCTGCGGCCTCCTAGTGCTGGCCGTCGCCGTTGGTTTCCTGACGCTCGGCCAGCGCGGTCAGCGCACGCCGTTCGCTGGCATGCGCGGCCTCGTTGAGTGCGGCGTCCTCGGAGGCCGGGTCGGCGGTCAGGAAGCTGCCCCGACCGGGGGAGCCGGCCGAGCCGAGCTTGTTCATCTTCTTGGGCAGCGCCGCACCGGCGTATTCCAGCGGGATCGGGTGGCCGTGCTCGTCAACCGGTCCCAGCGGCTGGTGCAGCTCGATGTAGGCACCGTGCGGAAGCCGCTTGATGATGCCGGTTTCGATGCCGTGCTCGAGCACCTCTCGGTCACTGCGCTGCAGTCCGATGCACCACCGGTAGGTGGCGAAGAAGATCAGCGGCGGCAGTACCACCATCCCGATGCGGCCGATCCAGGTCGTCGCGTTCAGCGAGATGTGGAACTTCCACGCGATGATGTCGTTCATCGCGGCCAGGGTCAGCACCATGTAGAAGCTGATCGCCATGGCGCCGATCGCGGTGCGGACCGGTGCATCCCGGGGGCGCTGCAACAGGTTGTGGTGCGCATAGTCACCGGTGAACCGCTTCTCCAGGAACGGGTAGATCATCAGCAGGATGAAGACCGCACCCATGATCAGCGCGACACCGACCGGGCCGGGCACGGTGTGGCCCAGGAAGTAGAACTCCCACGCCGGCCACAAGCGGGCCAGCCCCTCGGTCCACATCATGTAGAAGTCCGGCTGGCTGCCCGCCGACACCTGAGAAGGCCGGTAGGGGCCCAGGTTCCAGATCGCGTTGATCTGCAGCAGGCCGCCCATCAGGCCGAGGATGCCGGTGATCATCGCGAAGAACGCGCCGGACTTGATCGCGAAAACCGGCAGCACGCGCACACCGACGACGTTGCTCTCGGTGCGCCCGGGCCCGGGGAACTGGGTGTGCTTCTGGAACCACACCAGCGCCAGGTGCACGCCGATCAGGGCCAGGATGATGCCCGGGATCAACAGGATGTGCAGTGCGTAGAGCCGCGGGATCAAGATGGTGCCGGGGAAGTCGCCGCCGAACAGCGCCCAGTGCAACCAGGTGCCGATCACCGGCATACCCAGCGTGATCGACGACAGCGCGGCACGCAGGCCGATACCGGAGAGCAGGTCGTCGGGCAGTGAGTAGCCGAAGTAGCCCTCGAACATGGCCAGGATCAGCAGCAGTGACCCGATCACCCAGTTCGCCTCGCGCGGCCGGCGGAACGCGCCGGTGAAGAAGATGCGGGCCAGGTGCACCATGATCGACGCGGCGAACATCAATGCCGCCCAGTGGTGCAGCTGCCGGACGAACAGCCCGCCGCGGACCTCGAAGGAGATGTTCAGCGCGGACTCGTAGGCCCGCGACATCTGCACGCCGTTGAGCGGCTGATAGACGCCGTGGTAGACGACTTCGGCCATCGACGGGTCGAAGAACAGGGTCAGGTAGACGCCGGACAGCAGCAGGATGATGAAGCTGTACAGCGCGATCTCACCGAGCAGGAACGACCAGTGCGTCGGGAAGACCTTGTTGAACTGGCGGCGCAGCGCGGCCGCCGGGTGGTAGCGGGTGTCGATGTCGTCTGCTTGGCGGGCGAGCAGGTCGCCGATTGCAGGGCTCATGAGGTGCGCTCCCAGAAGGCCGGTCCGACAGGTTCGACGAAGTCGCCGTTGGCGACCAGATGCCCGTTGGCGTCAATGGTGATCGGCAGCTGTGCCAGTGCGCGGGCCGCCGGGCCGAAGACCGGCTTGGCGAAGTGCAGTGCGTCGAACTGCGACTGGTGGCACGGGCACAGAATCCGGTAGGTCTGCTGCTCGAACAGCGATGACGGGCAGCCCAGGTGCGAGCAGATCTTCGTGTAGGCGAAGAAGTCGCCGAAGTTGAAGCTCTCCTGGCCCGCTCGTTTGACCACCCTGGGCATGTCGTCGGGGCGGATGCGGATCAGCATCACCGGGTTGCGGACGCCCATCATGATCTCGTTGAGCTTCTCGCGGGATTCCTCGGTGGTGCCGTCACCGTCGGATTCGCGCCACGGGAAGACGGTCTCCATGCCGCCGGCGTCGAGGTCCTCGGGACGCATCTTGACGAACGGGGAGTTGGTGGAGTGGCCGGTCGCCCGAGCCAGGTAGATGGTCTCGCCGGGGTAGCGCGGGGTCCACCCGGAGGTCCACAGCACGGCCTTCTTGCCCTCGGCGGTGTCCACCACCGGCTTCCACGGGTTCTTGATGAGGCCGCCGGCCCCGGCGACCAGGGTGCCCAGCCCGAAGGCGCCGAACCCGACGCCCAACGACGCGCCGAGCAGCTTGCGCCGCCCGATCGTCGAGCCCTCGAAGGCGTCGGTCAGCTGCGCTGCCACCGTCTTGCGGTCCAGCTCAGAGGAACTGCCGTCGTGACGCTCCTGAATGGTGATCTCTTCGGGGATGAACTTCTTGACGAACATCACGGCGCCGATGCCGATCAAGAGCACCGAGAGCCCGAAGGTCAGTCCGTACAGGGGAGTGGCCAACGAGTAGGCGAACCCGTCCGGGGATTCCACCGGCGCGTATTCCCACGGCCAGAACAGAAAGACAAGCAGCAGGGCGAGCCCGAAACCACCGGCGGCCAGGAACCAGCCGGCGACACTGCGCTCGGCCCGCTTCTCGGCCCGGGTGCCTTCGACCTGCCAGCGCGGCTCCTTGAAGATCGTCTCCACGCCGTCGAGGCGGCCACCGAGAGCGAGCAGCTCGTCGTTGTTCATCGTGGCCAGCTGGGCCTCGTCGGGAACGGTTGTGTCCTTGTTGACATCGGTCATGCGCGTGCCCCGATCCACAATGCCGCGCCGATGGCAGCGACCATCCCGATAATCCACATCACCATGCCCTCCGGCGCCGGGCCGAAGCCACCAAGCCCGTAACCGCCCGGATCATGTTCCTCGGTAACGGATCTGACGTAGGCGATGATGTCCTTCTTCTCCTCCATGGAGATCTGCCGGTCGGAGAAGCGCGGCATGTTCTGCGGGCCGGACAGCATCGCGGTCAGGATCTGCTGCTCGTTGGCCGGTGCCAGGTCGGGGGCGTACTTGCCCGAGGACAACGCACCGCCGCGCCCGGTGAAGTTGTGGCAGGACGCGCAGTTGAGCCGGAACAGATCACCGCCACGGCCCAGGTCGTCACCGCGCAGCGAGGCCTGCGCGATGCTGCCGTCGGCGTTGCGTACCACGGTGGGGCCGCCACCGTGGGCCTGCACGTAGGCGCCGAGGGCGTCGATCTGCTTGTCGTCGAACACCGGGTACTTGCGGGGCGCCTGGGCCTCACCGCGTGCCGCGGGCATCCGCCCGGTGGAGACCTGGAAGTACACCGCGGCCTCGCCGACACCGATCAGGCTCGGTCCGCGGCCGGGCTCGCCCTGCAGGTTGGCGCCGTGGCAGCTCACACAGGAGGTGTCGAACAGCTGCTTGCCGGTGCGCAGCAGGGCCGAGGCGGACTCGTCGGCGACCGCCACCTGCGGGGTCGGCGTCAGCAGTGCCGCCAGCCCGCCGGCCATGGCCAGGGCGACCAGCAGCAGCAGCCCGCCGGACAACCGACGCCGCAGCCGCCGCCGGGCGACCGATTCGTTGTGGCGAGGTCGGGCCCACTTCTTCGTGGTCTTCAACCGGACACTCCTGTTCATCGGGCGGTTGCTCATCGGATGAAGTAGATCGTGGCGAACAGCGCGATCCAGACGATGTCGACGAAGTGCCAGTAGTAGGACACGACGATCGAGGCGGTGGCCTGGGCCGGGGTGAACTTGCTCATCGTGGTGCGCAGCATCAAGAAGATGAAGGCGACCAACCCACCGATGACGTGCAGGCCGTGGAACCCGGTGGTCAGGTAGAACACGGTGCCGTAGGAGCTCGACGGGATGGTGGTGCCGTGCTCGACCAGGTGGGAGTACTCGTAGCCCTGGCCGCAGACGAAGAACAGACCCATCAGGAAGGTCAGGAAGTACCACCGGCGCAGCCCGAACACGTCGCCGCGCTCGGCGGCGAAAACGCCCATCTGGCAGGTGAACGACGATGCGATCAGCACCAGCGTCACCGGGACCGCCAGGGCGAGGTTCAGCTCCGTTGGCGGCGGCGGCCAGTCGCCGCCAGACTGGGCGCGGGCCGTGAAATACATCGCGAAAAGCCCGGCAAAGAACATCAACTCACTGGAAAGCCACACGATGGTGCCGACGCTGACCATGTTCGGACGGTTCAGCGAATGCACACGCGACGTAATGGCAGTACCCGAGGACCCCACAGCGCTCGTCACATCCGCAAGTATGACGCTATGTAGTTGTAGAACTCCACCCGGGGCGGGCAATTCGCCGGAACTGCTGTTGGCTGGGCTGTTGCCTGCGCGTTCGCGCTGGATTTGCGGGCGGCTTGGGTGGCGTGCGGGTCGCATGCGACGATCGGCGCGTGGTCGAGCCGGGTGGTGAGGCGCAGCCGATAGCGCAGATTGCACAGTGGCGGCAGGTACTGGGCGGGCTGACGTCCGGTGCCGATCTGCACCGGGGTCAGGCGGCCTGGGCGATGGAGCAGATCATGGCCGGCAGCGCCACCTCGGCGCAGATCGCGGCCTTCGGTGTGGCCATGCAGATGAAGGGCCCGACCGCGGCCGAGGTCGGGGAGCTGGCCGACGTCATGCTGGCCTTCGGCCGCAAGGTTCCCACCGACGAGATCGGCACCGACACCGTGGACGTGGTGGGCACCGGCGGTGATGGCGCCAACACCGTGAACCTCTCCACGATGGCGGCGATCGTGGTGGCCGCCGCCGGGGTGCCGGTGGTCAAGCACGGCAATCGGTCGGCGGGCTCGCTGTCCGGCGGCGCCGACACCCTGGAAGCGCTGGGGGTGCGCATCGACATGGGTCCGGACGAGGTGGCGCGCAGCGTCGCCGAGGTCGGCATCGGCTTCTGCTTCGCGCCGCAGTTCCACCCGTCGTATCGCCATGCCTCGGCGGCCCGGCGCGAGGTCGGCGTGCCCACCGTGTTCAACCTGTTGGGCCCGCTGACCAACCCGGCCCGGCCGCGGGCCGGCCTGATCGGCTGCGCGTTCGGTGAGCTGGCCGAGGTGATGGCCGGGGTGTTCGCGGCGCGGCGGTCCAGCGTGCTGGTGGTGCACGGCGACGACGGCCTCGACGAACTCACCACGACCACGACCAGCACGATCTGGCGGGTGCAGGCCGGCACCATCGACCGGCTGACCTTCGACCCCGCCGGGTTCGGGTTCGCCCGCGCCGAGGTGGACCAGCTGCTCGGCGGTGATGCGGCGGCCAACGCCGAGGAGGCCCGCTCGGTGCTGGCCGGAAGCCCGGGCCCGGTGCGCGACGCGGTGGTGCTCAACGCCGCCGGGGCACTGGTGGCCCACGCCGGTCTATCCAGCAGCGCTGACTGGCTGCCGGCCTGGGAGGACGGGCTGCAGCGCGCTGTCACGGCGATAGACAGCGGTGCGGCCGAACAGCTGCTCGCTCGTTGGGTCCGCTTCGGCGCTCAGCTCTGAGGCCAGCCGCGCGGAGCGAGCCAGCGCCGCCCACGCCGTCCACGGCCCGGCCGAGCCCAGCGGCGACGCCCACCCGGCGGTCGCACCCTCGGCGGGCGCGACGCGCACGATGCGCACTCCGGGAGCCGCCAGCCAGCGGGCGATGAGCCCGGTCTCCTCGACCAGGGCGCCGGCCAACGGCGCCGGCTCGGGCACCACCGCCTGGGCGCCCAGCGTGATCGCGTCGACGACGGGCATCG
This sequence comes from Mycolicibacter kumamotonensis, assembly GCF_002086285.1. Classification (GTDB taxonomy): domain Bacteria; phylum Actinomycetota; class Actinomycetes; order Mycobacteriales; family Mycobacteriaceae; genus Mycobacterium; species Mycobacterium kumamotonense. Next base: position 2,777 of record NZ_MVHU01000018.1, on the reverse strand, counting down.
GAGGCACCCCGCGTGGGGCGCAACCCGCGGCGGCCAGCCGGCCGTGGCGGATCACCGCGAGGTGCCACCCGCCGGCGCCGTCCGGGGCGGCCGCCACCAGTTCGGGCAGGGCGGCCAGGGCGCGTGCCCGCTGGCTTCGCCACAGCGCGTCGATCGCGGTGGCGGTGTGGTCTCGTAGCCGCGCGGCGCCCTCGTAGTGGCCGCGGTCGGCCAGCGCGGTCACCTGGTGCACCGCCGCGCGCAGCGCGCTGTTGTCGGTGCCTTCGATCAACGCGGCCGCCCGCCGGACGTTCTCGGCGTACTGAGCGGCGGTCAACTCGGGTGCGGCGGGGCAGGGACTGACCTCGGCCGACGGGCAGGTGTGCCGGCCGGTGCGGCTCAATCGTGTTGTGCAGGTTCGGATTCCGGTGAACCGCGCCAGCAGGGCCGCGGTCTGGGCGGCGTCGGCGCGGGAGCGGAACGGCCCGATCACCCGGTCGTGTCGGGGTGTGCGCACCACCGACAGGCGGGGGAAGGGCTCCTGCGACAGGGTGATCCACCACCACCGCCGGGGAAACTTGGACCGGCGGTTGTACGGCGGGGCGTGCGCGGCCAGCAGGCGCAGCTCGCGCACGCCCGCCTCCAGCGGGTGCGCGCATTCGACGTGGTCGATCCCGGTGGCCAGGGCCACCATTTCGGCGATGCGGCGCCGGCGATCCGATCCGTTGAAGTACGCGCCGACCCGGCGGCGCAGGTCGGTCGCGGTGCCGATGTAGAGCACCTCCTCGGATGGCCCGCGGAACAGGTAGACGCCCGGGCGGTGCGGAAGACCTTCGGCGAGGGTGCGTTTGCGCCGCTGGGCCGGTGTCGCGTGCGAGAGGTAGGCGCGCAGGTCGGCGAGGGTATGCACCCGCTGGTTGCCGACCCGCTCGATCAAGGCGTGCAGTACGTCGACGGTGGCCCGGGCGTCGTCGAGGGCCCGGTGGGTGGGTGTGGTGGTGACCGCGAACAGCCGGGACAACTCGGCCAACCGCACACTGGGTGCCTCCTCACGGCTGAGCACCCGCCGCGCCAGCCGGACCGTGCACAGCACCGGCGGACGCGGCCAGACCGCTCCGTGGCGCTTTGCGGCTGCGGTCAGGAAGCCGACGTCGAACCCGGCGTTATGGGCGACCAGCACCGAACCGCGGTCGAATCCGGCGAACTCCAGGAAGGCCGGCAGCACGGCCTCGACGGTGGGTGCGTCGTGCACCATCGCGGTGGTGATACCGGTCAGCCGGACGATCTGGGGTGGAATGCCGCGCCGGGGGTTGATCAAGGTGGCGAACTCGCCCTCGACCACGCCGCCGCGCACCTTGACCGCGCCGATCTCGGTGATGGCGTCCGCGGTGCCGTCCGGGCCGGGCGCGGCGCGGGCACCGGTCGTCTCCAGGTCGACCACCACGAACGTGGTATCCCGCAGTGCCCGGGCGGCCGGTGAGGCGTCGAGCTCGGCCTCGAGCTGAAGAAGGCTCAGCTGTCCTGCGGCGCCGGCGGTCATGCGCGCAACCGTAGGCGAGTGCACCGACACCTCGGGTCTGTCGGTGGCCGGGGTTAGCGTGCGGCAACCGATGGAGAGGAATCGCCATGAGACAGGTCTCGGACCCCTCAGACCGCCAAGACACCGACCGGGCCGCCCCGGAGCCGGTGGTGATCGACTGTGACGACTGCGCGGTCCGCGGGCCTGCCTGCAGGGACTGCGTGGTCAGTGTGCTCTTGGGGGTGCCCCACGAACTGCTCGAGGACGAGCGGGCGGCCCTCGACGTGCTCGCCGAGGCCGGGATGGCGCCGCGGTTGCGGCTGGTGCCGATCCGCGGCGAGCGCGCGCGGGGACGGCGGTCGGGAGTGGCCTGATTCGCGCCGCGTCGCCTTAGAGTTTTCACAAAACCGGCTGTTAACGTTGCGGCTCGCGATGGACAACGCCGTTGCTATTTCGTAACCTGTTCGAGATCTTACGTAGTTTCGGCGGCACGGCCACGTCCCCCCTTGGCAGTGTTAAAGGATGCAATCTTGAAGCTCGAACGTATGCGGTGGAACCTGCGTGCTTTTAGGCGTCCTGCTCTCGGCGTTGCGGCCGGCCTGGTGGCCGGCGTGATGGCTCTGACCGGCACTGTGGTCGGCAGCGTGTACGCCGACCCGGCTGATGACGCGTTGGCCAAGCTCAGCGAGCTGTCCCGGCAGGCCGAGCAGACCACCGAGGCGATGCACACCGCCCAACTCAACCTCGACCAGAAGCTCGCCGAACAGCAGGCCGCGGATCGAGCGCACGCCGAGGACCAGGCCGCGCTCGACGCCGCCAGGGAGCAGCTGTCCACCTACCGGTCGGCGGTGAACCGGTTCGCCGCCACCACCTACATGGGTGGCCGGGTCGGCGGCATGGACGCTATCCTGACCGCCGAGTCCCCGCAACAGCTGATCGACAAGCTCGCCGTGCAGCGGGTGGTGGCCAGCGACCTGTCGGTGCAGCTGGAGCGCTACCGCGCGGCCAGCGACCGGGCGGATCAGGCCGAGCAGGCGTCGGCCAGATCGGCCGAGGAGGCCAAGACGGCGACCGAGCAGGCCGCGGCGGTGCGCGCCGAGCTGCAGGCCAAGCAGAGCCGTCTGCAGCTGCAGATCTCGGTGGTCAAATCGCAGTACTACGCCCTCACGCCGCAGCAGCGCAGCGCGATGGCCGAGCCCGGACCGCTGCCCGAAGGCGCACCGGGGGAGCCCGCTCCCGAGGGGACGCCGCCGGCCCCCGGATTCCCACTCCCCGGATT
>NZ_MVHU01000017.1 GCF_002086285.1 Mycolicibacter kumamotonensis | reverse complement strand
CGCCCACCCTTCCCCCGGCCGCGACAGCCGCCGGTGCCGTCCCGGCGATGCCACCGCCGATCACCGGAACCGAAGTGGCGGCCTTCCCGTATCTGGTCGACGGCGGCCGGACCCATGGTTCACCTGCCACGATGCGCTCGGTCGCCCCCCGGGCGGCCCAGCGCTCCGCGGATACCGCTGCCGCCGCGACCGCCGCGGCCACCGAGAGGCAGGCCCGCCGACGGCGGCACCGCGAGTCGCTCACCGACTTCGGTAATCGCTACGAATTCCTGGACTCGTCCGACACCTCGGACAGCGGAGCGGGCCAGCTGGGTTTCACGGGCGCCACACAACGTGAAACACCTTCTGCGGTAACGGGATTGACCACTCTGGTCGACCGGACCGCTGGGACCGGCCCGACGGTCCCGATGCTGCCGCACACCTGGGAGCGTCCCGACGACCCGCCGGGCTGAACCGGACACCGCAGCCGCTCAGCGCCCCAGCAGGCGCATCTTCTGCTCGTTGTACTCGTCGTTGGTGATCAACCCGCGATCGCGGAGCTCGGCGAATTCGCGGATCTCCGCGGCGATGCCCATCATCGACGGACCGGGCTTACCGTCCCCGTCACCGGGCTGCGAATCAGTGGCCGCACCAGTCGGACGCTGCGGCATCTGAACCTTCGCCGAGGCATCGGCAGTGTCCGCGCCGGCGCGGCCGCGGCTGACCGAACCCGCCAGGGCGCTGCCGCCCATCCCCGCCAAGGCCATCTGGCTGAACGCGCTGCCGGCCCCGCTGAGCGAGGCGGCAGGTGCGGCGCCGGCGCTCGGGCCGGCCAGCGGCGTGGTGTAGCTCAGGCTACGGATCTCCGGGGCATTGGCCGCCCAGCTGATCGGCACCGAAAGCCGCCCCGCGGTGACCGCGTCGCCGATCGCCGCTGATGGAAACGCCGGGGTCAGGGGGACCGCGCCGGCCGGCCGTGACGGGGTCAGCGGGGAGAAGATATCGATGTTGCGCAGGATCTCGTACTCCACCATCTGCAGTTGATCCTGTTCGGACAGGATCTCCCGGGTACTGGCGTCCGCCGCCGTCCAGGCGCCAGCCGATACCCCGATACCGACTGCCGACGCAGCCAGGGAAGCCACCGCGATCAGGTTCAACCCGATCAGGTCGGGTATCACCGGGGTCTCCTGGGCCACCCCCGCCGCGGCCACTCCCGCCTGCAGCGCGGTGTTCTGCGGCGCTCCGAAGATCCCTGAGGCCAACTGCCCCAGCAGCGACTGGACGTTCGACGACGACGACGCCTCGGCCGCACCGGCTGCGGCGGCCTGACCGACCGGCCCGCCCGGATTGCTGGTCTGCGGCGGCTGCTGGAACGGCGCCAGCCCGGTCGCGGCCGCCGACGACGCGGCGTAGGCGTACATCGCGGCGGCGTCCTGCGCCCACATCTCGCCGTATTCGGCCTCGTTGGCGGCGATCGCGGCGGTGTTGGTGCCCAGAACGTTGGTGGCGACCAGGAGCATCAGTTGGGCGCGGTTGGCGGCCACCACGGTGGGCGGCACCGTCGCACTGAACGCCGTCTCGTAGGCCGCGGCCGCGGCGTTCGCCTGCGCCGCCGTGTGATCGACCTGCGCCGCGGTGGCGGCCATCCACGCCGCGTAGCGCGCGGCAGATTGCGTCAACGCCAGCGACGCCGGGCCCAGCCAGGCCTGTGCGGTCAGTTCGGTGATCACCGCTTCGTAGGAGTTCACCGCTGCGTGCAGCTCGGCGGCGAGGCCACTCCAGGCTGCGGCCGCCGCCCGCATCGGCGCCGAGCCCGGGCCGGTGTACATCCGCAGCGAGTTGACCTCCGGCGGCAGGGCCGCGTAATTCATCACCGACCCCCTCCCTGGGCACCGGCCGACAAAAAACGGCGTGTGTGTATTTGTAGCCGATAACCACCCCGGTGGCCTGCGATTCCGGATTTGCCGAGGCGGGTCCGGCCCACCCGCCGCGATAGTGGTCGCGGCCGCACGCTGCGATAACATGCGCGCGTGCGGATGCTGATGACCGCCTTGCGCGATCTGCAGTGGCGGCTGCGGCGGTTCATCGTTGCCGCCGTCGGCACGGCGATGGTCTTTGCGCTGACCCTGGTGCTCGCCGGGCTGACCCACGGCTTCCGGGTCGAGGCCGAGCATGTGGTCGATTCCCTGGGCATCGACAGCTACCTGATCCAGACGGCCGCGGTCGGTCCGTTCATGGGTTCCTCGCGGTTCCCGCAGAAAGAGGCGGGCGATGTCGCCGGGATCTCCGGTGTCGAGGCAGCGCTGCCGGTGGTCTACGGCAACACCATCCTGCAGGACGGCGAATCGCCGCAGAACGTGAACATCTACGGGGTCCCCAAGGCCGCGATGCCGCCGCTCACCGCGGGGCGCGCGCCGACCGAGCCGAATGAGATCGCGATGTCCACCACGCTCAAACGCGCCGTCGGCGACGAGATCGAACTGGGCGCGGACAAACTGCGGATCGTCGGGCTGGTGGAGAAGTCGACGACGCTGGCCGGCCAACCCAACGGCTTTCTGACCGTGGCGGGCGCGCAGCGACTGATGTACTCCGGGCAGCCGGTGGCCTCGGCGATCGGTTTGCGGGGTACCCCGGCGGAGGTGCCCGAGGGCTACCGGGTGGTCGACCGGGCCGCGGCCGTCGACGACATGGTGCGGCCGCTGGCCGGGGCGCAGATGGCGCTGTCGTACATGTCGGTGCTGCTGTGGGGCGTCGCCGCGCTGATCGTGGGTTCGTTGATCTATCTGTCGGCGCTGGAGCGCACCCGCGACTTCGCGGTGTTCAAGGCGCTGGGCGTCACGACCTGGATGGTGCTGGCCGGGCTGGCGCTGCAGGCGGTGGTCGTGGCGGTGGCCGCGGCGGTGCTCGGCGGGATACTCGCGGTCGCGATCGGTCCACTGTTTCCGATGTTGGTGGCGGTGACCGCGTCGTCGTTCGCCCTGCTGATGCTGACCGCGCTCGGCATCGGCCTGCTGGCCAGCCTGGCGGGCCTGCGCCACGCGGTGGCGGTCGACCCGGTGCTGGCGTTCGGGGGGCCCTAAGACATGGGCGATCTGCGGATCAAGGATCTGGTCATCGAATACGCCACCGGCAGCGGGGAACCGATCCGCCCCATCCACGGCCTGAGCCTCGAGATTCCGGCCGGATCGCTGGTGGTGGTGCTCGGGCCCAGCGGGTGCGGGAAGACCACGCTGCTGTCGTGTCTGGGCGGCATCCTGAGCCCGACCAGCGGCGAGATCCGGTTCGGCGCCACCGAGGTGACCGGGCTGAGCCGCCGCGAGATCACCTCCTACCGGCGCCGCACCGTCGGCATCGTGTTTCAGGCGTTCAACCTGGTCCCGAGCCTGACCGCGCTGGAGAACGTGATGGTGCCGATGTGGGCGGCCGGGTGGACGCAGTGGTCCGCCCAGGAACGCGCCCGCGACCTGCTCACCCGGGTCGGCCTGGCCGACCGGACTCATCACCGGCCCGGGCAGCTCAGCGGCGGTCAGCAGCAGCGGGTAGCGGTGGCCCGTGCCCTGGCCCTGGACCCGCCGCTGATCCTGGCCGACGAGCCCACCGCGCAGCTGGACTTCGTCCGGGCAGGCGAAGTGGTGCAGCTGCTGCGGGTGCTCGCCGCCGGTGACCGCGTCGTGGTGGTGGCCACCCACGACACCCGGATCGTGCCGCTGGCCGACATCGTCATCCAGCTGTCGCCGACCGCGGCGCCCGCCCCGGCGCGCGCCCAGCAGGCGCCGGTCCGGCTGGGGCCCGGCGCGGTACTGCTGGAACACGGCACCGTGGAGGACCTGATCTACGTCGTCACCGAGGGCGAGGTGGAGATCGCGCCGGAGTCCTCGGATGCCGGCGGGGGCCTGCTCAAGATCGGCAAACCGGACAACTACGCCGGCCAGCTCGGGCCGATGGTTCGTATCCCCCGCTCGGCCACGGTCCGCGCGCCTCACGAGGCGACCGTGGTGAGCTACACCGTGGAGGCGTTCCGCCGGCAGTTCGGCAGCCCACCGACTCCTGACGGCACAGGCGAACCCGCATCAACCTGACCGTCACTGCGGCGTGCCTGTCCGACCGGCGCGCACGGGCACGAGATGATGGCTGTCATGGCTGATTTGACCCGCCGGGCTGCTTTGCGCCTCGGGGTCGGTGCCGCCGGCGCCGCGAGCCTGTTCGGGCCGGGCGCGCTGCTCTCGGCGAAGTCGCGGGCCACCGGCAACGCCTACCCCACCCGCGAGTCCGGGTCATTCGTGTCCGCGGCCCGCGGCGGGGTGGAGACCAACTGGATCATCGCCCGGCCGCCCGGACAGACCGCGCCGCTGCGGCCGGTGATCGCCCTGCACTGCAAGGACGGCGATGCGGCCTGGGTGATGGATCTCGGTGTCGAAGAGGAGCTGGCGAAGCTGACCGCCTCGGGTCGGCCACCGTTCGCGGTGGTGGCCGTCGACGGCGGCAACACCTACTGGCGGCCGCACAGCTCGGGCCAGGACTCCGGGGCGATGGTGTGCAACGAGCTGATCCCGATGCTGGCCGACAAGGGCATCGATACCTCGCGGGTCGCGTTCATGGGCTGGTCGATGGGCGGCTACGGCGCGATGCTGCTGGGCACCCGGCTGGGTCCGGCCCGCACCGCCGGCATCTGCGCGATCAGCCCGGCGATCTACATGACCTACTTCGGTGCGCCCGCCGGCGCGTTCGACAGCGTCGACGACTGGCGGACGAACTCTGCTTTCAGCCTGGCGCCGCAGCTCGCGCCGATCCCGCTGCGGGTCGACTGCGGCACCTCGGACAGCTTCTACTACGCGACCAACCACTTTGTCGGCCAGTTGAATCCGCGTCCGGCGGGCGGGTTCTCGCCGGGCGGCCACGACGTGACCTACTGGCGGGGGCAGCTGCCGGCCGAGTTGGCCTGGCTGGCGTCCTGATCCCTCCCGATCCCGAAAGCCAGGGCCGGCCGATCCTCGGCTAAGCGCTCCTTCGCCCGGCCGAGAACGCCCGCAGCCGCAGGCTGTTCGTCACCACCAGAACCGACGAGGCGGCCATCGCCGCGCCCGCGATCATCGGGTTGAGCAGCCCGGCCGCCGCCAGCGGAATCGCGGCGACGTTGTAACCGAACGCCCAGACCAGGTTTTGCCGGATGATGCGTAGCGTCCGCGCCGAGAGCCGCAGCGCGGTCGGAACCGTGGAGAGGTCACCGCGCACCAGGGTCAGGTCACCGGCCTCGATGGCGGCGTCGGTGCCGGTGCCCATCGCCATACCGATGTCGGCGGTGGCCAGTGCCACCGAGTCGTTGACGCCGTCGCCGACCATCGCCACCCGCCGGCCCTGCGCCTGCAGCTTCTTGACGGCGTCGGCCTTGTCCGTGGGCAGCACATCGGCGATGACGTCGGCGGGGTCGATCCCGACCTCCCCGGCCACCTTGCGCGCCACCGCCGCGCCGTCGCCGGTGAGCAGCACCGGTGTGATGCCCATGGCCTTTAGTTCGGCAACCGCGGCGGCGCTGGTGGGCCGGACGGTGTCGGTCAGCGTGATCGTCCCGCGCTCCCGGCCGTCCCAGACCACCTCGACGGCCGTGCCGGTCTCGTGCGCGGCGGCCGACCGGGTGACCTCGACGCGTACCCCGTCGACCACCCCGGACACGCCGTGGCCGGGTCGGCTGGCGAACTCGGTCACCCGGCCGATCGGAAGCCCGGCCGCTTTCGCTCCGGCGACGATGGCCGCGGCGATCGGGTGCTCGGAGCCGGACTCGACCGCGGCGGCGCGCGCCAGCACGGTGTCGGGGTCCTCCCCGCGGTTTACCGCCAGCCCGCCGACGGTCATCACACCGGTGGTGACCGTGCCGGTCTTGTCCAGCACCACGGTGTCGATGTCCTTGACGGCCTCCAGGATCTGCGGGTTCTTGATCAAGATGCCCAGCTGAGCGCCGCGGCCGGTGCCGACCAGGATGGCGGTCGGGGTGGCCAGCCCCAGCGCGCACGGGCAGGCGATGATCAGCACCGCGACGGCCGCGGTGAACGCCGCCGCGCTGGCCTGCCCGGCCAGCAGCCACCCGGCCAGGGTGAGCGCCGCGATCACCAGCACCACCGGAACGAACACCGCCGATACCCGGTCGGCCAGCCGCTGGATCGACGCCTTGCCGGCCTGGGCGTCGGTGACCAGCTTGGCCATCCGGGCCAGTTGGGTGTCGGCGCCCACCTTGGTGGCCCGGACCAGCACCAGCCCGGTGGTGTTGAGAGAGCCGCCCAGCACGTCGGCACCGACTCCCACGTCGACGGGCAGCGCTTCGCCGGTCATCGCCGAGGTGTCCAGCGCGGTGCTGCCGTCGATGACGACGCCGTCGGTGGCGACCCGCTCCCCCGGCCGGACCACGATGACGTCGCCGACCCGTAGCTCGGCGATCGGCACCCGGATCTCCTTGAGGCCGTCGTCGCCGCGCCGCATCACCGCGGCGTCCTTGGCCCCCAGTTCCAGCAATTCGCGCAGCGCCGCGCCCGCCGAGCGTTTGGCGTGCGACTCGGCGTAGCGTCCGGCCAGCAGGAAGACGGTGACGACGGCGGCCACCTCGAAATACAGGTGACCCGAGCCGGTGAGCACCGCGACCACCGACCACAGGTAGGCCGCCAGCGTGCCCAGCGATACCAGGGTGTCCATGGTGGCGGCACGATGGAGGGCGTTGCGCACCGCGACGCGGTGGAACGGATAGCCGCCCCACGTCACGATCGGAGTGGTCAGCGCGAACGCCACCCATTCCCAGCCGCCGAACTGCCAGGCCATCACCATCGACAGCGCCACCACGGGGATGGCCAGCAGCGTCGAGCCGATCAGCCGGGGACGCAGCTGCGCAGCCGGCACATCGGTATGTCCGGCGTGCCCACCCGGGTGCTCATGCGCCGCGCCGATCACCGCGGCCTGATAGCCGACGGATTCGACGGCCCGCAGCAAGTCGTCGACCGAGACGCTCGCGTCGTGTTCGACGTGGGCGCGTTCGACCGCCAGGTTCACCGTGGCATGAACCCCGTCGAGCGCGCTCAATGCGCGCTCCACTCGCGTCGCGCACGACGCACACGTCATTCCCTGCAGTTCCAGGTCGGTGGTGATCACCCCGCCGATGATACCCCCACCGGGTATATGGGCGTTCTGCGGCGCGCCCTGCGCAGCCTGGCCGCACCGACGACGGCCAGCACCCCGGCCGCCGTCGCCAACAGCAGCACCAGCAGCAACATCCGCGGGTGGTAGGTCACCGACGCGGTGGCCGGCTCACCGTCGATCACCGGCGCGACCAGCACCAGGTACCGCACGTTGAGCCAGCTCACCGCGCATCCCACCGCCGCGGCCCCGGCCAGAATCAGCTCGGCGATCGCCCGGATGATCGCGGCCCTCACCATGCCGATTCTTCGGCGTCGTCGTCGTGATCCGGTTCGACTAGGTCGCCTGGTGGAACCGCCTCGGGGATCAGCTCGGCCAGCGCCGCCCGTAGCCTGCGGTGATCGCGCGCCCAGGCCTGCACCGTGCGCCGCCCGACCAGGCGCAACCCGATGCCCGTCCGGCGGCGCGGTACCCCGCTCAGCTCGCCCAGCGCCCGGGCCGCCTGCCACTTCTCCGGTGGCGGTTTGCCCCAGCCGGTGGCCCGCTTGGGCTCGGGGTAGATCATCACGATGTCGGCGAGCCGCAGGGTTTCGGTGCCCTGTCGCAGGGTGGTCGCGGTCAGCTCGACGGAGGTGTGGATACGGGCCGCCTTCACCTGGATGGCCAGCATGGCCGAGACCATCGCCATCAAGACCAGGGGAATCACCGGCTGGAACCCGTAGCCGCCGGAGTTCTGGATCAGCATCAGCAGTCCCGCCGCGACCGGGCCGAACAGCACCCAATACCAGCTGGCACCGCATTCGAAGAATAGCGGTGCGGGTTGCGCGCTCGGCTCGGGTTCAGACATGTCGGGTCAGCCTAACGCGGCGCCGCTAGGCGAAAAGCGGCGGATCTTTCACCCGGACTCTCAGGCCGTCGCCCAGGCCAGCAACGCCTCGGCCGGCCAGGTGTTGACGATCCGCTCGGGCGCAATTCCGGCGTCAAGCGCGCGCTGGGCGCCGAAGCCGAGGAAGTCGAGCTGGCCGGGGGCGTGTGCATCCGTGTCGATGCTGAACAGACAGCCCAACTCGTGCGCGAGATGCAGCAGTCGGGTTGGTGGGTCGCGTCGTTCCGGGCGGCAGTTGATCTCCACTGCGGTGTTGTGCTCCCGGCAGGCGGTGAACACCGCCTCAGCATCGAACCGCGACTCCGGCCGCCGGCCGCGTCCACCCGTCACAAGCCGCCCTGTGCAGTGCCCCAGCACCTTGACCCGCGGATTACCGACCGCGCGCACCATCCGCCGCGTCATCGCGCCCGGCTCCATCGCCAGCTTGGAGTGCACACTGGCCACCACGACATCGAGGCGCTCCAGCAACCCCTCCTCCTGATCAAGGCTGCCGTCGTCGAGGATGTCGACCTCGATGCCGGTCAGGATCCGCAGCGGCGCAAAGCGCTCCCGCAGCCCGTCGATCACCTCCAGCTGGTCGCGTAACCGCTGCGGTGAGAGCCCTTTGGCGATGGTCAGCCGCGGGGAATGGTCGGTCAATGCGCAGTAGTCATGCCCCAGCGCCACGGCGGTAGCCATCATCTCCTCGATCGGCGCCGAGCCGTCCGACCAGTTCGAGTGCAGATGCAGGTCCCCGCGCAACGCCGACCGCAACACCTCCCCACCCAGATCCGCCGCCTCGTCGCGCAACCGCGCCAGGGTGTCGGGCTCAGCGCCGGCCCAGGCTTGCGCGATCACTGCGGCGGTCTTGGGTCCGATGCCCGGCAGGGACTGCCAGCTCTCGGCCACTCCGTGGCGGTGTCGCTCGCCGTCATCCAGCGCCTCGACGACGTCGGCGGCGCGACGGTAGGCCATCACCCGACGCGGGTCCTCGCGGGCCCGGTCCTTGTAGAACGCGATCTGGCGCAGTGCCTCCACCGGATCCATCACCCCAGTCTGCCGTCGGTGACCGGGCGACACCGGCTGAACCGGCTACCGGGTGAAGTACTCCTGGGCGTCTTGGCGGTGCAGCAGGAAGGTCCCCGCGGCGATCAGCACCGAACCGACGATGCCGGTGACGGCCAGGGTGACCGCGACCGCCGGCCGCGCATCGGCGTGCGCCAGACCGCTTATCGCGTACACCACCGAGGCGATCCCACCGCCGGTCAACCCGGTGCGGGCCCAGCGGTACCCCGAGCGCATCAGCATCAGGAAGGTCGCCACCACCACGACCACCACCAGCGCGGTCAGCGCCACGATCGGGTAGGTCACCGGCATCATGGTGATCTCCGGCGACGCCAGTAGACCCACCACGTATCCGGTCGTCATCAGCGGCAGGGCGGTCAGCCACAGCCAGAACCCGGTGTCGACGTCCGCCGGACGGGCGGGGCGGGTCGCGGCCGGTGGCTGCGACCCGATCTGCGGCCCGGTCATTTCAGCCAGCCGGCCGCTTCGGCCGCCCAGTAGCTCAGCACGATGTCGGCCCCGGCGCGCCGGATCCCGATCAGCGACTCCAGTGCGGCGGCCCGCCCGTCGACCCAGCCGTTGGCGGCGGCCGCCGCGATCATCGCGTATTCGCCGGACACCTGGTAGGCGGCGACCGGCACCGGGGACAGCTGCGCCGCGGCCGCGATCACGTCCAGATAGCCCATGGCGGGCTTGACCATCACGATGTCGGCGCCCTCGGCGAGGTCGATGGTGACCTCGCGCAACGCCTCCCGGGCGTTGCCGGGCTCCTGCTGATAGGTGCGGCGGTCCCCCTCCAGGCTGGAGGAGACGGCGTCGCGGAACGGGCCGTAGAACGCCGACGCGAACTTCGCCGCATACGCCAGTATCACGGTGTCGCTGCGGCCCGCGGCGTCCAGCCCGTCGCGGATGGCGGCGACCTGACCGTCCATCATGCCACTGGGGCTCACCACGTGGGCACCGGAATCAGCTTGCGCCACAGCCAGTTCCACGTAGCGGGCCACGGTGGCGTCGTTATCCACCCGGCCCCGTTCGTCGAGCACCCCGCAGTGGCCGTGGTCGGTGAATTCGTCCAGGCAGGTGTCTGCCATCAGCACGGTGGCATCCCCGAGGTCGGCGGCCAGGTCGCGCAGCGCGCGGTTGAGGATCCCGCCGGGGTCGGTGCCCGCCGAACCCGTGCTGTCCTTATCCGCCTCCGCCGGAACCCCGAACAGCATCAGGCCACCCACGCCGGCGGCCACCGCGTCAGCGGCCGCGGTGCGCAACGACTCCCGGGTGTGCTGGTAGACACCGGGCATAGAGGTTATCGGCCTGGGCTCATCGATGCCGTCGGCGACGAACATCGGCAGCACCAGGTGCCGCGGCTCCAGCGAGGTCTGGGCCACCAATCGGCGCAGCGCCGGGGTGGAACGCAGCCGGCGAGGACGCTCTCTCATGCGTCGACTCTGCGGTGAGGGCGGACGTCACTCGCACTTCTCCGCCATGGACGCAGAGTCAACGCGAGAGAAGTCACCGTTAGCGCCTGCGGCTCTTCTTACGCGGTGGCGGCAGGGCACCCTCGGCCCGCAGCCGGGCGGCGTGCTCGGCCAGCGCATCGACCAGCGGGCCCACCGCGGCCGTCTCCGGCTGCACGTCGACCCGAAGCCCGAATTCGGCTGCGGTCTCGGCGGTCTTGGGGCCGATGCAGGCCACGATGGTGCGGGCGTGCGGTTTGCCGGCGATGCCGACCAGGTTGCGCACCGTCGAACTCGACGTGAAGCACACCGCGTCGAACCCGCCGGTCTTGATCATCTCGCGGATGGTCGCCGGCGGCGGGGCGGCCCGCACCGTGCGGTAGGCGGTGACGTCCTCGATCTCCCAACCGCGCTCCCGCAGGCCCTCGGCCAGCGTCTCGGTGGCGATGTCCGCACGCGGCAGCAGTACCCGGTTGACCGGGTCGAAAACGTCGTCGTAGGGCGGGAATTCGTCCAGCAGGCCCAGCGAGGACTGCTCCCCGGACGGCACCAGCTCGGGGCTGATCCCGAACGCCCGGACCCGCTCGGCGGTGGCTTCGCCGACGCAGGCGATCTTCACCCCGGAGAACGCGCGGGCGTCCAGACCGAACTCGCCGAACTTCTCCCATACCGCGCGCACCGCGTTGGTCGAGGTGAACACCACCCACTGGTAGCGGCCGTCCACCAAACCCTTGACGGCCCTTTCCATCTGGGCCGGGCTCCGCGGCGGCTCCACGGCGATGGTGGGCACCTCCACCGGCAGGGCGCCGTGGGAGACCAGCCGATCGCTCATCTCGCCGGCCTGATCCTTGGTGCGCGGCACCAGAACCGTCCAGCCGTACAGGGCGCGGCTCTCCCACCAGTTCAGCTTGGACCGGTTGTTCACCGTCTTGCCGATGGTGACCACCAGCGTCCCGGCGGAGGTCTCCTGACCGTTGGGCAGGATGACCGGGTCGATACCGGCCAGCGCCGCGGGCTCCGTCAACCCACCGAGGGTGGACTCGATCGAGCGCTGCGCACAGGTGGTGCCCGAGGTGGTGACCACGCACGGCGTGGAGTCCGCCAGGCCGTACTCGATCAGGGTGCGGGCCGCGTCCGGCAGATGCGAGGTGGTGGCCTGCAGGATCAGCGGACCCGGGGCGGCGGCCAGCGCGGCCCAATCCACCTGCGGGTCACGAACGTCGGCCACGGTGTGCGATGAGCCGAGCGGCAGGCCGGCGTAGGTGGGCACCGCGCTGGTGGCCGGCAGCCCCGGCACGATCTCGAACGCCACGTTGGTGCGGGCCACCGCGTTGATCTCGGTGATGACGGCGTCGACCGACAGCGGGTCGCCGGCCACCAGTCGCACCACGTCGGTGCCCGAACGCGCCTCGGCGGTCAGGGTCTTGGCCACCTCGGCCGGTTCGCCCAGCGCCGGGCGGATGTCGGGACCGCCCGGGACGGTCGCGTCGGCCGCCTTGTCCGAGTCGGCATCCGAGGCGTCGGCGGCGGTGTCGGTGGCATCGGCCGCGTCGTCGTGGGCCTTGTCCGCCTTGTCGGCCTTGGGGGCCGGCGGCACGGGCCCGGCGATCGGGGGCAGGTCGGTACCGACCAGCCCCAGCACCGCCTCGGGCACGTCCGGGTCGATGAACACCAGCGCGGCGTTCGTCAGCGCCACCCGCGCCCGCGTCGTCAGCAGACCCGGGTCGCCGGGACCCGAGCCGACGAATACGATGCGGCCCGGCTTGGGCTTCTGCCCTCGCACGCTCACTTGGCGAGCCATTCGCTACTCCCAGTCACTTCCCCACGCGGGGCTTTCACCGCGCGGCCGACATCAACTCGCGCGCACCCAGCTCGAACAGTTCCGCAGCGACCGAAACGCCCAGTTCCCGGGCTCGGTCCGGACTGCCGATGCCGGACGCGCGGATCACGTCGGATCCGTCCAGCGCCGCCACACAACCGCGCAGCGACAGCTCGTCGAAGACTCGGCCGTCCTCATCGATAGACTCGACCACCTCGGCGATCGCGCCCACCGGTGCGGAACAACCCGCCTCCAGTTCGGCGAGCAGGGTCCGCTCGGCGATTACCGCGCGGCGGGTGTCGGTGTGATCCAACTCCGCCAGCAACGCCGCCAGTGCGGTATCGCCGGCGCGACACTCCACTGCCAACGCACCTTGGGCCGGAGCCGGCAACATCTGCACCGGTTCCAGCGTCTCGGTGACCGCGTCGAGGCGTCCCAGTCGGGCTAAACCCGCCCGGGCTACCACGATGGCGTCGAGTTCGCCGCTGCTTACCCTGTTCAACCTGGTATCTAGGTTGCCTCGTAGGGGGCGAATTTCCAAACCGAGACCCAATGCTCTAAGCTGTGCGGCCCGCCGGGGCGACGACGTGCCCACCACCGCCCCCGTCGGCAACTCCCCCAGCACCAACCCGTCGCGCGCCACCAGCGCATCCCGGGGGTCCTCACGGGGCGGAATGGCGGCCAGCAGGAACCGTGGATCCTCCGCGGTGGGCAGGTCCTTGTGCGAGTGCACCGCGGCGTCCACCCGGCCGTCGACGATGGCCTCGCGCAGCGCGGCGGTGAACACCCCCACCCCGAGGTCGGCGATCGGTCCGGACGAACGGTCCCCGACGGTGCTGATCTTGACCAGTTCCGCGGGGTGCCCGGCGGCCACCAAGGCGTCACGAACGGTCCCGGCCTGAGTGGTGGCCAGCAAGCTGGCCCGGGTACCGATACGGATTACTTCACCCAAAACGTCTACCCGGCCGACCCGGTTTCGGCGCCGACGTCCATCGCGTTCGGCACCACTGGCAGTTCACCGGCGGTCGCGACCGCATCCACGGCGGTCGGATCGAGCTCGAAGAGCTCGCGCAGCGCTTCGGCGTAGCTGTCGCCGCCCGGCGAGCTGGCCAGCTGCTTGACCCGCACGGTGGGGGCATGCAACAGCTTGTCGACGACGCGGCGCACCGTGCGCGCCACCTCCTCGCGCTGGGCGGTGTCCAGATCCGGCAGCCGGTGATCCAGCCGCAGCAACTCGGCGGTCACCACGTCGGCGGCGCGCTGGCGCAGCGCGGTCACGGTCGGGGTGACCTCGGCCATCCGCTGGCCGGCCAGGTAGGTGGCGACCTCACGGGCCACGATGCCGTGCGCGGCGTCGGTGTCGGAGCTGGCGACCTGCGCCGACGGCTCGCGCTGGATCCGTTCCATGTCGATGACGTGCACCCCGGGCAGCCCGGAGACCGCGGCGTCGACGTCGCGCGGCATGCCCAGATCACAGATCACCAGCGGCTGGGTCGCCTCGTCGCGGTCACCGTCGGCCAGCGCATGGTGGACGTCGGCCAGCGACACGACGGGGCTGACCGCCCCGGTGCAGCACACCACGACGTCGGCGTCGGCCAGGGTGGCCGCCATCCGGTCCAGGGCGACGGCGTCGGCGGCGACGCCGGTGTCGCGGATCTTGCGGGCCAGGCGCTGGGCGCGCGACAGCGAGCGGTTGACCACGTGGATGCGTTCCACACCGGCTCGCGCCAGGTGCGCCGCGGACAGCGCACCCATCGACCCGGCGCCGATCACCACCGCTGACCGCTCCTGTAATCCGTTATCGCCCAGCTGTTTAGCGGCAATCCCCAATGCGACCGAGACCACCGAAGCGCCGGCGGCGTCGATCCCGGTCTCCGAATGCACCCGCTTGCCCACCGACAGCGCGCGCTGCGCCAGCTCGTGCAGCACCCGCCCGACGGTGTTGTTGGCCTCGGCTGAGGCATAGGCGCGGCGCACCTGGCCCAGCACCTGCTGTTCGCCGACGACAGCCGAGTCCAGCCCGCTGGCCACCGAGAACAGATGCTCGACGGCGGCCTCGCTGTAGCGGACGTAGGCGTATTTGGTCAGATCGGTCATCGACATGCCCGAGTGCTCGGAGAGCACCTGCCCGATGGCCGACAACCCGGCGTGGAACGCCTCGACGACGGCGTAGATCTCGACCCGGTTGCAGGTCGACAGGATCATCGCCTCGGTGACAAGCGGCGATTCCAGCACCTGCTCGACGATCTTGACCTGATCGGATTCAGCGGTGCTGAGCTGCTCGAGTACCGAGACCGGGGCGCTGCGATGCGAAACCCCGAAGAGCAGGACGCTCACGGCAATATCACCTGGTCCGCTCCTTGCTGTCACCCGTGAACAAACTTCACTCCACGGTAGAGGCTAAAGCGCTGGCCCACCAAATTCGGCAAGATCAGCACGCAGCCTGGCCTCGTCTACCTCCCAGTAGCTGTGTTCGCGTCCGTCGAGCAGCACCACCGGCAACCGATCGCCGAACTCCGCCCGCAGGGCGCTGTCACCGGCCGCGGCGGCGGCGTCGACGTCGACTGTGTGCAGGTCGAAGTCCAGCTCAGTGGCCAACTGCGCCAGCTGGGCGTGCACCTGAACGCAGACCGGACAGCCGTCGCGGGTCAGCACCTGCACCTGGGGCCGGGTCATGTGTTCAGTCTGGCGCAGGGTGGCTATGTTTTCGATATGCCCAGCGGAAGTGCGGTGTCGATCACGAACCTGCTGTACCGCTACGCCGAGCTGATGGACGCCGGCGACCTGGATTCGGCGGCGGCGTTGTTCACCCACGCCCGGATCAAGGCCGACGCCGACGGCAGCACCGTCCTCGACAGCACCGGGCTGCTGGCGCTGTGGCGCGGGCTGGTCAAGATCCACCCGGACGGCACCCCGCGCACCAAGCACGTCGTCACCAACCCGATCCTCGACATCGACGAGGAGGCCGGCACCGCGACCTGCCGGTCCTACTACACCGTGCTGCAACAGACCGACGCCGTGCCGCTGCAGGTGGTTGCCGCCGGTCGCTATCACGACGAGTTCGAGCGGGTGGACGGCGTCTGGCGGTTCAGTTTCCGGGACTACTCGATGCTCGACCTCACAGGAGATTTGCGCGATCACCTGCGGGTCTTCGGGGGCGGGTCCGGATAGGGTTGAGAGCGGCCGGAAGACCGGCCGGCAGCGCACAGCGGAAGGAGTCGGTGATGGCGTTACCCGGCCCGGCCGACCGGGATTCCGCAGCGGGCGCCGGCCTGGAGTCACCGGCCGGCGGGGATTTCGCAGCCAGCGCCGACCGGGCGCTGAACGACGTGGCCGACGCCGACACACCCGCCCCGGTCGATCTGACCGCGGCAGCCTTCTTCGACGTCGACAACACCCTGGTGCAGGGCTCGTCGATGGTGCATTTCGGCCGCGGGCTGGCCGCCCGCAACTACTTCACCTACCGCGATGTCATCGGGTTCCTCTACGCCCAGGCCAAGTTCCAGCTGACCGGCCGGGAGAACAGCGACGACGTCGCGGCCGGCCGCCGCAAGGCGTTGGCGTTCATCGAGGGGCGACCGGTCTCCGAGCTGGTGGATCTGGGCGAGGAGATCTACGACGAGATCATCGCCGACAAGATCTGGCCCGGCACCCGCGAGCTGGCCCAGATGCATTTAGACGCCGGCCAGCAGGTGTGGCTGGTCACCGCCACCCCTTACGAGCTGGCCCAGACCATCGCCCGCCGGCTCGGGCTGACCGGTGCGCTGGGCACCGTCGCCGAGTCGGTCGACGGGGTGTTCACCGGCCGGCTGGTCGGCGAGATCCTGCACGGGCCCGGCAAGGCGCACGCGGTGCGCTCGCTGGCCATCCGCGAAGGCCTGAACCTGCGGCGCTGCACCGCCTACTCCGACAGCTTCAACGATGTGCCGATGCTGTCGCTGGTCGGCACCGCGGTCGCGATCAACCCGGATGCGGCGCTGCGGGAGATGGCACGCAAGCGGGGCTGGGAGATCCGCGACTTCCGCACCGCACGGCGGGCGGCGCGTATCGGTGTGCCGTCGGCGCTGGCGCTGGGGGCGGTCGGTGGGGCCCTGGCTGCCGCCGTGGCGCACCGGAACGAGCGACCGTAGCTTGCGGAGGCCGCGAGGACCGGTCGCCCGCAACAGGCACCGTGGCGCACCGGAACGAGCGACCGTAGCTTGCGGAGGCCGCGAGGACCGGTCGCCCGCAACAGGCACCGTGGCGCACCGGAACGAGCGACCGTAGCTTGCGGAGGCCGCGAGGACCGGTCGCCCGCAACAGGCACCGTGGCGCACCGGAACGAGCGACCGTAGCTTGCGGAGGCCGCGAGGACCGGTCGCCCGCAACAGGCACCGTGGCGCACCGGAACGAGCGCGCCTGACCTTTACGCTGATAAGCTTCCGCCCGCCGAACACCACGGCGAGCGGAGGGTAAACCGGCATGGCAGTACACACCGAGTCGCAGGGGATCATCGGTACGCATTACCGGTTCCCGGACTACTTCGAGGTCGGCCGGGAGAAGATCCGGGAGTTCGCCCGCTCCGTCAAAGATGACCACCCGGCCCATTTCGACGAGGCCGCCGCCACCGAGGCCGGACACCCGGGCCTGGTGGCGTCGCTGACGTTCCTGGCGGTCGCCGGACGTCAGGTGCAGCTGGAGATCTTCGAAAAGTTCGACATCCCGATCAATATCGCCCGGGTGCTGCACCGCGACCAGAAGTTCACCTTCCACCGGCCGATCGTGGCCGGCGACAAGCTGTTTTTCGACACCTACCTGGACTCGGTGATCGAGTCGCACGGCACGGTGGTCAGCGAGGTCCGCAGCGAGGTCAGCGATGAGAACGGCGACCCGGTGGTGACCAGCGTCGTCACCATGCTCGGCGAGTCGGTCAACCAGGACGCCGACACCGAGGCCGCGACGATCGCCGCCATCGAGGCGATGCGCAACCGCAGCAAGTCCTAGCCGGGGTTCCGTTCGCGAGCGTGCGCAGTTGCACGTTTATCCGCGGCGTTTCGCGGGCAAACACGCACGCTCGCGCAGAAGTTGGGTGCTCGCGCAGAAGTTGGGTGCTCGCGCAGAAGTTGGGTGGTCAGCCGAAGAACATGCTGCGGCGGCCCGCCAGCAGCCGGTACAGCGTCTGCTGAATCGTCTCGCGCACCTGATCGGTCAGCTCGAAGGTGACCATCGGATCATCGGCGGCGCCGGCGTCGTAGTCGGTGGTCTCGATCGGCTCACCGAAGGCGATGTGCCACTTCGACGGCAGCGGCACCAGACCGGCGGGGCCGGCCAACGGGAACAGCGGGGTGATCGGGAAGTAGGGCACACCGAGCAACCGGGCCAGCAGCTTGACGTCGGCGATCATCGGGTAGATCTCCTCGGAGCCGACGATCGAGCACGGAACGATCGGCGCCTGGGTGTGCAACGCCGCCGCGACGAAGCCGCCGCGACCGAACCGCTGCAGCTTGTAGCGGTCCTTGAACCGCTTGCCCAGACCCTTGTAGCCCTCCGGGAACACCGCGGTCAGCTCGCCGGCCGCCAGCAGGCGGTGGGCATCGACGGTGCAGGCCATGGTGTGGCCGGCCTTGCGGGCGGCCGGCCCGATCAGCGGCAGGTCGAACACCAGGTCCGCGCCGAGCATCCGCAAGTCGCGATGGGTCGGGTGGTGGTCGTGCACCGCCACCGAGAGCATCAGCGCGTCCATCGGCAGCACGCCGGCGTGGTTGGCCACCACCAGCGCCGGCCCCTCGACCGGAAGGTTCTCGATGCCACTGACCTCGACCCGGAACCACTCGTTGAAGAAGAGCCGCAGCAGCGGCAGCGCGACCGCCTCGTTGAAGTGCGGGTCGAACCCGAACTCGTCGACCTGGTAGTCGCCGGTGACCCGCTCCCGCAGAAACGCGACCACCGCGGCCACCCGCCGGGCGAACTCGCTCGGCGTCGGTTCGGCCGCGGCGCCGGGCGACCCCGCGGCGGCCCGGCGCTGGTCGATCTCGCGGACGACTGCCACGATCTGCTCGGTCGAGGGGCCGGCCAAGGTCGAGGGGTGCCGCCGCGCGGCTCCCGAATTTTTGTGCAGCGGAATGACTTTGGCTTTGGAATCACCAGCCATAGCGTTAACCTCCCCGCACCTTGTTGACATCGATGTCGCCTAGACGTTGCGCCACGCTCACCACGCGCCGCTCCACCGACTCCACCCACTTGGGGTCGATGATCGGGTTGAGACCCCGTCCCCGCACGTAGTCATCAAATGCCTCGGCAGTTGTCCACTTCGTGCTGTACCCGAGGTCGGTTCGCATTCTAGTCGTATCCATCACGCGACCAAAGCTGAGATAGTTCAGCTGCTCCCGGTTGATCTCGGTGTAATTGTTGGCCCGCCGCAGCGAATCCAGCGCCCACAGTCCCACCCCGGGCAGCGGCAACGGGATCCGTCCCGAGCGGCGGATCGCCTGCGACATCATGATGATGCCGTCGGCGCCGATGTTGAAGGTGCCCGCCTTACCGGCCATGGTGGCCCGTTCCAGCGCCCCCAGCGCGTCCTGCTCGTGCAGCAGCTGCAGGCGGGCGTCGCGGCCCAGCACCGTCGGAACCACCGGACCCTCGAGGTAGCGCGACAGCGCGGTGTCCATGGCCGGGCCGATCATGTTGGCCATCCGCAAGATGGTGACCGCGATGTCCGGCCGGCGCCGGGCCAGCCCGCGGGCGTAGCCCTCGATGTCGATGCTGTCGCGGGGGAACCCCTGAGTGGGCGGCCGGTGGCTGGTGCTGTCCTCGGTGAACAGGACCGGGTCACGCGAGGAGGACCCGTAGACCTCCGAGGTCGACTTGAGCACCACCCGGCGCACCGAGGGCGCTTTCTGGCAGGCGGCGAAAAGCTGCATGGCGCCCATCACGTTGAGCTCCTTCAGCGCCGCCCCGCCGCCGGAGCGCGGCACATACGACGCTGCGGCCGCGTGCACCACGGTGTCGACCTCGCTGTTTCGAATCACCTTGGCGATAAAGGGATTGCGAATGTCGGCGCGGACGAATTCGGCGCGTCCCATTCGGCGCAGCATGTCCTTGCTCGGCATCACCGCGTCCACCGCGATGACCCGGTTGATCAAGGGGTTCTGCGTGAGCCGGGCGGTCAGATAGCCGCCCAGGAACCGGCATGCGCCGGTAACCAACACAACCTTGGGGTAGTGCCGGACGTCGCTTCGCGTGCTGTCGCTCGGGGGGCCGGCCTCGTCCACTCCGCAAGCCTAACGGCCACCGGAGAAAAGCAGTACCGGCGATCGGCCGCCCCGGCCGGGAACCCGGGGCCTGCGGCCCGGTGGGTTACTTACCGAGTTTTCTGCGCTGAACCCGGGTACGGCGAAGCAGCTTGCGGTGCTTCTTCTTCGACATGCGCTTGCGCCGCTTCTTGATGACTGAACCCATGAACTCCGCTATCTGCTTCTGCCCGCGCCGCCGGTGGGGCGCTGGGCGAACTTGCTCGACCCGGTCACTTTACCCGTAGACCAGGGCGGGACAGAAAACCGGCACCCGAGGCGGACCGACGACACAGCCGACCCCGGGCGTCGCCGTGCGGCGACGCCCGGGGGGCGCTTATCTGTCGAGTGGCGGTCAGCCCGCGTCGAAGAAGGAGGTCTCCAACAGGTCGTGCACCGCCTTGGCGTGCACCCGGAAGGACCGTCCCACCCGTACCGCGGGCAGCTCGCCGTTGTGCACCAGGCGGTACACCGTCATCTTGCTGACCCGCATCAATGCAGCCACCTCGGCCACGGTGAGAAATTGTGTCCGACCCGCCTCGGCAGGGCCGGCATCCCGTGCCGCCCTGCCGCCAGACGAGTCTCGTGCCGAAGGCCCGTTCGCAGACGTCATCGTTACCCATTTCAATCAGGCACGTGCAGTCCCAGCGGCTTCCCCTCCGCTGCGCCCACACGCACAGACATAGAGGAGAATAGCGGGACGAATGGGGTTCCTGCGACGGGTGAGGGGCAATATGTGAAAAATAAGTGAATTACTCTGATGTAATTCTTAGCTGCTCAGAGCGTGTTTTTGCGGCCTGGACCGCCCGATCGACCGAGGTCCGCAGGCCGCCCGCCTCCAGTTCGCGCAGGGCGGCCGCGGTGGTCCCCCCGGGGGAGGTCACCATCGCTCTCAGCTGCGCCGGGCCGGTGTCGATGACCGCGGTCCCCGCCGTCTCGCTGCGTCCGTCCACAAGCATCTGCGCCGCCCCGGCCATGGTCTGCACGGCCAGATCGGTGGCGGCCTGCCGGCTCAGCCCGGCCGCCACCCCGGCATCCACCAACGCCTCCACCATCAAGAAGAAGTACGCCGGTCCGGACCCCGAGACCGCGGTGACCGCGTCCAGCTGGTCTTCCGGGACGATCGCCACCGTGCCGACGCACTCGAACAGCGCGGCGACCTGGTCGACCTGCTCGGCGCTGGGGAATCGGCCCTTGGCCAGCGCGCTGGCCCCGGCGCCGACCTTGACCGGGGTGTTGGGCATCACCCGGATGACCGCGGCCCCCGCCGGCAGCTTGGACTCCACGTACCCGGTGGTGACACCGGCCACGATCGACACCAGCACCTGCTCGGGGCTGTCACCGGAGGCGGCGGTGACGTTCTTGGCGAACTCGGCGACGACGGAGTCCACGTCCTGCGGCTTCACCGCGACGACCACGATGGACGCGTTCTCCATCGCGTCGGCGACCGATGTCACCAGCACCGAATACTTCTCAGACAGCTGGCGGGCCCGATCACCGAACCGCTCGGCGACCACCAGGTCCTTGACCGGGCGTCCCGCCGCGAGCAAACCCGCCAGCAGGGCTTCGCCCATGTTGCCGCCGCCGATGATCGCGATTCTGGCCATGGCGACAGCATGGCAGATACCACCCTTTGGGCCCCCTCGGGGACGCGCTAGCGGGCGGGAACCATCGCCAGCTGCCGGGACTGCACCACGATCCGGCCCTCGCAGTCGACGACGGTGTGGTCCTCGTCGAACCAGTCCTGACCGATCTGCACGCAGCTGCAGATCACCCGCAGCCACCCGTCGGCCGGGACGGCCCGCAGGTAGGCGGTGAGCTGCACCGTAGGCGCCCAGCCATTGCGATCGACGGCGAAGGTCACCGGCGCCGACACATCGCCGCACAGCAGCGCGAACAACACATCGGGTGCGGCGTCTTTGGGCCGCACCCACATCTCGATCACCGGCGGGCCTCCGTCCGAGCGGGGGCCGAGCGTGGTCAGCGCCGGCCGGATATCGCAGCCGTGCGCCAGATGCACGATGTGCTCCATCGGATGGCCCGGACCGATCGGCTCCAAGCCGGGCGGCGGCTCCGGCGTCATCAACGGCACCACCGGGTTGAACGACAGCAGTGGCGGCGCCTGGTGCTCCGGCTCGCCCAGCGTGACGACGGCGCGCACCGCGGTGCGCTGGCCCTGGTTGAGTTCGACGTCGACGAGGCCGACCCGGCGGCCGCGCTTGCGGATCGTCGTCGACAACTGCATCGGTCCGGGGTCGGGCGCCCACAGGTAGCTGGCGGACACCGCGACCGGCTGCAGCGCATCCGAAGGGGCGCCGCACGCCAAGCGGGCGGCGTTGGCGCACAACGCCAGCATCGCACCGCCGTGCACCTTCGGGCCGATGGTCCAGTGCTCGTTCAGCTCTCCGGCAAACGACGCGACATGCTCGTCCCCGTCGAGGCGCACCAGGGCCATGGCATCGGTGAACAGCGTGGATGAGGTCACGCGTGGGCTCCTTGGGTCTCAGCGATCCGGCGATCAGCGCAGCAGGTGCGTGCGAGCGAACTGTAGCGACTCGATCAACAACGCCTCACGCTCGTGCGGCGAACGCGCCTGGGAGGTGGTCACCTCCAGCACCACGTGCCCGGTGAAGTCGCCGGCGGCCAACATCTGGCACACCTCGACGGTCGGCTGATCGCCGCGGCCGGGCACCAGATGCTCATCGGCCGGCAGCCCGGTGCCGTCGCACAGGTGCAGGTGCGTCAGGCCCGATCCCATCCGGCGGGCCATCTCCAGGGCGTCGGTGCCGGCCGTCGCGGTGTGCGACAAGTCCAGGGTGTAGTGCGCGTGCCCGCCGTCGAGCGGATCGTAGGACGGCGCGAACGCCGAGATCCCCGCGCCGGGGCCGCCCCCGCGCCGGCGCATCCGCTCACGGGACTGATCGGCGCCGAAGAACCGGTCGGTCCGGAACGGGAACATGTTCTCCACCGCCACGGCGACATCGCTTCTGGCCTCCAGCTCGGCGACCTGGTCGCTGAATCCCTCGGCGTAGCGCCGCTGCCAGCGGAACGGCGGGTGCACCACGACGGTCTGGGCCTCGAGCCGTTCGGCGGCCCGGACGCTGCGCTCCAGCTTGTGGATCGGGTTGGCGCCCCAGACCCGTTGCGAGATCAGCAGACACGGTGCATGCACCGACAGCACCGGTACCCGGTACTTCTGCGACAGCCGTCGCACCGCGCCGATGTCCTGGCTGACCGACTCCCCCCACACCATCAGCTCGACGCCGTCGTAGCCGAGCCGGGCCGCGTACTCGAAGGCGGCCTCGGCCCTCAGCGGGTAAACCGAAGCCGTCGACAATCCGACCTTGATGGCGGGGCGCACGGACTAATAGTGACCGGCTAATTGGCGTGCAGCGCCAGCGGCCCCAAGGTGACCAGCAGCCCGACGGCCACCGCGATCAAGGTGCTGACGATGTCGACGGTCTTGCGGACGGCCTGCACGGCGGCCACCAAGCCGAGTGTGACCAGGACCGTGAGCACCAGCGCCACGATGCTGTTCCACCGCCACAGCTGGTCGAAGGCGATGAACAATCCGCCTCCGAACGCCACCGCCAGCATCGACTGCAGCACCACCAGTGCCCCGCCGACCAGTCCCGTCGGGCCGGCGTATTCGTCGGCGTGCTCGGTTTCGGCGGCGCCGGCCTCGTCGGGTTCGGCGAGGTCCGCGGTGTCGGGGCGCTCCGCGGAGCCGGCGGCGAAATCCGATCGGACCGACCGCTCGGTGCTGCCGGCCTTGCTGAGGACCGAGCGCACATAGGCGGAGTCGCCGACCTGCAGGTCGGCGTCTCGCACGTCGGTGTCCATCACGTCGACTTCGATGTCGGTGTAGGTGTCGACCGGGTCGGGTCGCATCTGTTCCGCCCCGGAGCCCGTCGGTCGGGCCTCGGCGGGTCGGCCGTTCTCCGCGGCCGGCGGGTCGGACCGGCGCATCGGACGCGGGTAGGGGCTTTGCTGCGGGCCGCTACCGCGCGGCGGCTGCGGCGGGGATTTGGGCCAGCGCGGCTCGGGAACCGAGCGGTTGGCGAACTCCACCTGCTCGACGGGGCGCGGCCCGGTGGCCGGCGGCTCCTCTTCGATGAACCCGGGGTCCGGACCGATGAGCAGCCCGCCGCTCGGCTCGCCGCCGGAACTGTCTGAGCTTTTCGGGCTGCCCGACGGCTCGGCCGGGGCGCTCTGCTCCGGGGGCTTCTGGTCGTCCGGGGGGTTCTGGTCGTCGCGGATGATGGGGATCTCGCCGGTCAGTTCGGCGACCGTGACGGCGTCGGCATTACCGCGCCTGCGCCGACGGCGCCCGGTGACCGGCGGGGAGCCGATCGTCCCGTTCTTGGCGAGCAGTTCGGCGACCGATATCGGCCGCGTCTCGATGTCGCGGGGATCAGGCTTGGGCCCAGTCATCGACGGTCTCCTTCCACCTGCCCGGCCACCGCCATACCCATGGACGAGGACTGGAGCAAGGTGGCGCTGTCGGCTTCCCGGTCGAGCCGCCGCAGGATCAAACCCTCCCGCAGTGCCCACGGGCAAATCTGAACCGCTTCGATCGACAGCGCTCGCATGCTCGCTTCCGCCACCAGCGCACCCGCCACGATCTGCGGGGCCCGCTCGGCGCTCACCCCTTCCAATTCGGCACGATCTGCCGTGGTCATCCTAGAGATGAATGATATGAGCTGCCTAAGGCCGGCGGCGGTCAATGTGCGCCGAACGCGCGGCCCGGCGGCCGACGGCGCCGCACCGGTGAGCCGGGCCAGCGAACGAAATGTTTTGGAGCTGGCCACCGCCAGGTCGGGCGGTCCGGCGTCCAGGACGGTCGCGGCCGCGCCCGCCAACTCGGTGTCCAGCCAATCGCGCAGCATCGCCACCCGGCGCCGCCCGGGCGGGTCTTCGGGCAGCCATTCCCGGGTGAGCCGGCCGGCTCCCAGCGGCAGCGACAGGGCCACCTCCGGTTCCTCGTCGAGACCGCTGGACATTTCCAGTGAGCCGCCGCCGATGTCGAGGTTGATGATTCGCCCGGCGCTCCAGCCGAACCAGCGGCGCACCGCCAGGAACGTCAGGCGGGACTCGTCCTCGCCCTCCAGGACCTGCAACTGAACCCCGGCCTCGGTGCGCACCCGCGCCAGCACGTCCTCGGAGTTGGACGCGTCGCGCACCGCCGAGGTGGCGAACGCCATCAGCTCCGCGCAGCCCGAACTCGCTGCGATGGTCGCGAATTCGCCGATCGTGGACACCAGTTTGTCGGCACCGCGCCGGGTGATCTTGCCCGAGCTGTCGGTGGCCTCCGCCAGCCGTAACGTGGCCTTAGTCGAGCTCATCGGGGTCGGGTGACCACCCCGGTGGGCATCTACCACCAGCAGGTGGACGGTGTTGCTGCCGACGTCGAGCACGCCTAATCGCACGCCCCCAACTTAACGGGGCGAGGTATCGGCGACGTGAGACCACGCGAATTTCTGGTCTAGCGTGGAGTTTTGTGACCCCCGCGCAATCAGCACCCCAACGGCGTGAAGTCGGCTTGGACTTCCCTCGTGAATGGGTGGAGTTCTATGACCCGGACAATCCCGAACACCTCATCGCGGCCGACCTGACCTGGCTGTTGTCCCGTTGGACGTGCGTGTTCGGCACGCCGGCCTGCCGGGGCATCGTGGCCGGCCGGCCCGACGACGGGTGCTGTTCGCACGGTGCGTTCCTGTGTGACGACGACGACCGCGCCAAGCTCGATGACGCCGTGGCGCAGCTGACCGATGCCGACTGGCAGCTGCGCGAGAAGGGCCTGGGCAAGAAGGGCTACCTGGAGTACGACGAGAACGACGGCGAGGAACAACTGCGCACCCGAACCGTCAAGGGCGCCTGCATCTTCCTGAACCGGCCCGGGTTCGCCGGCGGTGCGGGCTGTGCGCTGCACATCAAGGCGGTCCGGCTCGGGGTGGAACCGCTGACCATGAAGCCGGACGTGTGCTGGCAGCTGCCGATTCGGCGCAGCCAGGAGTGGGTGACGCGCCCCGACGACACCGAGATCCTCAAGACCACGATCACCGAGTTCGACCGGCGGGGCTGGGGCCCGGGCGGTGAGGATCTGCACTGGTACTGCACCGGCGACCCGGCGGCCCACGTCGGCACCAGGCAGGTGTGGCAGAGCCTGGCGCCCGAACTCACCGAATTGCTGGGCGCCAAGGCCTACGCCGAGTTGGCGACGATCTGCCAGCGGCGCAACGAACTGGGGTTGGTGGCCGTGCACCCGGCAACCGGCGCCGCCCACCAATCCGAACAGCGCGAGGCCTAATTCGATGGCTCGCGGTCGGTGAACGATTAGCCGCAGGTCAGAGTATTTCTCGCCGAAACCGGGGTACCGGCGTCGCCGATG
Organism: Mycolicibacter kumamotonensis; assembly: GCF_002086285.1. Classification (GTDB taxonomy): domain Bacteria; phylum Actinomycetota; class Actinomycetes; order Mycobacteriales; family Mycobacteriaceae; genus Mycobacterium; species Mycobacterium kumamotonense. The sequence continues at coordinate 70,630 of NZ_MVHU01000017.1, read as the reverse complement.
TCCGCCGGAAGGCCCGCCCACCAGGGCCGTCAATGGTGGGCGGGGTCACGAAGGAATGATTTTTGGCGAGCGGCTCAGGTCGGTATGATCGTCTGCGGGCTCCCCGGTAGCGCAGCATCATCGGAGTGCGCAAAGAATTGAGGAACTCGCCCAATAGGGGCATGATCGGGGTATTACACACGCCGTTGGAGATTCATGATCAGGACCGACATGCACACCGTGGAGCTCGACCATAACGGCCAGACGCCGCCGGTCGTTCTTAGACCGCCTGTGGTCCTGGAAGCGCGCAATCTCTACAAACAGTTCGGTGAAGGCGATACGGCCACACCGGTATTGCGCAACATCGATATCCAGATAACCCGCGGGGAATTCGTCGCGCTGGTCGGGCCGTCGGGTTCGGGCAAGTCGACGTTGCTGAGCATTCTCGGCCTGCTGGACATGCCGACCAGCGGCGATGTTCTGATCAACGGCCAAAGCGTCTCCCAGCTCTCGCGCCGGCAGTTGGCCGCCGTGCGATGTCAGACCCTCGGCTACGTCTTCCAGGCATTCAACCTCCTAGCGGGCCTGTCGGTGGTGGAGAACGTCATGCTCCCGGGCCTGCTGGCCGGCAAATCCGGTCGCTCGCAGTACGCCCACGCGATGAGCCTGCTGGACCAGGTCGGGCTGGCGGCGAAATCCAAGCGGGTGCCGTCGGAATTGTCCGGCGGTGAACAACAGCGCGTGGCCGTCGCCCGCGCGCTTTTCATGAAACCCGACGTGATTCTGGCCGACGAACCCACTGGTAATCTCGACACCCTTAATGGCCATCGGGTGATCGACGCGCTTTACAATTTGAACGCGGCGGGCCAGACCATTGTTCTGGTGACTCACGATCGGAAAATCGCCGACGATGCCCCGCGTCTTGTTTCGCTACTCGACGGCGAAATCGAGAGCGATAGTGGAATGGCTCACACGCCCAACAATGTGACATGGCTCGCGGAACATTAGCGGCCACTTTCGGCCTGCTCCGGATCATCAATTTCCGGGCCGTTCGTAAACACGCTTTCCGGGCCGCACTGGCCGCGTTCTCCCTCGGCGGCGGGGTGGCCGTCGTGGTGGCCGTCATGATCGAGGTCACCAGCGTCTCCAAGGCCATCGACGACGTCGGCTATCAGATCGCCGGCCCCGCTCCGCTGCGGGTGGTCGGTGCCGCGACCCGCGGCGGCATCAGCCCGGCCGTCGTCGACCACGCCCGTTCGGTGCCCGGGGTGGCAGCGGTGGTCCCGGTCATCCGCGGCGTGACGATGATCCGCAACGACGGCAAGGAGAGCTTCGGGCTGGGCCTGGGCGTGGACTGCTCGGCGCAGTGGATCGTCGACCCGAAGGTCTGCCAGGCCGGCCAGCAGGAGCCGCCGCCGGCGATCTCGCGCACGCTCGGCGACTCGCTGGACTCCTCGGCGACCCTGGTCACCGACGTCGGGCAGCTGGCAATGGACAAGTTCCAGCGGGTGGAGGACCTGGACGACGTCAACAACGGCCTGGTCACGGTGCTGCCGATGAGCATGGCCAAGGTGCAGTTCGCCCGCGGCGACCGGGTGGACATGGTGTATGTGACCCTGGACGACGGCGCCGACCCCGCCCAGGTCCAGCAGCAGCTGAAGACCACCCTCGGGCCCACCTACAGCGTGCAGCCTCGCAGCGAACCGGCGCGGGGCTACAACGTCAACGACGTGCTGCTGCCCCTGCTGGGGATTTTCGCCCTGATCTCCGTCGGTGTCGGGGTCATCCTGATCACGCAGATCACCCGCCTGTCGGTGGAGGAACGCCGCCGCGAGATCGCGATCGCCTCCGCATTGGGGGCCTCACCGGCCTCGATCATGACCGGGTTCCTCAGCGAAGCCGCCCTGCTGGGCGCGGCGGGATCGGCGATGGGCGTGCTGACCGGCATCATCATCTCCGAGCCGATCGTGGCCAGCGCCAGCGAGCTGACCGAACGGTTCGTCGGCGTCACCGTGCCGGTGGTCCTCAAACCGGTGATCCTGGTGGTCGGTGTCCTGGCCGGCATCGTGTTGGCGGTGGTGGCCGCGGTGGGCCCGTCGCTGTCGGCGTCCAACACCCCGATCGCGGCCGAACTGTCCGGGCGGGCGGCCCAAGAACAGACCACCGGGCGCAAGATCTGGTCCAAGGCGCTGCTACTGCTGGCGATCGGACTGACCGGGGTGATCGCGGCCCGGATGGCCACGCTGTCCGGGGCGCTGGTGCCCTGGCAGGCCGCCCTCGCCGACGCCGGCGCCGTGGTCGCGATCATCGGCCTGCTGCTGGCCACGGCGTACCTGAGCGCCCAGGCCATCACCAGCCTGCGGACGAAGCCCAGCAAGTCGCGCGGGGCGACGCTGACCATCGCCCTCAACGCGCTGCGCTCGGACCGTTCACGTACCGCGGCGATCTCGGGCGCCATCGCGGTGCCGGTCGTGGTCGCGATCCTGCTCTCCGGCTTCCTGGTCGCGATTCACATCGGCGCGACCCGGGTCGCCGAATCGCAGTCCGACGGGCGCATTGCCGTCACCACGACGCGCTTCGCCGATTACGGGCCCATTGACGCCCGATTCGCCCCGCAGACGGTCAACAAACTCAACTCGTTGACCGGTGTGGACAAAATCGAGCGGATGGCTGAAATCGAGATCAGCCTCAAAGACGGGTCGCTGGCGCATATTCAGGCCCAGGACCGACCGACATTCCCGTTCGGATTACTCGCCGGGCAATCGCCGGAGGCGAGCCAGAAAGCCAATCAGCTCGTCATCGGCAGCGTCCTCGCCAGAGAGAAAAATCTCCACATCGGTGACATTTTGGTCTTTGGAAGTGGACTCGACGCGCAGGCCATGAGTATCGGCACAATTGTGGCCACCCCCGAATACGGTGGGCGCCGGATATACATGCCGTACTCGATCGCCGAACAGATCTACGGCCCCCAGCCCGCCGGCCTGATCTTCGCCACCCCGGCGGCGGGGTTCACCGCCGAGCAGGTCATCGACACCATCGGGGCCGCAAAGTTCGACCAGCCGGTGACCGCGGTGGACACCGCCGGCTACGCCTCGGAGATCGCGACCTCGATCGGCCGGTACCTCACACCGCTGAACACCCTCAAGTACGGCCTGCTCGCCATCGCGTTCGTGTCGGTGTTGTCGACGCTGTTGCTGGTCGGCATCCGCCGCAAGCGCGAGGTGGCGCTGATCCAGGCGCTGGGCGCCACCCGGCTCCGGGTCTTCAGCATCACCACGGTCGAAGCCGTCGTCGCCGGCGCGGCCGGCGGGCTGTTCGGCGCGGTGTTGTCGATCGCGATCTCCGAAGCGGTTCGGCGGGCGGCCGTCGTCAACGTCGGCCTGATCACCCCGCTGGTGTTCCCCTGGACCGACGCGGTGATGTATGCGGTGCTGGCCACCGTCGCCGCGGTCTTCGCGGCCATCATTCCGGCGTGGAAGTCCACCCGCTCCACCCCGGCGACCGAGCTTCGCGACGAGTGACGGAAAGGATGCAATGACCGCGACCGCCTCCACGGTGCCGGGTTTCACCGGTGACGCCATCTACCCCGACGACGCCCGTTACGACGAGGTGCGTCAGGTGTTCAACGGCATGATCGACAAGCGGCCGCGGATGGTGCTGCAGTGCCGTTCACGCGACGACATCGTCGCCGCGGTGCGCTATGCCGTGGACGCCGGCGCCGAGATCGCGGTGCGCGGCGGCGGCCACAGCGTCGCCGGCCACTCGACCACCGACGGCGGCGTCGTCATCGACCTGACGCAGATGCGCGGGGTACGCGTCGACGCGCAGGCGCGGGTCGCCTACGTCGACGCGGGCGCCACCTGGGGCGACGTCGACCCGGTCACCAGCCGGTACGGCCTGGCCTGCCCCGGCGGGGTGGTGTCGACGACGGGTGTCGGCGGCTTCTCGCTCGGCGGCGGCATCGGGTGGCTGTCCCGCGCCCACGGCATGACCTGCGACAACCTCATCGGCGCGGAACTGGTGCTGGCATCCGGTGAGGTGCTGACGGTCAGCGAGACCGAGAACGCCGACGTGCTGTGGGGGCTGCGCGGCGGGGGCGGCAACTTCGGCGTCGTCGCGCAGTTCACGCTGCGGCTGCACCCGCTCGATTCGGTGGTGGCCGGCGTGCAGTCCTACGCCGACTCCGAGGCCGAGGCCGCCCTGAAGCACTTCCGGGCCCAGATGGACAACGCCCCGGATCACCTGGCGTCCATTCTGGACTTCTCCACCGACCTCAAGTCCGGTCAGTCGCTGGTCAACATCCTGGGCTGCTCGACGCGCACCGACTCCACCGGCGTCGACGACACCCGTGCCCTGCTGAACGTCCGCGGTGCGGCCACCAAACCCGTGCTGGCCCTGCAGCACAAGCTGGAATACCCGACCTGGCAGCAGGCCATCGACCAGACCGCGCCGTTCGGCTGGTTGAACTACTGGAAGTCGTTGTTCGTCACCGAACTGACCGACGAGGCGATCCGCCGCATCGCCGTGCTCGGCCGCTCGCGGCCCTCGGCGCAGACCCGGCTGCACCTGATTCGGCTCGGCGGGTACGCCAGCCGGGTGCCGCCGGAGGCGACGGCCGTGGCCACCCGGGAACACCCGTACATCATTCATCTGATGACGACCTGGACCGACCCGGCCGACACCGCGCGCTGCACCGCGTGGGCCGGTCAGGCCTTCGAGATCCTGCGCCCGCTCGGCCCGGCCGGCGCCTACCTGAACTTCGTCGGAGATGAAGGGCAAGACCGCATCCGGGCGACGTTCGGCGACGCCGGTTATCAGCGCCTCGCCGACCTCAAGGCGCGCCTGGACCCGGACAATCGGTTCACCCTCAACCACAACATCAGGCCAGCGGGCTGACGTTCGCAGTTCACAGTGTGTCGCCACCATCGGCACACGTTTCCGCAGCGCAAACTGGGTATTGTGGTCCGGGGGAAAGGACGCAGGCATGTCGGGCGCGCACGATGATGGGTTGGCTTTTGCCGGCGTCGCGCGTTTGGCGCAGCTGGTGCGGGAGCGCGAGGTGTCCCCGCGCGAATTGGTGACGCTGTACCTGGATCGGATCGCCCGACTTGACCCGGTGCTGAACGTGTTTCGCACGGTGCTCGGCGACACGGCGATGGCCGAAGCCGCGCAGGTCGAGCGCCGGCTTGCCGCCGGCGAGGTGCTGCCGCTGGCCGGCGTGCCGATCGCGGTCAAGGACGACACCGACGTGGCGGGCGTTTCGTCCATGTGCGGCACCGGAATCGACGTCGGCCCGGCGAGTGCCGACAGCGCGGCGGTGCGCCGGCTGCGCGCCGCCGGCGCGGTGATCATCGGCAAGACCCACCTCTCGGAGTTCGGCGCCTACCCGGTCTGCGAATCGGCGACCTGGGGGGTGACCCGCAACCCGTGGGATCTCTACCGGACCCCGGGCGGCTCCAGCGGCGGCTCGGCCGCCGCGGTGGCCGCCGGGATGGTGCCCGGCGCCACCGGCAGCGACAGCGGCGGCTCGGTCCGCATTCCGGCCGCCTGCTGCGGGCTGGTCGGCCTGAAGGGCCAGCGCGGACGGATCAGCACCAAGGAGTCGCCAGAACGGGCCTACCGGTTCCACGGCCTCAACCACATCGGGCCGCTGGCTCGCAGCGTCGTCGACGCCGCGCTGCTGCACGACGCGATGACCGGCCCCGAACCCGACGACGAAATCCCTTCGCCGCCACCGGCGCCGCCGCTGATGGACGCGCTGCGGGCGCCGGCCCGGCCGCTGCGGATCGCGATGTCGTTCAAGCCGGTGGTACCGGTGCACGTCAGCGATGAGGTGCGGCGCCCGGTGCGCGAGACCGCGGAGTTGTTGCGCTCACTGGGCCACGAGGTCGTCGAGCGCGACCCGGTCTATCCGGTGGTGGGTATCGCCGCGGTGCTCGCGCTGTTCATGAACGGGTTCGCCCACGAGATCGAACGGCTCCCCGAGACCGAACTGCTGGAGCGGCGGATGCAGGCCGAGGCCCGCACCAGCCGCCTGGTCCCGGACTGGCTCGCCGGGCGCGCGGTGGCCGCCGAGCCCCGGATCACCGCCCGCTCGCAGCGCCCGATCGCCGACTACGACATCTTGATGACCCCGGTGCTGGCGATCCCGCCGGTCCGGGTGGGTTATTTCGAGGGTTTCGGTCCGGCCCGCGCGATGCTGCGGATGCTGAAGTTCATCCCGTTCACCTTCCCGCAGTGCTACAGCGGCCAGCCGGCGATGTCGGTCCCGACCGGGATCGCCGCCGACGGCGTCCCCGAGGCGGTGCATCTGGTGGCACGGGCCAATGACGAGGCGGCCCTGATTTCGCTTGCGGCACAAATAGAGTCGGTGCGGCCGTGGATTCAGCGCCGGCCCCCGACCGAGGCGCTGCTGTCGCAGGTCAGCTGAAGCGCTACATCGGGTAGCGCTCGCACAGCCTCGTCAGCGTCGCCTCGATACCGGCGGCATTGGTCTTGGCGGACCGGGTCAGCTGGTAGAACTTCAATTTGAGCGCGCCGCCGTTGCGGTAGTCGAACGTCTCGGTGACCCTGGTCAGGCTCGGTGAGATCGGCTCGAACTCCCACCGCCAGCGATGACCCTCCGGGTGGCGCCACTCGACCAACCGGTCCGGCTCGAACGCGGTCACGGTGCTGGTGATGCGGTAGGGCACCCTGAACATCTTCATGTTCGTCGAAAACTTCGACCCGACAGTGATTTCGGCGGGCGCCTTGACGTTGTCGCGGACGGTGCCCGACCCGTCCAGTTCCCGATGGCGGCGCGGGTCGGCCGCCATCGCGAACAGTTCGGCCGCCGGAGCCGCAACCTCCACCGACCGGCTGACCTGCCGGGGCCCCGCGTCGACGACGGTGACAGCCATGGTGTCTCCCTTCCGGTGACGTGCCAGTGGATCGACACTATCGGAGCGACCTTCGATCGCCGATGGGGAGCCCGGACCCGGACAGACCCGAATTTCTCACCGGTTCCTTACTCCGGGCGGGTCGGACCGGGGATTTCCTGTCGGAGAGTCGCACTAATGTTCGATGTATGGGTAGGGATGCGCTCGCCGATCGGGACACCATTCTGGGGTGTCTGGCTGCGCAGGAAGCGATCAATGCCCAGTTGGCGCAGTGTTCGTTTGATGCGCTGAGCCCCGAGGAACTGGTGGAGGTACTGGCCCGCCGGGAGGTGTTGGCGTGGCAGGCACCCGCGATCGATCATCGGATCGTGGCCCGCTTCGTGGCCGAGGGCCATAGCGAGGTGTTGGCCGGGTGTTCGCTGGCCAAGGCGCTGAGTGAGCGGTTGCGGATCAGCGCGGCAGAAGCCCGCCGGCGGATCGCCGAGGCCGCCGACCTGGGTCCGCGCACCGCCATGAGCGGTGAGCCGCTCGACCCGGTGCTGCCCAGCCTGGCTGCCGCGCAGGCAGCCGGACAGATAGGGCCCGAGCAGATGGCGATCGCCCGCAAGGCGATGGAGAAGATCCCCACCACGATCGATGTGAAGGATCGGGAGCGCGCCGAGCGTGACCTGGCGGAACTGGCGACGCTGTTCGCCCCCGAGACCTTCGGGCGGTTGGCGGTGCACCTGATCGCCGTTCTGGATCAAGACGGCGACGAGCCCGACGACCGCCGACGTCACGCCCAGCGCGGGCTACGGCTGGGGCCGCAACGAGCCGACGGATTGAGCAGCCTGTCCGGCAAGATCAGCCCGGAATTGCGGGCCACCCTCGAGCCGATGCTGGCCAAACTGGCCGCCCCGGGGATGTGCAACTCCGCCGACGAGCAACCCTGCGTCTCCGGCACACCCAGCCAGGACCAGATCCAGCACGACCACCGCACCCGCGATCAGCGCCAACACGATGCCCTGCTCGCCGCCCTACGCGCCACCCTGGCCTGTGGGGATCTGGGCCGACTCAACGGGTTGCCGGTGTCCGTGATCGTCTCGACCACCCTGGCCGAGCTGCAGGCCGCGACCGGGCATACGCCGCGGACCGAATCCCCGATCACCGGCAAGGCACACACCGCCGGTGGCAGCCTGCTGCCCATGGGTGATCTGCTGCGCATGGCTTCCCACGCCTACCACTACCTGAGCATCTTCGACGGGAAGGGGCCGGGCCTTGTGGCTGGGCCGCAGCAAACGCCTCGCCTCAGGAGATCAGCGCATCGTGCTGCATGCACGCGACCGCGGCTGCACCCGCCCAGGATGTACGGTCTCGGGGTATCTGTCCCAGGCCCACCACCTCGAAAACGACTGGGCCACAAACGGACAGACCGATGTCGACGAACTCGCGTTGGCGTGCGCGCCGGACAACCGGATGGCCAGCGAACAGGGCTGGTTGACCAGACTCGGCGACACCGGCCGGGTCGAATGGATCCCGCCACCCAAGCTCGACCACGGCCAACCACGCACCAACCCGTTCCACTTCATCGAGGCCGTCCTCGACTACCACCGGCGGCCTCATGCAGACGGCGACGACGACCCTCTCCCCGAGGACGAGTGGAAACAGGCAGGCTGACACCCGCTGTCGCTAAAAGCCCGTCAGGTTACCCGTCCAGGTAGCCGTTGTCGCGATACCACTCGTAGCCGCTGCGCAGCGCGGTGCGAAACGGTGTGAACGGCACCCCCAATTCGTTGTGGGACTTGCCCGGATCGGCGTAGATCTCGGCCAGCGACAGGCGCATCTGGCGGGCATCGATCGGCAACCGCGGGCCCACGACAGTCCGAGCGGCACTCACGCCTGCCGCAGCCACTGGAATTACCCAGCGGGGCAACGCAACCGACGGAGCGCCCCGGTCGAAGAGCTCGTTCGCGGCCGTGAACACCGCACGGAACGACAGGTTCTCACCGCCCAGAATGTAGCGTTCGCCGACCCGTCCCCGTTCAGCGGCCGCGATGTGGCCTGCCACCACGTCGTCGACCGACACGAAGTTGGTGCCACCCGGAGCGGCGAACCACAGCCGGCCGCGCTGCGCTTCGACGAGCATCGCGCTGGCGATGCGGTTGACGTCGCGGGGACCGATCACCACCGACGGGTTGACGATCACCGCGGGCAAACCCGCCGCCACTTCCTTGCGCAGTTCGGCCTCGGCGAGATGCTTGCTGTGCCCGTAGGGGAATTTCCGGGGGCGGATGTTGAACTCGTCGGTCTCCACCAGCAGCTGGCCCCGCGCGGGAACGCCCAGGGCGGCAAGCGAACTGGTGTAGACGAAACGTTTCACCCCGGCCTGCCGGGCGGCAGCGGCCATGTCGCGGGTGCCGTCGACGTTGGTGCGGTACAACCGGGTCTGGGTGCGGTACCGCCAGTAGTCCGAGATCGCCGCGGTGTGGAACACCCAGTCACAGTCCGCCATCGCCTCGGCCAGCGCGTCGACACCATCGAGTACGTCACCGACCCGGGTTTCGCAGTCCAGCCCTTCGAGGGCTGCCATCGGCGACGTCGAGCGCCGCAACACCCGCACTTGAATACCGCGATCGAGCAATGCGGCCACCAGGTTCGAGCCGACGAATCCGGTTCCCCCGGTGACGAATGCCCGCACGGGGTCAGAACCGGTAGGTGGTGCAGCCGACCTCGACGCCGGAACCGACGGCCATGATCAGCGCCACGTCGCCCGGCTTGACCAGACCGCGCCGCCGAGCGTCGAGGATCTGATAGGGCAAGGTCGAGGTGAACGGGTCCGTGGTCTGGCCCTGCGCCTCCAGGTCGACGAACCGCGAGCGGTCCACCCCGATCCGCGCGGCAAGGTCGTCGAGGGCCGCACCGGGCAGATACGGCGGCAACACCAGCGCGATGTCCCCGGGATCCAGGGCCTCCAGACTCAGCAGCTGTTTGACCGCGGCCGGCAGGCAGCTCACGTAGATCGCCGACAGGTTGGGGTCGCGGTCCACCCGCAGCCAGGTCCGGCCGTCGCGCTCCTGGGTGTGGGTGGCCAGCGCCTGGCGGTACTCCGGATGGTGTTCGAAGACGAACCGGCCGAAGCCCTCCGGGCCGCTGCTGGGGCTCAGCATGATCGCCGACCCGGTCTCCTGGACGCCCCTGCGCGGGTAGCCGCTCTCGACGGTGTTGTTCTCCACCTCCGAAGCCAGCACCATGGCGTGACCGGTCCGGCCGGCGCCGATCATGCCGGCGGCGACATGACAGCCGTTGAGGAAACCGACTGCCCCGTTGAGGATGTCGAAGGCGAAGGTCTTGGGTGCATCCGCGGACTCCGGCTCGGCGTTGATGCCGACCTCGCCGGCCACCAGGGTGGCGACCGCCGGCTCGGACAGGAAGTCGTCGCGGTAGATGCCGGCGTGGATCATCAGGCCGACCTGGGAGGCGTCCACACCGCTGTCCTCAAGGCAGGCCCTGGCCGCATCCACCGCGAACGCGATGGAGCTCGGCCGGCCCTGACCGGCCGCGGCGGTGCCGATCCCCTCGATACGCACCCGTGGCGTCGCCGGCAGCTCCCGGCGGCCGTTTGTGGACCGGGCCGCACGGGCGGACTGGCCCTTGGTGGCACGTCGCATCCGGTCGGGCAGGTCGTCGAAGGTGTACAGCCCGGTGCCGATGGTCTGTCCGGATCCGGTGATCGACAGCACCACGTTGTCGCCGGAGTTGATCCGGCCCGCATTGATATAGTCGTATAGCGCGACGAAATGCGTTGTGGTGGCAGTGTTACCGCGCTCGGCCAGGTTGCAGATGGTGTTGGCGCGGCTGGCCGCGCCCGCCCCGAAGACCCGGTTGATGGTCAGGATGGCGTCGTTGATCGACGCTTCGGAGGTCTGGTGCATCAGCAACTGATCGGCCGTCTCGGGCCGCCAGCCGTGCCGCTGCATCACCGCGGCGACGTAGGGCACCGAGTGCTTCACCGCGATCGCGGTCTGGGTGACCGAATCGGTGACCATGATGGCGCCGCCGTGGGGGCCCTCGGTGGCCTTGGCGATGCACAACTTGGCGAATTCGCTGTAGGTGGCCAGGTCGAGGTCGTGGAAACCGACGCGATCGCCGGCTCCGAGTTCGAGCACCACCGCCGCGCCGGCGTCGCCGACGGTCAGGCAGGCCAGCCGCGGGTCCATCGGCCCGTCGATCTCCTGCTGCGCGGTTCCGGTGATGTGGCTGATGTACTCACCGCTGACCACCAGCGCGTTGCGCACCAGCTGGGTCTTGAGGAAGTCCTGGGCCACACTGATGCCGGTGAACATGCCCGCGCAGGCGTTGTTGATGTCGAAGCAGACCGCGTGGGTCAGCCCCAGCTGATCACGCAACTGGGAGGCGGTGCTGGGCTCGAAGGTGAACATGTGCTCCGGGCCGTCGCAGCGGGAGATGTTGCAGGCGATGACCAGGTCGATCTCTTCGGGGGCGTAGCTTGACCGGGACAGGCAGTCGCGGATCGCCTTGCGCCCCAAGTCGATCGAGAACTCGTCGACTCCGGCCATCCGCCGGTTCTTGATGCCGGTGAGCCGCTCCAGCGGGATCCGCACCTCGTTGACGCAGTCGGCCAGCACCTGTTCCGTGGAGACCGCCCGGGGCGGCAGGTACACGCCGAGGCTTTCGATCACGACGTTGCGCGCCGGGCCGGTCTGGGCGGGTTTGATCACCGGCGCCGCAACGGGTTTCGGCGTGGTGGGCATCTCCGCAGCGACCGGGGCGGTCGCGGGCTCGGCGGCGGTGTCCTCGCCGATCGGGCCGAACTCTTCGGCCAGCTCGGCAATGGTGCCGTAGACGAACATCGACTCCGGGCGCAGCTCCATGCCGAGCTCACCCACCCGCACCGCGACCTCCAGGGCCTGGGTGGAGGCCCCGCCGAGTGCGAAGAAGTCGTCGGTGACGCCCACGCGGTCGGTGTCGAGCACCTCGCGCCAGATCTTCGCCAGCGCCTCTTCGGTGCGGTTGCGCGGTGCGACGAATTCCGTCGGCACCGCATCGAGATCCTCGTCGATGGCCAGCAGCGCACGGCGGTCCACCTTGCCGCTGGGCGACAACGGGAGCAGGTCGGTGGTGCGGAACAGCGCGGGCACCATGGCCGCCGGCAGCAGGTTCAGCAGGAAGCGCCGCAGCTCCGCGGTGCCCGGCGCCGCCGCGACCGGCACGAGGTGGGCGATCAGCTGGGTAGTACCCGAGGCGTCTTTGCGTGCCACCACAGCACATTCGGCGATACCGGGGTGCTTGGCCAGCGCGGCCTCCACCTCACCGAGCTCGATCCGGAAACCGTTGATCTTGACCTGGTCGTCGCGGCGGCCCAGGTACTCGATGTTGCCGTCGGGCAGATACCGGGCCAGGTCGCCGGTGCGGTAGAGCAGGGCGCCAGGCTCAGAGCTGAACGGGTCGTCGCCGAATGCTGCGGCGGTGGCTTCCGGCCGGTTCAGGTAGCCGCGAGCCACGCCGACGCCGCCGATGCACAGTTCACCGGGCACCCCGACCGGAACCGGATTTCCGGCGGTGTCGAGCAGGTGGATCGCGATGTTGGCGATCGGCCGCCCGATCGGGATCACGGGGCGGGAATCCCCACGCACACAATGGAAGTGGGTGACGTCGATGGCGGCTTCGGTAGGGCCGTACAGGTTGTACAGCTCTGCGGGGAGCGCGGCGAAGAACGCATCGCGCAAGTCGGCGGTCAGCGCCTCTCCGCTGCAGAACACCCGGCGCAGCCCGGTACAGGACGCCGCCTGGGGCTCCGCCAGGAAACGGCGCAGCATCGACGGCACGAAATGCATTGTGGTGACCTGCTCTTCGACGATGGTCCGGGCCAGGTAGCCAGCGTCCTTGTGGCCCTCCGGTTTGGCGATCACCACCCGGGCGCCAACGATCAACGGCCAGAAGATCTCCCAGACGAACGGGTCGAAGTTGATCGGGGTCTTGTGCAGTACCCGGTCCTCGGCGGTCAGCGGATAGGCGTCCTGCATCCACAGCAGCCGATTGCGGATGCCGGCATGGCTGTTCAGCGCCCCCTTGGGGGCACCGGTGGAACCGGAGGTGTACATCAGATACGCCAGTTCGGCGGAGGCCACGTCGGGAGCAGATTCCTGCTCGGCCGGTGCCGTCCAGGGCTGGTCCAGGCAGAGCCGGGCACCGGTGAAATCCGTTGGCACGTGGGCGAGATGCTCCCGGTGAGTGATGCAGACCGGTGCGTCCGGCACGTCGGCCAGCATCGCCTCCATCCGCCCGGTGGGCTGGGCGGGGTCCAGCGGCAGGAAGGCACCGCCGGCCTTGAGCACGCCGAGCAGGGCGATCACCAGGTCTTCGGAGCGTTCCAGCAGCACCGGCACCACGGCGGGGCCGGCGCCGGCACCGACACCGAGCTGCTGCAGCCGGTGGGCCAGCCCGTTGGCCCGCCGGTCGAGTTCGCGGTAGCTCAGCTCCCGGCCGTCGTAGCTCACCGCGACCGCGTCGGGCGTGCGTGCCGCGGCGGCGGCGACCATCTCGTGCAGGCCGGCCGTGGCATCCGGGTAGTCGACCCGGGTCTGGTTCCAGGACTGCAGCTTTGCGCGCTCATCGTCGGTGAGCAACGGCAACCGCGACACCGGGGCGTCGGCGGCCCCGGGCTGAACCAACCCGGCCAGCAGCAAGCTGAAGCGCTGCGCCATCGCCTCCATGGTGGCGGCGTCGAACAGGTCGGTGTTGTACTGCAGCGCGACCTCCAGCCGGTCGTCCTGCTCGCCGACCTGCATGGTGATGTCGAACGGTGAACCGCCCTGGCCGATGTGCAGGGTCTCCAGGGGCAGCACACCCTCGCCGGCGGCGCCGTCGTCGAACAACCGCACCTGTTGCCAAGCGAAGGACACCTGGAACACCGGGGTGCGTCCGGCGTCGCGGACCGGCCGCAGTCGCTCGACGAGCAGCGGCAGCGGGTACTCCTGGTGCGCGATGGCGCCCAGCACGGTGTCTTTGACCTGGCCGAGCAGCGCAACGAAACTCGGATCCTCGCTCACGTCCACGCGCAGCGGCAGCGGGTTGGTGACGTAGCCGACCATGCCCATCAGGCCGGCCCGGTCGCGGCAGGCGAACGGCGACCCGATGACCAGGTCGTCCTGACCGCTGTAGCGGTGCAGCAGCACCGCATAGGCGGCCAGCAGGGTCATATACGGCGTCGCGCCGACGGCCCGACCCAGCTGCTTGAGCCCGGCGGTCACCTGGGCGTCGATGCTGAACCGGTGCAGCGCACCGCCGTAGGTCTGCACCGCCGGCCGCGGCCGGTCGGTGGGCAGTGCCAGGGTCGGCAGCTCACCGCGCAGCGTCTCGCGCCAGTACTCCCACAACTTCTCACCGTCGGGCCCGGCCAGCATCCGGGTCTGTTGCGCGGCGTAGTCGACGTAGCGGTCGGGAGGCGCTCCCGGCGGCGTGGCGGGGCCGGCGCCGTGTTCGGCGGCGTAGAGCGCGCGCAGCTCGTCGAGGATGATGTCGATGGACCAGAAGTCCACCGCGATGTGGTGCACGGTCAGCAGCAGCACGTGGTCGGTTTCCTGGCCACCGAGCTCGCGCTGCAGCAGGGTCAGGCGCAGCACCGGACCGGTGCGCAGATCGAACGGCCGGTCGGTCTCGGTCTGGACCCACTGTTCGAGTTCGGCCGCGTCCGCGCCGATGCGATGGATCGCGATCCGCACCGGCCAGTGCGGGTGGACCAGCGCCACCGGCTGGCCGTCCCGCTCGGTGTAGGTGGTCCGCAGCATCGGGTGCCGGTCCACCAGGGCCTGGGCGGCCCGCTCCAGGGCGGGCACGTCGAGGCGGCCACGGATGCGTCCCGCGTAGGCAACGGAGTAGGCGGCGCTGTCGGGAGCGAGCCGGTGCACGAACCACATCGACCGCTGCCCGTAGGACAGCTCGTGTTCGGAAGCCGCGTTCTGCGCCTTGGCCATCAGCAATTGAGCCAGCAGTTCGCGCTTCTTCTCCGGTGACAGGCTGGAGATGTCGATGGGCGCCTCGGGTCGGTCCGTCATGGGTTATCCCCCATCCTTGACATGCTCACCGTCGGCGATCATCTTCTGCAGCAACGCATCCACCGCGTCGTCGGAGAGGTCGGACACCTGCGACAACAGGTCCATCTCCTGCGACACAGCCGGTTCGGGGGCGCTGGGCGCTGCGGCCTGCTCCGGCCCGGCCTCACCGCCGGAGGCCAACTGCTCGGCGAGCCACCCCGAAAGGCTCGCCACGCTCGGCCCATCGAGCAGCCGGGCGACGGGAACGACGATACCGAGTTCGCGTTCCACCTGAATGCGAAGTTCCAGGGTGATCAGCGAGTCCACGCCCAGGCTGTTCAGCGGCGCGGCGACGTCCAGGCCGGCCGGGGCCAGGCCCAGCTTGCCGGCGACCAGATCACGCAGGTAGACCTCCAGCAGCCGCCGGCGTTCCTGCGGATCGGCGGCCTGCACCGCCTCGAACAGTCCGCTTCCGCTCGCCGCCCCCGCCGAGTCGCCGGAGGCCTGCAGATCGCGCAGCAACGGCGACTGCGCGCTGGGACGCCAGCGTGCCCAATCGATGTCGAGCACCATGACCTGCGGTGCCGGGACGCCGGAGCCGGCCAGCAGACCCTCCAGCGCCGCGAAGTAGCTCTGCGCCGGCATGCCTTCGACGCCGTAGTGCGAGAAATGGCGGTGCAGTTCGGAATTGGTGAACATGCCCAACCCGGCCCACGGACCGAAGTTGACGCTCAGCGCCGGTGCGCCGGCCGCCCGCCGGTGCCAGGCCAGCGCATCCAGGAACGCGTTCGCGGCGCCGTAGTTGGCGGCGCCGGGCGAACCCAGCACCGATGCGGCCGAGGAGAACAGCACGAAGAAGTCCAGCTCCGCATCGGCGGTCAGCGTGTGCAGGTTCCAGGCGCCCTGCACCTTGGGCGCCATCACCGCACGCAGCTTCGGTGCGTCCAGGCGCGCCAGGATCGCGTCGTCGACGGTGCCGGCCGCGTGCACCACACCGCGCAGCGGCGGCATGGAGGCGCCGATGGTGGCGAGCACCGCGGCGACGTCGTCGGCCTTGGTGACGTCGCCCTGGGCCACAGTCACCTCGGCGCCGGCTGCGCGCAGCGCGTCCAGCGTCGCTTCCGCCGTCGCCGACGGGGCGCCGCGGCCCATCAGAACCAGGTGGCGCGCGCCGCGCTCGACCAGCCAGCCGGCCACCTTGCCGCCGACGGCACCGAGCCCGCCGGTGACCAGGTAGGTGGCCTGCTCGTGCAGCGCGAACTCGCCCGGCTGCTCCGCCGACGCCCGGTGGGGTTCCAGCCGCGCCACGTAGCGCCGGTGGCCGCGCAGGGCCACGTCGGTCTCACGGTTGTCCGACCAGATCTCGCCGAACAGTCCCCGCAGTTCTTCGGGACCGCCGTCGGCGGACAAGTCGACTCCGGTGGCGTGCAGTTCCGGGTGCTCGTGGTCGATGCTGCGGCCCAGCCCCCAGACCGGGGCCTGCGCGACCGAGAGCGGCGTGGACTCGTCCCCGGCCGGCTGCGCGCCGCGGGTCACCAGCCACAGCCGCGGCGACTCCGCCCACCCGGACATCGTCAGGGCCTGGATCAGATGCACCACGCTCAGCGACCCGAGGTCGGTCGCCGTCTCCAGCGACCCGGTGTCTGCCAGCAGGTTCCACAGGTGCACCACACCACGGCAGGGGGGCCGGTCACCGCCGAACGCCGCGCGCAGCAGCTCGGCGAAGTGTTCGGGCCGGCCCGGGTCGACGCGATAACCGTCGGCGCTGACCCGTTCGATCTCGGCGAGCCCGACGACCGGTTCCACCAGCACGCAGGACTGGGCCTGCGCCTCGAGGTGGTCCCGCAGCGTGTCGGCCACCGGGCCGTCGGACAGGATCAGCCAGCTGCCGGGTTCGGCGGGCCGGCCCTCGCCATCGGAGGCGATCGAGGCGGGCTGCCAGCGCACCCGGTAGCTGTGCTCGGCCGGGTCTGCGGGGGCGGTGGTGATGGCCGGGGCGCCGGACTGGCCGGCGACCAGACGTCCGGTGGCCAGCAACAACCAGTCCGCACCGGCGGCGCTGCCGTAGCACTCGAACCCGTCGTCGGTCAGGGCGAACTGCACGGTGCGGGCCGCGACCGGACCGCCGTTGAGGTTCAGCGCGGCGACCGACCGGCTGCCCGGCCCGAACGCCACCTCGACCGCTTGGCCGGCCAGCTCACCGAGCTGCTCGGCGGAGAGCGCCCCCGTGGTGACGTCGATCTCGGTCAGCACCGTGCCCGGCTGAGCGGCCGACCGGATCGGCCCGCGCCAGCCGCCGCCGGGCAGGCCGGCGCCGCCGTGGCGCGGCGCCACGATGGAGCCGGCGTCCAGCCACGAGTGCACCCGCTGCCACGGGTAGGTGGGGGCGGGAACGCAGCGACTGCCTTCGGGGTAGATCTGCTCCCAGGCGACCGGCTGCCCCAGGGTGTAGAGGGTGCCCAGGGAGCCGAGCATGGTCGAGCGGCCGTCATCGTCGCGCCGCATCGACGGCAATAGGGTGCAGGTGCGCCTCATGTCTTCAACATCTTCGCGAGCCGCCGTCAGCAGGATCGGGTGCGGGCTGAGTTCGACGAACGTGTCGTGGCCGGTCTCGAGCAGCCGCCGCAGCGCCGGTGAGAACCGCACCGGCGAGCACAGGTTGGCCACCCAGTAGTCGGCGTCGAGCAGCTTCTCGCCGACCAGCTCGCCGGTGACGGTGGAGTACATCGGCACCGTCGGCACAGTCGGCTTCAGCTTGACCAGGCTGCCGCGCAGTCCCGCACCGAGGGCCTCCATCTGCGGGCTGTGCGAGGCGACGTCGACCTCGATCCACCGGCAGAACCGGTCCCGCTGCTGCAGTTTCGCCATCAGCTCTTCGAGCACCTTGGGCTCGCCGGCGAGCACGGTCGACCGGTGGCTGTTGCTGGCCGCGACGGCGACCTCGCGCTCATGACCGGCGATGAGCTCCTGCGCCTCGGCCA
The DNA here is from genome assembly GCF_002086285.1 of Mycolicibacter kumamotonensis. Lineage (GTDB taxonomy): Bacteria > Actinomycetota > Actinomycetes > Mycobacteriales > Mycobacteriaceae > Mycobacterium > Mycobacterium kumamotonense. The sequence goes on along the minus strand of NZ_MVHU01000017.1, from coordinate 52,759 downwards.
GGGTGGTCTCGGTGACCATCATCGCCCCGCGGCCACGCACGCCCCGCAGCATGCGGGCCCGGGCACAGATCACCCGCGCGGCGTCCTCCAGGCTCAGCGCTCCGGCCACATGGGCGGCGGCGACCTCACCGAGACTGTGTCCGACCACCGCGGCCGGCTCGACACCCCAGGACCGCCACAGCGCCGCCAGCGCCACCTGGATCGCGAAGATCGTCGGCTGCAGGATGCCGATGTCGCCGAGCTTGGAGCGCTCCTGCGGCTTGGCCAGTTCCTTGAGGATCGAGTGCCCCAGGTGCGGGTGCAGCGCACTGTCGCACGCGGCCAGGGCGTCGGCGAAGATCGGCTCGTCGGCCTGCAACCGCTGGGCCATGCCGGGCCACTGGGAGCCCTGCCCGGAGAAGATGAAGGTCACCCCCGGGCCGGGCCGGCCCGCGGCGCAGTGGCCGACCGACAGCCCGGGCCGCGACTCGCCCAGCCGGTAAGCCGACAGCGATTCGAACAACGCCGCCGGGGAGTCGCCGACCACCGCGAGCCGGTAGTCGTGGTGGCCGCGGCGGGCGCCGGCGGTGTAGCACAGGTCGCTCAGCGCGCTGCTGCCGTTGAGCCCGCCGGAGAACAGCGCCATCTCGTACTCCCCGACCAGCGCGGTCAGCGCCTCCGGTGACCGGGCCGACAGCGCCAGCAGCTCGGCGCGCGGTGCCGCGGTGTCGTCGGGGTGGCCGCTGCGCACCTGCGGGGCCTCGGCGAGCACGACGTGGGCGTTGGTGCCGCCGAACCCGAACGAGCTGACCCCGGCCACGGCGCGGCTGCCCGCCGGCCACGGGGTCAGCGTCTGCACCACGTCCAGCGGCAGGCTGTCGAACAGGATGTGCGGGTTGGGTTCGGTGTAGTTCAGGCTGGGCGGGATGGCCCGGTGCTGCAGCGCCAGCGCCACCTTGATCAGACCGGCGACACCGGCCGCCGCCTCCAGGTGGCCGATGTTGGTCTTGACCGAGCCCACCAGGCAGCGGCTGCCCTCCGGCCGGCCCTCGGCCAGCACGGTGCCCAGCGCGTTGGCCTCGATGGCGTCGCCGATCGCGGTGCCGGTGCCGTGCGCCTCGATGTATTGGACCGCACCGGCCGGCAGGCCCGCCCGGCGGAACGCCTCGGTGAGCACGCGCTCCTGGGCCCGCCCGCTAGGGGCGATCAAGCCGTTGGTGCGGCCGTCGGAATTGGTGGCGCTGCCCCGGATGACCGCGTAGATCGGGTCGTTGTCCTCCAGTGCCCGGCTCAGCGGCTTGAGCACCACCACGCCGGCGCCCTCGCCGCGCACATAGCCGTCGGCGTCGGCGTCGAACGTCTTGCACCGCCCGTCCGGCGCCATCACCCGGGCCTTGGAGAAGTTGATCGCTAAGGCCGGCGACAGGATCACGTTCACCCCGGCGGCCAGCGCCATCGTGCACTCGCCGTCGCGCAGACTGCGGCATGCCAGGTCGACGGCGACCAGCGACGACGAGCAGGCGGTATCCACCGACAGGCTCGGGCCGTGGAAGTCGAAGGTGTAGGACAGCCGGTTGGCGGCGATGCTCAGCGCGTTGCCGGTTCCGGTGTAGGCGTCGACGAGCTGGGGCTGGCCCAGCCGCAGGAACCCGTAGTCGTTGGTGGAGATCCCGACGAACACCCCGGTGCGGCTGCCGGCCAGGGCGTCGGGCACCTGACCGGCGTCCTCCAGGGCCTCCCACGCCACCTCGAGCAGCAACCGCTGCTGCGGATCCATCTGCGCCGACTCGCGGGGCGAGATCCCGAAGAACTGGAAATCGAATTGGTCGACGGCGTCGAGGAATCCGCCGCTGCGGGTGACCGCGGTGCCCGGCACCGACGGGTCGGGGCTGTAGAAGGCGTCGACGTCCCAACGATCGGCCGGGACCTCACTGGTGGCGTCCACCCCACCGGACAGCAGCCGCCAGAAAGCCTCGGGCCCGTCCGCGCCGGGGAACCGGCAGCCGATGCCCACGATCGCGATCGGCTCGTCGGCGGTGGGCCGGTCGGTGCGCTCGGCGGCGGACCCGGCTCCCGAAGCGGCCGGGCTGTCCGCGGCGATGCGGGCCAGGTGTTGGGACAGGATGTCGATCGACGGGTATTCGTAGGCGATGGTCGGGGCCAGCTCGCAACCCAGCCACTGCTCCAGGGCGGTCGAGAGCCGCACCGCGTGGATGGAGTCCAGCCCGTAGTAGGCGAACGGCTTGGCCGGGTCGATCTCGGCGACGGGAAGCTCGAGTTCACCGGACAACCGGTCGACGAGCCAGGCGCTGATCTCGGCCGCACTGCGGTTCCCCGCCCCGGCCGGTTGGGCGGGTTCGGGCTCGGCCTGCGCCGGCGGCTGGGCCGCGGGCTCGGGCCCGGCCGGGGGCCAGGCCGCCACCACCGGCAACTCGCCGTTGAGGTAACGCTGCTTGCAGGCGCTGCGCTGGATCTTGCCGCTGGAGGTCGTCGGCAGCTGTAGCGGCTGCACCAGCACCACGGCGTGGGTACGCACCGAGTGGTTCTCGGTGACCGCGGTGCGGATGGCCTGCATGGCCTCCTCGGCCGCCGCCCCGTTCAGGCGGCTCGGGTCGGCCTCCTGCACCACGACGAGTTGCTCGGCCGCGCCCGGTTCGGGGGTGATCGAGAACACCGCGCCACGGCCCCGCAGCAGCGCCGGGTCGGTGTTCTGGACGGTCAGCTCGATGTCGTTGGGGTAATGGTTGGTGCCCCGGATGATGATCAGGTCTTTGCGCCGGCCGGTGACGAACAGCTCCCCGAAGTGCATGAAGCCCAGGTCCCCGGTGCGCAGGAACGGACCCTCGCCGCTGTCGGACAGGGTCGCGGCGAACGTCTCGGCGGACAGCTCCGGGGCGCCCCAGTAGCCGTGCGCGACGCTTCCACCGGCCACCCAGATCTCGCCGACCCGGTCGGCGGCGCATTCCCGGCGGGTCTCGGGGTCGACGATGATCACCCGCTGGCCACCGCGCGGCTTGCCGCAGCCGACCAGGGTCGCGACGTTGGGGTCGTCGGCGGAGACGTCGACGACCCGGTTGTCGCCGAGGGCGACCCGGTCGATGTGCTGCACCAGCGGCAGCGCCGAGTCCGATCCGCCGGAGACCAGCAAGGTGCCCTCCGCCAGCCCGTAGACCGGGTAGAACGACTCGGCGCGGAAGCCGGCCGGGGCGAACGCCTCGGCGAACCCCTCCAGGGTGGCGGTGCGCACCGGTTCGGCTCCGCACAGCGCCACCGTCCAGTTGGACAGGTCCAGTGCCGCGCGCTCCTGCGGGCTGGACAGCTCGACGCACATGTCGAAGGCGAAGTTCGGCGCGGCGGTGATCATGGCGCGATGCCGTGAGATCGCCTCCAACCACCGCATCGGGCGCTTGATGAACGCGGTGGGCGGCATCAGGACCGACGTGCCGCCGACGTAGAGGGTCTCCAGCAGACCGCCGATCAGGCCCATGTCGTGGTACGGCGGCAGCCAGAACGCGCCGACGATCTCGGAGTGGTCGGGCGGGTTCCAGGCCTCGGCGATGGTCACCAGGTTGTGCATCAGGTTGCCGTGGGTCAGTACGACGCCCTTGGGCGCGCTGGTGGAGCCGGAGGTGTACTGCAGCATCGCGACGCTGTCGCCGTCGATCTGCGGCGCCGCCCAGGCCGCCTCGCTGCCGGGCGGGTAGGAGTCGGTGATCGACCACTGCAGCGTCTGCCCGCCGGGCAGCCCGTCGATGGCGGGCTTGATCCTGGGTTCGATCTCGGCGGTGGTGAGCGCGAAGCCGGGTTGGACGTCGGCGATGATCGACTCCACGCGCGGCAGCAGGTGCTCGCGCATCGGCGGGTGTACCGGGATCGCGATGGCACCGGCGTACAGGCACCCGAAGAAGCTGGCGATGAAGTCCAGACCGGGCGGGCACAGCACCAGCACCCGTTGCCCGGAGGCGCCCTGACGCTGCAGGTCGGTGGCGACCTGGCGGGCGCGCAGGTCCAGCTCCCGGTAGGTCGCCTGGCTGGTCTCGTGCTCGTCGCCGTCACGGGAGAAGGTGAACGCCGGCTTGTCGCCCTGCTGCTGGGCACGCTGACTCAGCAGATCCACCAGCGTGCGTGGGATGTGAACCGTTCCGTCCGGCCCGCTCATCAATCGCGTCTCCCGTATGGCTAACGAAGATTGGTTTTAGATATTGGGCCTAGAAATCCGTAGGCAACCTTGATTAAGGCTACATTAAGAAGCAGGACGCCAATCCCGTGATTTTCGGCGACGCCGACACCCCGGGCAAGTCAGGTCACAGATCAGCCCGGCCGCCTGGGGTTCAGCCCTCCAGCTTGTAGCCCAGGCCCCGCACGGTAACCAGGTGCACCGGGTTGGCCGGATCGGCCTCGATTTTGGACCGCAGTCGCTTGACGTGGACATCCAGGGTCTTGGTGTCGCCGACGTAATCCGCGCCCCAGACCCGGTCGATCAGCTGGCCCCGGGTGAGCACCCGGCCGGTGTTGCGCATCAGGTATTCGAGCAGATCGAACTCCTTGAGAGGCAAGGTGATCTGCTCGCCGTTGACCAGCACCACGTGGCGCTCGACGTCCATGCGCACCGGACCGGACTCCAGTACGCCCTCCCCGACACCGCCCTCGTCGTCGCCGCCGCGGCGCAACACCGCCCGGATCCGGGCGATCAGTTCGCGGGCCGAGTACGGCTTGGTGACGTAGTCGTCGGCACCCAATTCCAGGCCGACGACCTTGTCGATCTCGCTGTCGCGGGCAGTGACCATAATCACCGGCACGCTCGAGCGGGCCCGCAGCTGCTTGCAGACATCGGTGCCCGACATCCCCGGAAGCATCAGATCCAGCAGCACGATGTCGGCGCCGGCCCGGTCGAACTCGGCCAGAGCCGAGGGCCCGTCGGTCACCACGGTCGCCTCGAAACCCTCCTTGCGCAGCAGGAACGCCAGCGGGTCCGCCAGCGACTCCTCATCCTCAACGATCAACACGTGCGTCATCGCTGCTGCTCCTCCTCATCGTGGTCCACACTGCCGTAGGCGGGAATCGCCAGGGTGAACGTCGAACCGGTGCCCGGCTGGCTCCACAGCGTGATGGTGCCGTTGTGGTTGGCCGCCACGTGCTTGACGATCGCCAACCCGAGCCCGCTGCCGCCGGTCGCCCGCGAGCGCGCCTTGTCGCTGCGGAAGAACCGTTCGAAGACGCGCTCCTGGTCCTTACGTGCGATTCCGATGCCGCGGTCGGTGACGGCGATCTCGACGAAGCCGTCCCGGCTGCGCCGACTGATCGATACCTGCGAGCCGTGCGGCGAGTAGGCGATCGCGTTCGACACCAGGTTAGCCAGTGCGGTGACCAGGAGGGGTTCGTCGCCGAGCACCCGGAAGCCGCTCGGGGCGTCGGTGGTGATGGTGATCTCCGCATTGTCGGCGGCCACCTTGTGCCGGGAGATCGCCTCGTTGACCACACTGTCGACGTCGACGGCGCCCAGGTCCGGCAGCGGATCGGCGCCCTGCAGCCGGGACAGCTCGATCAGCTCACCGATCATGCTGGCCAACCGGTTCGCCTCGACCAGCACCTTCTCCGCGAACGGGCGCACCGCCTCGGGGTCGTCGGCGGAGGCCAGCAGTGCCTCGGCGAGCAGCCCCATCGCCCCGACCGGGGTTTTGAGTTCATGGCTGACATTGGCCACGAAGTCGCGGCGGCTGGCCTCCATCCGGACCTGTTCGGACTGGTCGTCGACGATCACGACCGCGAACCGGCGATCCTCCTCGGACAGCAGCCGGGCGTACCCGCGCACCGCCGCCACGTCCGGCCGGGCGGCCCTGGCCGCCCGCTTGGCCGTGGAGAGGTCGAACACGACGTCCTCGTCGCCGGCCAGCGCCCGCTGCGCGGCCTCCCAGGCGCCGTCGTCGAGCAGCCGGCCGTGCACCAGGCCCAACTCGGCGGCGCGCTCGTTGAGGTAGACGACGTCGCGGTGGGTGTCCACGACGGCGATCCCCAACGACGCGTGCGCGACGATCCGCTGCAGCATCTGCGAGACGGTGATCCCCGCCCGTTCGGTGGTCACCCGCCGGCGCCGCGCGGCCAGCCGCGGCGACAGCCAGAAACCGGCCGCCACGCCCACCAGGAGCGCCGGCAGTGCCGACACCGCAGCGAGGGTCAGCGCCGAAGTCGCAGCCACGGCAAAATCGTACGCAGGTCGACCGCCCTATCTGGCCAGCGTTCGACCACGACGTGCGTCGAGTGTGAATTCAGCAGGAAGATTTCACCCGATTTCCACTCGCAGTTCACTCGAACCGGCGCCGCGGCTACTTGGCGCCCTGGCTCGCCACCGCCGCCGCCCCGGCGGCGGCCGCCTCGGGGTCGAGGTACACACCGCCGGCGACCTTCGGGCGCAGGTCGGCGTCCAGGTCGTAGCGAAGCGGGATACCGGTGGGGATGTTCAGCCCGACCACCTCCTCGTCGGACATCTGATCGAGGTATTTCACCAGCGCCCGCAACGAGTTGCCGTGCGCGGCGATCAGCACGGTCTTGCCGCACCGCAGGTCCGGGATGACGACGTCGGTGTAGTACGGCAGGAAACGCGCCACCACGTCGGCCAGGCATTCGGTCAGCGGGCCGCCGCCGATGTCGGCGTAGCGGGAGTCGGTGTCCTGGCTGTAGCGGCTGCCGGGCTCGATCGGCGGCGGCGGGGTGTCGTAGCTGCGCCGCCACGTCATGAACTGCTCGTCGCCATAGCGGGCCTTGGTCGCGGCCTTGTCCAGGCCCTGCAACGCGCCGTAGTGGCGTTCGTTGAGCCGCCAGGTGCGCCGGACCGGGATCCAGTGCCGGTCGGCGGCGTCCAGCGCCAGGTTCGCGGTGGTGATCGCCCGGCGCAGCAGCGAGGTGTAGACCACGTCCGGCAGCAGGCCGTGCTCGACCAGCAGCGTGCCGGCACGGACCGCCTCGGTGCGGCCCTTGTCGGTCAGGTTGACGTCCATCCAGCCGGTGAACTGGTTACTGGCGTTCCATTCGCTCTCTCCGTGGCGCAGCAGCACCAGCGTGGCAGTGTCAGACATGCTGGCCAGTGTCTCAGTCACCGTCGCGGTCAATCAAATGCTCGAACGCCCGCAGGTTCTTCAGCGACTGCCCGGTGGACACCCGCCACTCCCATTCCTTCTGAATGGAGGAGGCAAATCCCAACTCCAGCAACGTGTTGAAGTCAAAGTCGACGGCTTCGAGCACCTGCCCGAGCACCCGGTCGATCTCCTCGGCGGTCACCGAGGCCAGCGCCATCCGGCCGACCAGATAGATGTCGCCGACGTTGTCCAGGGTGTAGGCCACCCCGTAGAGGCGACGGTTGCGCTTGAGCAGAAAGCGGTACACCCCGGCGTGGTTCTCGTCGGGCTTACGGCAGACGAACGCCTCGATACGCACCGAGTGCTCCCCGACGCTGAGGATCGTGTTGGTCTTGAGCTTGCGCTCGCCGGGCAGCTCGACGACCAGCCCCGGCAGGCCGCCGTGCGCGCCCGGAAACTCCGAGTAGGTCAGCTCGGCGGCCTTGAGGGTGTCCTCGATGAGCTGCCGGACGTCGCTGCGGTTCACGCGCGGGCCCCCCGTCGCGCGGGCCAGCGCCGGGGCCGGCGCGGTGCCCCGACCACCCGCATCCGCTCACCGCGCGCGGTGGTGAAGTCCTCGATCGCGCTGGTGTAGCTGGCCAGCTGGGCGTCCACGGTGCGCTCCCAGGAGAACGTCGCCGCATGAGCGGCCGCGGCCCGGCGCATCGCCCACCCGCGCGGCCCGGACCCCAGCCGCAGCAGCTCGTCGATCGCTGTGGCCCACGCTTCGATGCCGTGTCCGGCGACCAGTGCCCCGGTGACGCCGTCGCGCACCGCCACCGGCAGCCCGCCGACGGCCGCGGCGACCACCGGTGTCCCGCAGGCCTGCGCCTCCAGCGCTACCAGCCCGAACGATTCGGAGTAGCTGGGCACCGCCACCAGATCGGCCGCCCGGAACAGGTCGGCCAGATTCTCGCGGGACTGCGGCGGCAAGAACGTCACCCGATCGCTGATACCCAGTTCCCCGGCCAGCCGAACCAGGCCGCCCGGCGCGGCCAGCCCGCTGCTGCCCGACGGCCCGCCGGCCACTACCACACGCACCCCGGGCAGCTTCGCAACGGCCCGCAACAGGATGTCGGGCGCCTTGAGCGGCTGGATGCGGCCGACGAAGGCCACAATCGGCTCGTCGGGCGACAGGCCCAGCGCGGCCCGGGCCTGCCGCTTGTCGCCCGGGCGGAAGACCTCCAGGTCGACCCCCGGATGCGCCACATCGATACGCGCCGGGTCGGCCCCGTGCAGTGCGACGAGCTGGCGCGCCTCGTCGTCGGTGTTGACGATCAGCCGGTCCGCCTCGTCGACGACCTGCTGCTCGCCGACGCTGCGCAGCGGCGGTTCGGGGGTGTCACCGGCGGCCAGGGCGGCGTTCTTGACCCCGGCCAGGGTGTGCGCGGTGTGCACCAGCGGCACCGCCCATCGATCCGCGGCCAGCCAGCCGACCTGACCGGACAGCCAGTAGTGCGAGTGCACGACGTCGTAGTAGCCGGGCTCGTGGGCCGCCTCGGCACGCAGCACCGCGGCGGCGAACGCGCACAGCTGGGTCGGCAGGTCGTTTTTATCCAGGCCCTCGAACGGCCCGGCCACCACGTTGCGCACCAGTACACCGGGCGCGACGTGGGCCACCGGCGGATCGGCCGACGACGTGGCGCGGGTGAAGACCTCCACGGCCACCCCGCGGCGGGCCAGGTGCAGCGCACTCTGCAGGACGTAGACGTTCATTCCGCCGGCGTCGCCGGTGCCGGGTTGCGCCAGCGGCGAGGTGTGAACCGACAGCACCGCTACCCGGCGCACACCGGATCCGACGCCACTCCCCACCCCGTCATCTTTACAGCTCGCCTCAGGCCGACGCTTCCGGGACCGCCCGGGCCACCGACCCGCGGGAGCGGCGCATCGCCCCGACCGGGTCGGCGTAGAGCCCGCCGAGCGACACCGTCCCGGCGCCGGCTTCCTGGACCCGGTTACCGAACGTGGTGACCCGCAGGCTGCGGCCGGCCAGCACCGAGCGCTCCGCGAATGCCCGCTCCACCTCGACCATGCCCTCCGGGTACTCGGTGAACCCCTGGCCGCCGACCACCAGGTCGTCGGGGTTGAGGACATCGCGCAGCAGCGCCACGGCTTCGCCCAGAGCCCGGGCCCGCTCGGTCAGCAGCGCCGCCGCTCGCACGTCACCGGCCCGGGCCTCGCGCACCAGGCCGGTCACCGCGGCCGAGGCCGCACTGTTGCCGTCGGGCAGGATCCGCAGCCGGCGGGCCGCGGCCAGAACCGCCTCGTCGCTGACGGTGGATTCCAGCTGTCCGGAGCCGCCGAGCAGCTCCGAGGACACCGGCAGCCCGGCGATGGTGCCGGGACCGCTGGCCGGGCTGTGCACCCGCCCGCCGATCACCAGGGCGTAGCCGACGGTCTCCCGGGCATAGACGTAGAGGCTGGTGGCGCTGGTCGCCGTCGGCCGCCGCACCCCCAGCAACAGTTCGGCGCCGGCCATCGCGTCGACGTGGGAGGCCACCGACACCGGCAGCCGCAGCTCCTCGGCCAGCACCGGCCCGACCGGAGCGGCCGACCAGCCCAGCCGGGGGTGGTCGACGTAGCCGGTGGCGCCGTCCACCGCCCCACCGGTCGCCACCCCGACCCACAGCGGCCGGCGTTTCTGCCAGCGGGTCAGGTACCGGCGCGCGCTGGCGGCCAGCGACGCCAGCGCCGGCGCGGCCCCGTTGGGTGGGGTCGGGGTTTCGACGACGTCCAGGGTGCGGCCGAGCAGATCGGTGGCCACGATGCTGGTGGTCTTCGCCCCGATGTGCAGGCCCAGCGCCAGGAACGGCTCGTGGTTGACCACCACCGGCCGGCGCGGCCGTCCGATCGCGCCGGAGGTCGCCAGGTCGGCGCGTTCCAGCAGCAATCCGGCCTGCAACAGCGCGCTGACCTGCCGGTTGACCGTGGCGACGCTCAGCGAGGTGGCGCCGGCGATGGCCTCGCGAGCGATCGGGCCGTGCTGGCGAATAGCGGAGAAAACCGCGGCGCCGGCGGTGTCGGGCAGCTGCAGGGCCGGCGGCACGACGCGCGGATGTGAGCGGGTCCGGGCGGTTCGGCGGGTGGCGATGTGGGTGGGGAGAGAGGTGGTGGTCACGCTGTGTCCTTGTCTAGGAAGAGTCCGGAAGGGGGCTGGCTACACCTGCGACCCGGCGGGCTCTTTCAAAAGGAGCGCTACTCGCAGCAGGTCAGGCGCGACAACAGGCGCAACAACACGCGCCGGTGGCGACAAGACACACCGCTGTCAGATAGCGGGCACTGCGGTACATAACCGAGAAATGTATCACGGCTCCACGATTAGCCCCGCAACGCTCCGGGCGGGCCGGGCGGTCCCGCCCGAGGCATCGCCCGGCTGACCGTCGTAGGACCCCTGGCGATCACCCCCTAAAGTTGGGGCGATGAGCACACCTGCGCGGGAACCGCGTATTGCGGTGGTTACCGGCGCCAGCTCTGGTATCGGCGAGGCGACCGCGAGAACCCTTGCCGGACAAGGCTTTCACGTGGTAGCGGTGGCCCGGCGCGCCGACCGGATCGCCACGCTGGCGCAGGACATCGGGGGCACCGCCGTGGCGGCGGACGTCACCGACCCGGCCGCGGTCGCCGAGCTGGCCGAGGTGTGCGAGGGCCTGGCCGGTTCGGTCAATGTGCTGGTCAACAACGCCGGCGGGGCCAAGGGCCTGGCGCCGGTCGGCGACGCCGACCTCGAGCACTGGCGGTGGATGTGGGAGACCAACGTGCTGGGCACCCTGCAGGTGACCCGTGCGCTGCTGCCGAAGCTGATCGCCTCCGGCGACGGCCTGGTCGTCACCGTGACCTCCATCGCGGCGTTCGAGATCTACGACGGCGGCGCCGGTTACACCTCGGCGAAACACGCCCAGAGTGCGCTGCACCGCACGCTGCGCGGTGAGTTGTTGGGAAAACCGGTGCGGCTCACCGAGATCGCCCCGGGCATGGTGGAAACCGAGTTCTCGCTGGTGCGCTTCGACGGTGACCGGGAGCGCTCCGACGCGGTCTACGCCGGCCTGACTCCGCTGACGGCGGCCGACATCGCCGAGGTGATCGGGTTCGTGGCCTCCCGGCCCCCGCACGTCGACCTCGACCAGATCGTGATCCGCCCGCGCGACCAGGCCTCCGCGACGCGCGCTAACCGCCGGGCCGAGTAGTAGACGCCGGCGGCTGCGTCGTCGTCGGGGTGCCCGACAGCGTCGGCGCGTCGGTCGGGGTGGCCGGCGCGGTGCTGGGCAGTGAGGTCCGGGCCGGTTCGGAACTCGACAACGCCGACATCGAGACCCAGGTGTCCCAGTCCACCGCCCAGTCCCAGATGTCGCCGTCGGCGTAGGACAGCTCGATCGAGCTGCCGGTCACCTCGACCGGGTCGCCGTAGATCGCGCTGTGGAAGTACTGCTCGGCGTTCTCGGTGGACAAGTTGATGCAGCCGTTGGTGACGTTGGTGTTGCCCTGGGCGCCGGAGCTGGCCGGGTTGGCGTGGATGAACTCGCCGTTGTTGGAGATGCGGACCGCCCAGCGCTCGTGGATATTGCTGTAGCCGGCGGCCGGGTTGGACATGTAGAAGTCGGCGTACTTCTCGCTGACCACGTGGATGCCGTTGCGGGTGACGTTGCGCGGCTGGTCGCCTTCGCCGTAGCTGCACGGGAAGTCCATGATCACGCCCTCGTCGCGGACCACCTGGATGCGATGCGAGGAGACCTCGGCCTTGACCACCTGACGCCGCCCGATGGAGAACTCCAGCGACATGTCCTGGGCCCCGTAGGCGCCGTCACCGAAGGCCACGCCGTACAGCTTGGCGTCGACGCGGACGGTGGTTCCGGCCGGGAAGTAGTCGCGACTGCGCCAGTGCACCCGGGCGCCCTGCACCTCGTCGGGCAACCAGGCCCAGCTTCCTTCCACCGGAGGCTCGGTGGTGACCCGCAGGGCCCGCTCGACCGCCGCCTTGTCACCGATCGGCGCGTCGAACTGCAGGATCACCGGCGCCGCGACACCGACCGTCTGCCCGTCGGCCAGCTGAAAACCGCCGTCGACGACGACTGCGGGCGTCACCGTGGTGATGGTGCCGGTGACCGGTACGGCGTTGCCGTCATGGCCCACCACCGAGCCGGACCAGCGGTATTCGGCGTCGTAGCCCAGCGGCTCGGTGATGGTGTAGCGGGTCCGGTCCCGGTTGAAGGTTCCGCTGAGCACCTTGCCGGCCGGATTGGTCAGCGCCACCCGCTGAAACCAGCCGTCGGAGACGGTGACGGCGACGCCGGCGGTCGGCAGCACGTCGGTCTGGCCGAGCGGGGGTTCGAAGCTCAGGGCGGGCGCCGCCGGCGGCGTCTTGTCGGCGCTGTCTCCGGCCCGGCTGAAACAGCCCGCCAGCGCCTGCGGCGCCAGCACCCCGGCGGCCAGCGCGGCCAACGCCTTTCGCCGGTTCACATTCACGCCATCCCAAGATACCGGCCGGGCCACCTGACCACCTGCGATGTTGGTTACAGTGCGCAGCCGACCAGCACCGGCTCGGGGTGCAAGGTGATGCCGAACGCCGCACGCACCCCGTCGCGCACGGTGCGCGCCAACTCCAGCACGTCGGCGGTGCCGGCCCCGCCCCGGTTGGTCAGGGCCAGCGCATGCTTGGTGGAAAGGCGCACCGGCGCCTGCTCATCGCCGGGATAGCCCTTGCCGAAGCCGGACCGCTCCACCAGCCAGCCGGCCGCCAACTTCACCCCGTCGGGGCCGTCCCAGTGCGGAACCGGTCCGGTCTCCCGTTCGGCGATCTTCCGGTACACCTCTTGCGGCACAACCGGATTGGTGAAGAAAGAGCCCACACTCCAGGTGTCGTGATCATCGGCGTCGAGCACCATACCCTTCGCGGAGCGCAATTTGAGCACGGCGGCACGCACGGCTGCCGGGTCGGCGCGGTCGCCGTCGGCGGCGTGCAACGCGGCGGCCAGCTCGCCGTAGCGCAGCGGCGCGCTGCGACCGGAGGCATCCAGTTCGAACTCCACTTGCAGCACCACCGCCGCATCGGAGTACTTGAGCACGCTGGTGCGGTAGCCGAAGTTCAACTCGGCGCCCGGGGTCCAGCGCACGGTGCCGGTGCGGCGATCCAGCAGCAGCACCCGGGTCACGGTGTCGGCGACCTCCGCGCCGTAGGCCCCGACGTTCTGCACCGGGGTCGCGCCGGCCGAGCCGGGGATACCCGCGAGGCACTCCAACCCGCCCAGCCCCGCGGCGACTGCTCGCGCAACCACGTCGTCCCAGACCGCGCCGGCCTGGGCCCGCAGCACGTTGCCGTCGATCTCGATGCCGTCGTTGGCCAGCAGGACCACGGTCAGATCGGTCAGGTCGTCGGCGATCACCACGTTGGAGCCACCGGCAAGCAGCAGCGGGCGGACACCGGCCCGGTCGAGTTCGCCCAGGGTGGCCACGATCTGCTCGGTATCGGTGCAGGTGATGACCCGCTGCGCGACCGGTCCCACCCGCAGCGTGGTCAACGGCGCCAGCGGCACCGCCTCGGCGACACGCGCGCCCGCGAACTCGGAACCGGCCACGGCGGGTAACGGTAGCCTGACCAGCTATGCCGCGTACATTCACGCTGACCGAGCACTACCCGGGAAGCGTCGAGCAGGTCTATGCGGCGTTCGCCGACGAGCGGTACTGGCTGGCCCGGCTGGCCGATTCCGGGGCCGACACCGCGACCCTGGACTCGATCACCGTCGGCGCCGACGGCGGCGTCGACGTGGTCACCACCCAGGGCATTCACCGCGACAAGCTGCCGGCGCTGGCCGCCCAGTTCCATCCCGGCGACCTGGAGATGGCGCGCCACGAGAAGTGGCGTCCGGTCCGCGACGGGCGGGCACACGCCCAGGTCACCGGCAAGATCGTCGGCGCACCGGCGAAGCTGTCCGGGGATGCGGTGCTGGAACCGGCCTCCGAATCGGGGGAAGCCGGCTGCGCGCTGCGGCTGACCGCGACGGTACAGGTCGACATCCCGCTGGTAGGCGGCAAGATCGAGAACTTCATCGGCACCCAGCTGGGCGAATTGATGACCGCCGAGCAGCAGTTCACCTCGACATGGCTGCAGCGAGGCGGCACCGCGCGACCGGAATAGGCTGAACCCATGCGGATAGCGTGTGCGCAGATCCTCAGCGGCACCGACCCGGCCGCCAACCTGCAGTTGGTGGCCGACTACACCGAGCGCGCCGCCGCGCAGGGCGCCCGCCTGGTGGTGTTCCCGGAGGCCACGATGTGCCGGTTCGGGGTGCCGCTGGGCCCGATCGCCGAACCGCTCGACGGGCCGTGGGCCACCCGGGTGCGCGACATCGCCGCCCGGGCCGGGGTGACCGTCGTCGCGGGGATGTTCGTCCCCGCCGGTGACGGACGAGTCACCAACACCTTGCTGGCGACGGGGCCGGCAACCGACGCGCACTATCACAAGGTGCACCTCTACGATGCGTTCGGTTTCACCGAATCACGCACCGTCGCACCGGGATCCGATCCGGTGGTGATCGATGTCGACGGCGTCGGGGTCGGCCTGTCCACCTGCTATGACATCCGCTTCCCGGCGCTGTACACCGAGCTGGCCGACCGCGGTGCCCAACTGATCGCGGTGTGCGCCTCGTGGGGCGCCGGGCCGGACAAGTTGCGGCAGTGGGAACTGCTGGCCTGCGCGCGGGCGCTGGACTCGACCAGCTACATCGCCGCCGTCGGCCAGGCCTACCCCGGTGCCGACGACCCGACGAGTTCCTCGGGCGCGCCGACCGGGGTGGGCCACAGCCTGATCGCTTCGCCGTGGGGCGAGCCGGTAGCATCGGCCGGCCCGGAACCGCAGCTGCTGGTCTGCGACATCGACCTCGAGGCGGTCGCCACCGCCCGCCGGACGCTGGCCGTGTTGAGCAATCGCGCGGACTTTGTTCAGGTCGGTAAGGCAGAATCGCGCGGGTGAGCAATCCGCCCGGACCTCCCCACGGCGACCAGTCACCTTGGGCGCGCCCCAGCGGCCAGCCCGACCAGCCCACCGAGGGCATAGCTTCGCCTCGACCCGAGCCGTCGGCGTCGCCCACCCGACAGATGCCGGTCGGCGATCCGCACCGCGACGAGCCGACCACCCGGATTCCCGGCGCGCCCGCGGAGGTTGCGCCCCCACCGTCCGCTGCGCCCCCGCCGGTCGCGCCGCCGCCGGCACCGGAACCGGCCGGCGAGGCGCCCACCACCGTCATCGACACCGCCGCCACCCGGCAGCGGCCGGCCAGCGTACTGCGAGACCCATTGGCGCTGGTGCTGATCATTGTCACCGTGATCGCGCTGGCGCTGGCCGGTTTGATCGGCGCCGAGCTGATCGCCCGCCGGATCGCCGACAACAAGGTGGCCAAGGCCACCGAGTGCGTGGTTCACGACAAGGCCAAGGTGTCGTTCGGGGTGACGCCGCCGTTCCTGTGGCAGCACTTCACCGGCAACTACACCAACATCTCCATCCACACCGCGGGCAACCAGGTCAAAGACGCCCAGCAGATGACGGCCGACCTCAACATCTTCGACGTCGACCTGCACGGCACCGGCGACTCCAAGGGCACCATCGGTGCCCTGGACGCCACCCTGACCTGGCCGTCGGCCGGGATCAAGGAGACCGTCCAGTCGATGGTGCCGATCCTGGGCAACCTGGTCTCGGATCTGAAGACCAATGCCAACGACGGCACCGTCGAACTCGGCGGCGCGTTCGGCCTGGCCAGCGTGGTGGTCAAGCCGGAGGTGGTCGACGGTGGGCTCTCGCTGCAGGTGCAGAAGCTCACCGGGCTGGGTGCGCTGACCCTGCCGCGCGAGACGCTGCAGCCGGAGCTGGACCGATTCGCCCGGGAGCTGACCAAGCGTTACCCGCTCGGCCTGCACGCCGACAGCGTCCAGGTCACCGATAACGGTGTGGTGGCACGGTTTTCGACTCGTAACGCCGCCATCCCGCAGTCCGACGACCCCTGCTTCGCCCACCTGTAGCCTGCAGTAATGAGCACACTCGGATCAGGGCGTCCCTCGCATCGGTTTACCGGCCTGCCGGCGGTCCTGCTGGCGCTGTCCGCGGTGCTGGTCCTGGCGCTGGTCGCCCTGTTCGGCGGGCAGCTCTATGCCACGCACCGGGCCAAGAGCCTGGTCGCCGACGCGGTCCAGTGCGAGGCGGAGGACACCGCGACGGTGTCGTTCGCCTCCGATCCGCCGGTGCTGGCGCAGTACTTCCGGGGCGACTACCCGCACATCTCGGTGCAGACCGCCGGCAACCAGATCCGCAAGGCCAAGGGCATGCAGCTGGACCTGGACATCCGCGACATCCGGCTGCACAAGAGCGCTGACTCCAAGGGCACCATCGGGTCGCTGGACGGCACCATCACCTGGCCGGCGGACGGCATCAAGGAGTCGATTCAAGACGTGGTTCCGGTGATCGGCAGCATCGTCACCGGCAAGGTCACCACCGATCCGGACGCCGGCACCGTCGAGCTCAAGGGCCTGCTGAACCGCGCCACCGTCAAGCCGCAGATCGTCGACAACGGGCTGAAGCTGCAGGTGGTGGAGCTGGAAGCGCTCGGCCACGATCTGGATACCGACACCGTGCAGCGCAACCTGGATGACCTCACCGCAAAGGTGACCGGCGATCTTCCGCTGGGGATCCACATCGACAGCTCGCAGGTCACAGATTCCGGTGTGGTGGTCAAGTTCTCGACGCGCAACGCCGCCATCCCGGCGTCGTCGTCGAGTCAGTGCTTCGCGCGGCTGTAAGCGCTACCCCAGCCCGTCCAGCACTGCGCGGGTCCCCGACAGACCCAGCCGGGTGGCCCCGGCCTCGAGCATCGCCAGCGCATCGTCCGCGGTGCGGATACCGCCGCTGGCTTTGACCCCGAGCCGCCCTCCGACGGTGTCGGCCATCAGCGTCACCGCGGCCACCGATGCCCCGCCCAAGGGATGAAATCCGGTGGAGGTCTTGACGAAATCCGCACCGGCGTCTTCGGCGGCGCGGCAGGCCGCCACCAGGGTGGCCGCACCGCCGAGCTCCAGCAGCGCGGCCGACTCCACGATCACCTTGAGCACCGCGTGCGGCGCGGCGGCGCGCACCGTGGCGATATCGGCGCCCACCGCGGCGAAGTCGTCCGCCACTGCCGCACCGACGTCGATGACCATGTCGATCTCGGCCGCCCCGGCCGCGACGGCCAGCGCCGCCTCGTGCGCCTTGACCGCCGGAAGATGCTTGCCGGACGGGAAGCCCACCACCGCGGCGATCGGGACGCGGGCGGCATCGACGAGGTCGGCTGAGGCTGCGATGGCCACCATCGACGGCGAGACGCACACCGCGGCGACACCGAGTTCGGCGGCCTCGGCGACGACGGCGAGAACCTGATCGGCGGTCGCCTCGGGTTTGAGCAGGGTGTGGTCGACCAGTCTCGCCACCCGGTCACGGCCCCACCGGCACTCGGGCGTCGGCGGCATCAGAAGGCCTCTTCGGCGGCGCCGGGGTTGCAGCCGGACTCGAGCATGGTCACACCGTCGACGACGGGACGCCACGGCTCGAGGTTCCAGCTGGTCTTGCCGGGACGGGCGAACTCGGCGTAGTTCCAGTGACAGAGGAATTGCTCGCGCATGCTCGGGGTGTCCGCCTCCGGGGCCGCGGCGAGCACCTCACGCCAGGCCTGCTCGCCCTCGGCGGCGTCCAACCGGGTGGCCGCGGCCCGGCCGGCCGGAGTCGGATACACCCGCAGACTCGACAGGTCCCCGTAGCTCACCCACTCGGTGCGGTCGACGAAATCCGAAGGCCCGGCGTCGGCCCGGGCCGGCGCGGCGGGCGCCAGCACGGCCGCCACCACGCCGATGGCGCTGATAGTCGAACGGACCATGGGGCTAGTGGGACTTGCCTTGGACCTCAAGCAATCTGGGCCGCACATCCACCAGGTAGACCCCGGCGGCGCAGGCGGCGATCGCCATCCCCATCACCTGCAGCACCAAGGCCAGCAGCCCGCACACCCCGAGGATCACCAGCCACACCGGCTTGGTGAGCTTGTCGGCGGCGGTGTAGGCGTCGGAGCGCTGCATGGCGGCGTGCACGAACGCGTACACCGACGTTGCGAACACGGCGAGCTGCAAAACGCCGAGGACGATACCCACCAGGCTCATAGCGAACACGCTGCAAGCCTAGGCGGGTACCGTCCCGGGCGTCGAACTGCGGTTACTTCTGGGTGACCTTCTTGGCCGGAGCCTTCTTCGCGGCGGGCTTGGCAGCAGCCTTCTTCGCCGGGGTCTTCTTGGCGGCGGTCGACGCCGGAGCCTTCTTGGCGGCCCCGGCAGCCGGAGCGGCCTTCTTGGCCTGCTCCTTCTTGGGCAGCTCGATGCCGACCAGCTTGGCGGCGCGCTCACCGACCTCGCGGGTCTGCGACGCGACGTTGCCCAGCACCTCCTGGGTCAGCTCGACGGCGTGGTCGACGTAGCCCTCCACCTGCGCCGAAGCGTCGTCGAGACCGGACTGGTTGCGCAGCCGCTCCAGCGCGGCCTCACCACGGGCCACCAGGTCGTTGTACCGGCCGGTGGCGGCCTCCACGTAGCCCTCGGCGGCCTTGCGCAGCTCCTCGGCGGTGAAACGCTCGCGCAGCTCGGCGAACTGCTCGGGCAGCTCCTCCTGCAGCTTGTTCAGGCGGGCACGGCTCTCCTCGACCCGGCTGCTGGCGTCCTCGCGGGCGTCACCGGCGCGCTCGCGCAGGGTGGCGACGAGGTCGTTCATGGTGGCCAGGGCCAGATCGGCCGCACCGATCGCGGCGAGCAGGGGGGCCTTCAGTTCTTCGATGGTCGGGTTCTCGGCCATGTTCGGGATTCCTTTCAGATTGGTTTTTCGGGTGTGGTTGTCAGGAGGACGATCGGGGATCAGGCAGGCGTCGTCTCCTCACCGTCGGCTTCGTTCTGCTGGACGAAGGAGGTGTAGATGTCGAGCAGAACCTGCTTCTGTCGTTCCGTGATCGCCGCATCGGCGATGATGGCGTCACGGACCTCGCTCTTCTCGCTGGGCTCCAGGATTCCCGCGCGCACGTAGAGCACCTCGGCGGAGACCCGCAGGGCCTTGGCGATCTGGTTGAGGACGTCAGCGGAGGGCTTGCGCAATCCGCGCTCGATCTGGCTGAGGTAGGGATTGCTGACACCGGCCTTGTCGGCCAGCTGCCGCATGGACACCTGCGCGGCTTCGCGCTGCGCCCGGATGAAGCTGCCGATGTCGGCCGCGGCGGTGGAGACCACTGCGGTGAGCTTGTCATCCTGCGACACCGGTGACCCCTTTCGTGGACTTTCAACTGCTGACGGATGCCACGATACGACCTAGTGCTAACTTTTGCAAGCACTAGCTAGCGCAGGTCAGAACATAAGTTGAGCTATGGCGTAGATCGCCAGCCCGGCCAGCGACCCGACGACGGTGCCGTTGATCCGGATGAACTGCAGATCGCGTCCGACATGCAATTCGATTCGCCGGCTGGCCTCCGCGGCGTCCCAGCGCTCGATGGTCTCGGTGATGATCGCGGTGATCTCCACCCCGTAATGCGCCACCAGATGCTGGGCGGCCCGCACGATCCAGTTGTCCACCTTGTCGCGAAGCTCGGCGTTGTCGCGCAACGACTCACCGATCTGGACCACCGTCGCGGCCACCCGGGTGCGCAGGGCACTGGACGGGTCGTCGACGCCCTCGAGTACCAGCCGCTTCAGCGTCCGCCAGGCCGTCGCCGCCGCGTTGGCGACCTCCTCGCGGGCCATCAGCTGCTCTTTGACCGCGTCGGCCTTGGCGATCGTCGCCGGGTCGTTCTGCAGGTCGTCGGCGAACTCGAACAGGAAACGCGTCGCGCTGCGGCGCAGTTCGTGATCGGGGTTGCGACGCACCTTGTCGGTGAAGTCCATCAGCTCGCGGTGGATCCGGTCGCCGACCAGGTGGTCGACGAACCGCGGCGACCAGGTGGGCGAGTCCCGCTCCACCACCCGCTGGATGACTTCGCCGGCGTTGAGCGACCACTGGAACGCCCGGTCGGCCAGCAGCTGGATCAACGCCTCCTGCCGGTTCTCGGCCAGCAGAGTGCCCAGCACCCGGCCCACCGGCGGCCCCCAGTGCGGCTCGGCGATGCGCCGCACGATCATCCGGTCCAGCACCTCCTGCACGTCCTCGTCGCGCAACATCTCGATCAGGACCCGCAGCACGGTCGCGGTCTCGGCGGCCACCCGCTCGGCGTGATTCTGCTCGGAGAGCCACTTGCCCAACCGCCCGGCGATCTGCGCATCGCGCAGCTTGGTCTCCACCACCGGCGGGGACAGGAAGTTCTCCCGCACGAAAGTGCCCAGGCCCTCCCCGAGCTGGTCCTTTTTGCGCTTGATGATCGCGGTGTGCGGGATCGGGATACCCAACGGGTGCTTGAACAACGCGGTGACCGCGAACCAGTCCGCCAGCGCGCCGACCATGCCGGCCTCGGCGGCGGCACCGACGTAGCCCACCCAGGTCGGAGCTGGGCCGCCGGCCTGGGCCCACCGGCACAACAGGAAGACGACGGTCGCACCGAGCAGAAAGCTCAGCGCGACGACCTTCATCCGGCGCAGATCGCGTAACCGGACGGCATCGGCAGCCGGATCGGCATCGGCGAACGACTCCGCCAGCGACTGCACGGTCCGCGCCGCACCGGGCCAAGTCGGGCGGTCTTGTCGATGCACCACTCCACCATCATCCGCTATCGGGAGCCCCGGCGGTTCCAGCTTCGCCTCTCCTCCGTCGAGCCTCGCTAAACCGCCCGAGTAAATGCGGCGGTTCCAGCTTCGCCTCTCCTCCGTCGAGCCTCGCTAAACCGCCGGTAACTGTTACCGCGGCACAGAGTTTGCTGGACCAGCCCGTATTATCTACTACGTCTAGTGAATGGGAACCCGCGATAGTGGCAGAGCAGCTTCGAGCCGGGGTCGCTAAGACCGATGGTCGCAAGCGACGTTGGCACCAGCACAAGGTCGACCGCCGAAATGACCTGATCGACGGGACGATCGAGGCGATCCGGCGCCGCGGCCGGTACGTGAGCATGGATGAGATCGCCGCCGAGATCGGCGTGTCCAAGACGGTGCTGTACCGCTACTTCGTCGACAAGAACGACCTGACCACCGCGGTGATGATGCGGTTCGCTCAGACCACGCTGATCCCCAATATGGCGGCCGCGCTGTCGGCGAACCTGGACGGCTTCGATCTGGTCCGCGAGATCATCCGGGTGTACGTGCAGACGGTGGCCAACGAGCCCGAGCCGTACCGGTTCGTGATGGCCAACAGCTCGGCGTCCAAGAGCAAGGTGATCGCCGACTCCGAACGCATCATCGCCCGGATGCTCGCGGTGATGCTGCGCCGCCGGATGAACGAGGTCGGGATGGACACCCACGGGGTCGAGCCGTGGGCGTACATGATCGTCGGCGGCGTGCAGTTGGCGACCCACTCGTGGCTGCTGGACCCGAGGATGAGCGCCGACGACCTGATCGATTACCTGACGATGCTGAGCTGGAATGCGTTGTGCGGCATCGTCGAGGTGGGCGGCTCGTTGGAGAAGTTCAACGCCGGTCCGCACCCGGCGCCGATCCTGCCCTGGCGCCGGGCGGCGCAAGCTCAGTAGCTGTAGAAGCCCCGGCCGGACTTCTTGCCGAGCTGGCCGGCTTCGACCATGCGCAGCAGCAACGGCGGCGCGGCGTACAGCGGCTCCTTGAACTCCTCGTACATCTTGTCCGCGATCAGCTTGAGCGTGTCCAGGCCGACCAGGTCCGACAGCCGCAGCGGGCCCATCGGGTGCGACAGTCCGGCGACGATCGCCTTGTCGATGTCCTCGACGGTGGCGAACCCGGACTCCAGCATCCGCACCGCCGACAACAGATAGGGCACCAGCAGGGCGTTCACCACGAAACCGGAGCGGTCCGAGCAGCGCACCACCTGCTTGCCCAGCACCGCGCTGGCGAACTCCTCGGTGCGGTCGGCGGCGGCGGGGTCGGTGACCAGGGTGCTCACCAGCTCGACCAGCGGCAGCACCGGCACCGGGTTGAAGAAGTGCAGGCCCAGCACCCGCTGCGGGTTCGCCGTGGCGGCGGCGATCTTCATGATCGGGATGGAGGAGGTGTTCGACGCGAGCACCGCCTCCGGGTCGGTGATCACCCGGTCCAGCTCGGCGAAGATCTTCGATTTGACGGTGTCGTCCTCGATGACGGCCTCGATGACCAACTGCCGATCCGCCAGGTCGCCCAGGTCGGTGGTGAAGGTCAGGTTGCCGACGGCGTCGTCGCGCTCGCGTTCGGTGATCTTGCCCGCGCTCACGCCGCGCTCCAGCGACTTGACGATCCGGTTGCGGCCCGCGGCGATCAGGGCGTCGGTGGTCTCGAAGACCTTCACCTCGACGCCGGCGCGCGCGGACACCTCGGCGATTCCGGCGCCCATCTGCCCGGCTCCGATGACGCCTACTCGTTGGATCGACACTGTGTTCCTTTCGGGCTTCACGGCGAGTTCATCTTCAGTCTCAGGGCAGCAACAGGCCCCGCCCAGGCTGGCTGGGCGGGGCCCGCGCTGTCAACTCCCCCGCGGCGCAATCCGACAAGCACCGCGGAAGCTTTCCGCCCCGCGAGGACTAGCGGCTCAGTGGAACTGGCCCTCTTCGGTCGAGCCGGCCAGCGCGGTCGTCGACGAGGTCGGGTCGACGGTGGTGGCGATCCGGTCGAAGTAGCCGGCACCGACCTCGCGCTGGTGCTTGGTGGCGGTGTAGCCCCGCTCCTCGGCGGCGAACTCGCGCTCCTGCAGCTCGACGTAGGCGCTCATCTGGCTGCGGGCGTAGCCGTGGGCCAGGTCGAACATCGAGTAGTTCAGGGCGTGGAAGCCGGCCAGCGTGATGAACTGGAATTTGAAGCCCATCGCACCCAGCTCGTTCTGGAACTTGGCGATGGTGGCGTCGTCGAGGTGCTGCTTCCAGTTGAACGACGGCGAGCAGTTGTACGCCAGCATCTGGTCGGGGAACTCGGCCTTGACGCCCTCGGCGAACTTACGGGCCAGCTCCAGGTCCGGCGTGCCGGTCTCCATCCAGATCAGGTCGGCGTAGGGCGCGTAGGCCTTGGCCCGGGCGATGCACGGCTCCAGGCCGTTCTGAACCCGGTAGAAGCCCTCGGCGGTCCGCTCCCCGGTGATGAACGGCTGGTCACGCTCGTCGACGTCGGAGGTGATCAGGGTGGCGGCCTCGGCGTCGGTGCGGGCGATCACCACGGTGGGAACGCCGGCCACATCGGCAGCCAGGCGGGCGGAGGTCAGGGTGCGGATGTGCTGCTGGGTGGGGATCAGCACCTTGCCGCCCAGGTGGCCGCACTTCTTCTCCGAGGCCAGCTGGTCCTCCCAGTGCGAGCCCGCGACGCCGGCGGCGATCATCGCCTTCTGCAGCTCGTAGACGTTGAGCGCACCGCCGAAGCCGGCCTCACCGTCGGCGACGATCGGGGCCAGCCAGTTCTCCACCGAGGTGTCGCCCTCGACCTTGGCGATCTCGTCGGCACGCAGCAGGGCGTTGTTGATCCGGCGAACCACCTGCGGCACCGAGTTGGCCGGGTAGAGGCTCTGGTCGGGGTAGGTGTGGCCGGACAGGTTCGCGTCACCGGCGACCTGCCAGCCCGACAGGTAGATGGCCTTCAGGCCGGCGCGGACCTGCTGGACGGCCATGTTGCCGGTCAGCGCGCCCAGGGCGTTGATGTAGTCCAGCTCGTGCAGCTGCTCCCAGAGCACCTCGGCGCCGCGGCAGGCCAGGGTGTGCTCCTCGACGACGTGGCCCTGCAACGCGACGACGTCCTCGGCGGTGTAGGTGCGGGTGACGCCCTTCCAGCGCGGGTTGTGGTCCCAGTCGTGCTGGATCTGCTCGGGGCTCTTCGGCGTGCCAACGGTCGACATGGCGACTCCTTCTGTTTCGCGCGATCGCCGGGCCGCTTATCGGACTTGCCAACACCCCGACGAATTTACTGGTGTGTTAACGAGACCCTGACACACCACATCGGCCCAGGTCCACTGGTTTTCACTGCCAACTTTGGCCAAACAGTACGGGCGTTATGCGAAGTTTGCGAAGAATCGCGTGGACAGCCTCTCGCGTCGCCCGCCAGTTAAGCTACCGGTCGGTAACTTATCTGCACTGGTCAACGCGGGTATTAGCAGTACGCCCGTACTGACTAGAACGTGTTACAGCGGGAAGATCGCGGCGAGCGCTTTGACCTCTTCACCGACCATGTATGTGAGCGTTCTAACAGCGCGATCGGCCAGTTGCGGCCCGAACCGATCGGTCGATCCGGCCGGGTGCAGATGGGAGACGATCTCTAGTTTGTCGCCCAGGGCGACCGCGGCGTCGTGTTCCAGGGTGACCCGCAGCGGCGCCGCGAGCAGTTCCGGATAGCTCGCCAGGTAATCCTCGACCACGCTCCAGTACACCGAGTTGTTCATGTGATCGAACAGGTCGATGTCGGTGAATCGGATCGGATACTCGTGGATCTCGGCGGCACCGGCCCGCACATCGCGGTTCCCGCCACTCAGGTACGCCTTCCAGCGCAGCCGGTCGACGCTGGTGGTGCGTTTGAGCCCGGCCAGGAAGTCCTCGGAGATGCGCGCCGGGCCCTGGGTCTCGCGGTTGATGTTGATCCAGAACGCCTCGGATTCGATGAGCCCGCCGCTGCGCCGTCCGTCGATGCGGACGCGCATCTCACACCACCGGTTGGAGGTGCCCGAGCACCAGCGCCGCACCCGCAGGATGTCCTGGAACTCGATGGGTGCGATCAGGTCCATCATGGTGCGCCGGACGATCCACAGCGGGTGGGTGGCCTCATACCCCATCTCCCGCAGCTGATCCTGACCGATGTCCTGGATGTGCCGGGCGGCCGCGTCCATCCGCAGCCGGCCGTGCCGGTCGATGTCGGCGACCCGCAGCGGCCACTGCCGGTCGAACACGTCGGGATGCGGGTCCGGCACCGGCATCAAGACCTTCGCCAGGCCGGTCGGCTCATCTGTCTGCTGCATCGATGCTCCCGGTTGTTTTTCCCTGAGCGATCATGCCATGCCAATAATGCGAATGTCGCCTTCGCAGCAGGTAGGCTCGGCGAAGTGGCCAAGACCTACGTCGGCTCCCGAGTGCGCCAGCTGCGCAGCGAGCGCGGGTTCAGCCAGGCCGCCCTGGCGCAGATGTTGGGGATCTCACCGAGTTACCTCAACCAGATCGAGCACGACGTCCGGCCGCTGACGGTGGCGGTGCTGCTGCGCATCACCGAGGTCTTCGGGGTCGACGCCACCTTCTTCGCCTCCCAGGACGACACCCGGCTGGTCGCCGAGTTGCGCGAGGTCACGCTGGACCGCGACCTGGACGTCGAGGTCGAGCTGACCGAGGTGGCCGAAATGGTCAGCGCCCACCCCAAATTGGCCCGGGCGATGGTCAACCTGCACCGCCGCTACCGGATCACCACGGCCCAGCTGGCCGCGGCCACCGAGGAGCGCTACACCGACGGCAGCGGCACCGGCGCGATCACCATGCCGCACGAAGAGGTCCGCGACTACTTCTATCAGCGGCAGAACTACCTGCACGAACTCGACACCGCCGCAGAGGAACTGGCCACCCGGATGCGCCGGCACCAGGGCGAACTGGCCATCGAGTTGGCCAACCGGCTCACCGAGGTGCACGGCGTGCACATCAACCGCCGGATCGACCTGGGCGAGACCGTGCTGCACCGCTACGACACCGAGACCCGGACCCTGGACATCTCCAACCACCTGTCGTGGGGCCAGCGGGTGTTCAAGATGGCCGCCGAACTGGCCTACCTGGAATACGACGACCAGATCTCGGCGATGGTCGAAGAGGGCAAGTTCACCTCGAAGGACGCCCGCACCCTGGCCAGGCTCGGGCTGGCCAACTACTTCGCGGCGGCCGTCGTGCTGCCCTACGGGCAGTTCCACGACAGCGCCGAGACGTTCCGCTACGACATCGAGCGGCTGTCGGCGTTCTACCGGGTCAGCTACGAGACCATCGCCCACCGGCTGTCCACCCTGCAGCGCCCGTCGATGCGGGGCGTGCCGTTCTCATTCGTCCGTGTCGATCGAGCCGGCAACATGTCGAAACGTCAGTCGGCCACCGGCTTTCACTTTTCCTCCAGCGGCGGAACCTGCCCGCTGTGGAATGTCTACGAGACGTTCGGCAACCCCGGAAAAATCCTCGTGCAGGTCGCCGAGATGCCCGACGGCCGCAAATACCTGTGGGTGGCACGCACCGTCGAGCGCCGTGCCTCCCGGTGGGGCCAGCCGGGCAAGACGTTCGCGATCGGGCTGGGCTGCGAACTGCGCCACGCCCATCGGCTGGTCTATTCCGAGGGGCTGGACCTGCACGACGGCCATGACGTGCCCGCCACCCCGATCGGGGCCGGCTGCCGGGTCTGCGAGCGTGACAACTGTCCGCAGCGGGCATTCCCCGCGCTGGGCCGTGACCTCGATCTCAACGAACACCGCAGCACGGTGTCGCCGTATCTGGTAAAGCAACAGCGGTGACAGCACGCATCCCCGAAGCCCCCGGCCTGCGCGACCTCGGTCTGGTCAATTGGCTGGTCTGCAAGGTCGTCGCCGCCCGCCAGCACGTGCCCAGGGCGCACCTGTTCACCACACTCGGTCAGCACAAGCGGTTGATGTGGTCCTGGCTGCCGTTCGGCGGGGTGCTGATGCGGGGCGGCAAGCTGTCGACCCGCGACACCGAGTTGGTGATCCTGCGGGTGGGCCACCTGCGTGACAGCCAGTACGAACTGCAGCACCACCGGCGAATGGCCGCCGCGGCCGGCTTGGACGACGCCACCCAGGAGCGTATTTTCGAAGGCCCCGATGCGCCCGGCCTGGACGATCGTCAGCGCGTCATGCTGACCGGCATCGATGAACTCGTGCATACCCGCACGCTCTCGGATGCCACCTGGGCGCAGTTGTCCGAGCACTTCGACCGTCCCCGGCTGATCGAATTCGTCATGCTCACATGCCAATACGACGCTCTGGCCGCCACGCTGAGCGCACTGCGGGTGCCTTTGGACTTCGATGAGTAGCGCTGCGTGACAGCTACCGTGAGCCACGACCTGGCCGTCGCCGGGGGCGGGGTCCTGCTGATCGCGGTCGCGCTGATCCTCGTCGGGCGAGCGTTGGTACGCCGTGGCGCCGGCCCGCTGGTCACCCGCAAGGTTCCCCACGCACTGTGCGGGCTGTTCGCAGCCGGGGCCGCGTTCCAGTTGTCCAACGGCGCGGTGGTGGCGGGCGTGCTGGCCGTCGCGACGGTGGCGTTGACATTCATCGTGGAACGGGGCCTGGTCCCGGTGCCGGGAGTCTTCGACGGCACCCGGTCCCGCGACTACGGACTGGTCGGCTTCGCCGCCGGGGCGCTCGTCGCGGTGCTGGCGTTCTGGCCGGACCGGGTTGCGATCGCCGCGGGGGTGGCGGTGCTGGGTCTGGCCGACGCGGGCGCGGCCCTGATCGGCGACCGCCTGGGCCGCCACCGGCTGGAAGCCGGCGGCGGCGTGCGCTCCCTGGAGGGCTCGGTGGCCTTCGTGGCGATCGCCTTCGCCGTGTCGTTCGTGTTCTGCCAGGTCGGCCTCGAACTGAACTCGTTTATGGCGGTGGCGGTTTCGTTGTTCGTCGCGGTGACGACGGCGGCGGTCGAACTGCTGGTCTGGCCGGCGGCGGACAACCTGCTGATCACACCGTGGGTGGCACTGCTGTTGCATGTCGCGCGCGATCTGTCGACCGACGACGCGCTGCGCTGGTTGGCCGCGGCCGTATTCGGCTGCGCCATCGTGCCGTTCATGCTGCGGATGCGCTGGCTGGATCTACCGGGCGCGCTGTGCGGTGGCCTGATCGCCGGTATCGCCGTCGGCCTCGGCGGGTGGGCGTGGATCATCCCGGCCGCCGTCTTCTTCTCGCTGACCAGCCTGCTCACCGCGTATCGCCGGCCCAGCCGGTCCGAAGGCATGCGCACCCTGAGTCAGGTCGCGGTGAACGCCGGCCTACCGGTGCTGACCCCGGTGATCGGCTTCGCGTTCACTCGCGATCCGGCCTGGTACGCCGTCTCCATCGGCGGGATCGCCGCCGGCATCGCCGATTCGTGGGCATCGGAGATCGGCCGGTTCTCCAGGCGGGATCCGGTGTCGCTGCGGACGCGGAGCCGCGTCGCCAAAGGCACGTCGGGGGCGGTCTCCCCACTGGGTTCAGCGGCGACGGTGGTGGGAGCGTCGGCGGTCGGAGGTTTCGGCGCGCTCTTCGGGGGGCTGACGATGGTGCCCGTCGGCCTGGCAGCCGGGATCATCGGCTCCCTGGTGGACACCCTGATCGGCGCCAGCGTGGAGGCACACTTCTTGTGCACCGCCTGCGGAGCAACGGTGGAGGACCGCCTGCACTGTGGGTCGCCGACGCAGCCGTCCTGGGGGTGGCGCTGGGTGGACAACGACGTCGTCAACGCCTTCGCCAATGGGGCCGGGATGGCGGCGGGATTGGTGGTATTTCAGCTGCTGCGGTAGCCGCACTTCGCTACCGTCCCGATAATGTCTTCTCCCACAACAGCAGTCGTGCTCGAAACCCGGGATGGTTCACACTGTCCAACAACGTGAGCGCGGTGCGGGTGAGGGCCGGGACGCCGGCCAGCTTGTTGAAGACCCGGCCGAGCCGGTACTCCTTGCCCCATGCCGCTTGGATGGTTTGCTGGTAGTTGCTGAAATCGTCGGGCCCGCCGTTGGCCAACGCGGCGATGGCGCACTCACCGGCCGCCATCCCGGACTGCAACGCCTTGGAAATGCCCGCGCCCGACACCGGCCGGGCCGCCCCCAGCGCATCACCGGCGAACAGCACACCCGGGCGCCACGGCGGCCAGGCGGTGAAACCCATCGGCAGCCGCCAGCCCTGCAGGGCCTTCGACTTCTGCAACTCGGCGATCGACGGCAGCTCCCATTCCCGGGGCAGGGTGGCCATGAATTCGCCCAGGAACTGGGTGGAGTTGATCTTCTGCCAGTGCTTGTAGCTGTTGACGTAGCCCACCCCGATGTTGACCTGGCCACCGCCGAGTGGGAACACCCAGCCGTACCCGGGCAGTTGGTCGCCCTGGAACCGAACCTTCAGATAGATGTCGAGGCTGTCGGAGTCCGGGCGGTTCGCCGGCATTTCGGCGCGGATCGCGATCGCCGTGTAGCCGTTGTATTGCGAGTCCAGTGTGAGCCCGCGCTTGACCGGCGAGTACGCGCCGTCGGCGGCGATCACCGCATCGGCCAGCACCTTCTCGCCGGACTTCAGGGTCACGCCGGTGACGCGTCCGTCGTCGTCGACGAGGGGGCCGACGACTTCGGCGCCCTGGCGCACCTCGGCGCCGGCGGCCGCGGCGTTGTCGAGCAACATCGTGTCCAGCTCGCGACGGCGGATACCGTGCCCGTGGTCGGGCATCCCGACGCGGCGCGGCAAGGTCAGTTCCCACTGACTCGGGCTGAAGATCTTGGCCCGGTTGATGCGGTGGAACTTGGCGATCTCGTCGGCCAGACCCATCCTCTGCAGGTAACCGGTGGCACGCGGAGTCAAGCCGTCCCCACAGGGTTTGTCGCGCGGAAACTCGGCCTTGTCCAGCACCACCACCCGGGCACCGGTCCGGAGCGCCTGCCAGGCAGCCGCCGAACCCGCCGGCCCGCCCCCGGCTATCGCCACGTCATACCGCCGGGTCATCGGACCTCGGCTTCCGGTGCACCTGTCGCGGCTCTGAACTCCCCACGACCGCAAGCTTGGCTGGTTTGACAGCCGGTAGCAAGGGAAACGCCGCCGACGCGCGCATCGGCGGCAAGTCTGATTCAGAAGTTGATCATGTGTCCGGTCAGGCCGTGGAAGCACTCCTGCAGCGCCTCGGACATGGTCGGGTGGGTGTGCACGTTGCGGGCCAGCTCGTTCGCGGTCAGGTCCCATTTCTGCGCCAGTGTGAGCTCCGGCAGCAGCTCGGAGACGTCGTGGCCGACCAGGTGCCCGCCGATCAGCTCGCCGTAGCGGGTGTCGGCGATCAGCTTCACGAACCCGCTCGGGTCGCCCGCCCCGTGCGCCTTGCCGTTGGCGGTGAACGGGAACTTGACCACCTTCACGTCGTAGCCCTCGGCGCGGGCCTGCTCCTCGGTCAGCCCGAAGCTGGCCACCTGCGGCTGACAGAACGTGGCGCGCGGCATCATCCGGTAGTCGCCCAGCGGCATCGTCTCGGCACCGCCGATGGTCTCGGCGGCCACCACACCCTGCGCCTCGGCGACGTGCGCCAGCTGCAGCAGACCGGTGACGTCACCGATGGCGTAGATGTGCGGCACCGAGGTCTGCATGTATTCCCCGACACCGATCGCGCGCCGGTCGGTCAGCGCCACGCCGGCAGCCTCCAAACCGTAGCCGTCGACGTTGGGCGCAAAGCCGATGGCCTGCAACACCTTGTCGGTTTTGAGCTCTTCAGTCTGCCCGTCCTTGCTGACGGTGACGGTGACGGACCCGCCGGCTCCGCTGTCCACGATGGACTCGACCTTGGTGCCGGTGCGGATCTTGATACCCAGCTTCTTGAGCTGCTTCTCGACCTCCTTGGACACCTCGACGTCCTCGTTGGGCAGCGCCCTCGGCAGGAATTCCACCACCGTGACGTCGACGCCGTAGTTAGCCAAGATGTAGGAGAACTCTATGCCGATGGCCCCGCATCCGGCGATGACGATCGAGCCCGGCAGCTCCCGGCTCAGGATCAGCTGCTCGTAGGTGACCACGTTGGCCGAAAGCGACGTGCCCGGCACCAGGCGGGTGCTGGACCCGGTGGCGATGATCGCGTTGTCGAAGCTGACGTTCTCGGTCCCGCCCTCATTGAGCTCGACGGCCAGCGTGTGGGCATCGGTGAACCGGCCGTAGCCGTGGATCTCGGTGATCTTGTTCTTCTTCATCAAGAAGTGCACACCGGCGACCCGGCCGTCGGCGACCTTGCGACTGCGGTCGAACGCCGCGCCGTAGTCGAAGCTGGCCTCCCCGCTGATCCCGAAGGTGGCGGCCTCGCGGTTGAAGATGTGTGCCAGCTCGGCATTGCGCAGCAACGCTTTAGACGGGATACAGCCGACGTTGAGGCAGACCCCGCCCCAATACTTCGGCTCGACGATGGCGGTGTTCAAGCCCAGCTGGGCGGCGCGAATGGCCGCGACATAACCACCGGGGCCGGCTCCGAGGACAACGACGTCATAGTGGGTCACCCGTTCACCCTAACGGTCACGTCACCGGGGACCTCAGTACGGGAGCACACCGCCCACGCATCGGCTCACATGCTGGCAGAAGTGGTGGCCGTACAGCGGCGCCGCGGCGGCCGCCGAGGCGAACACCGCCGTCATCAGCGCGATGGCCAGCGCCGCCAGCAACGGCTTCTCGCCGACCATCGCCACGATCAGCCCCGCGACGGTGCACGCCACCGCATAGACCACGACGACGAAGACGGCCGGGGTCTTGTCGGCCAGCGAGAACCACCAGGAGAACAAGCCCAGCCCGATCCCGGCCGCCGGGATCCAGACGGCGACCAGCACCAGCGCCAGCTGCCACCACCTAAGGAATCGGTACTGCCCCTCCACGACCAGCGGCTTGGGCGGCTTGGCCGGCTTGTCGGGCGCAGTCGAGGCGGCCGGGACCGGCTCCGGTTCGGGCTTCGATTCCGGCTCGGGCTCACCCTGGTCATCCGGGTCGGGCAGCGGGGTCGGATGCGGACCGGTCTCGAAACTCGGCGGCCAGTGCGGCTCGGTCATCGGCAGCGCCCCGGTGTCGGTGGTCTCAGACATGCGAGACCACCTGAACGGCCGCCAGCGCCCCGAACCAGCCGACCGCCAGCGCGAGCAGAAACGCACCCATTGCGGTTACCCACCGGCGCGAGGAGACGAACACCAGCACCAGACCCGCCACGCTGGGCGCACCGAGCACCAGTGCGATCGCGGCGTCCGGGCGCACCGGCGCGGTGATCAGCAGCGTCGTCCCGATTCCGGTCAGGACACCGACCGCGATCCCGACCAGCATGATGCTGCTCAACAACCAGGGGCGCGGCAGCGGAATCACACCAGCAGATTTTACGAGGGCAGCCCCGCTCAGCGCGGTAGCGACCCGGTGATCACCGGGACTTCGTCCAGCAACGCGTTCTCGTCGTCGGTGAAAGCCCGGCCGCGGGCCAAAAACCGCATGCCCTCCGGCGCCTCCAGGCTGAAGCCGGCCCCGCGCCCCGGCACCACATCGATGATCAGCTGGGTGTGTTTCCACGCCTGGAACTGCGGCCCGGAGATCCACACCGGCGTCGGCCCGGCTCCATCGACGTCGAGCACACCGAGCAGCACGTCGTGGTCACCGATGATGAAGTCGCCGTCGGGGTAGCACATCGGCGCCGAGCCGTCGCAACAGCCGCCGGACTGGTGAAACATCACCGGGCCGTGCCGATCCACCAAGCGCGCCACCAGTTCAGCCGCCGCGTCGGTGATCAGCACCCTGGCCGGCGCGTCCATCAGAACAGGCCGGTCGCCGTCGGGGAGTAGGACACCAGCAGGTTCTTGGTCTGCTGGTAGTGGTCGAGCACCATTTTGTGGTTCTCCCGGCCGATTCCGGACTGCTTGTAGCCGCCGAACGCGGCGTGCGCCGGGTAGGCGTGGTAGCAGTTGATCCACACCCGGCCGGCCTGGATGTCGCGGCCGGCCCGGTAGGCGGTGTTACCGTCGCGGCTCCACACCCCGGCGGCCAACCCGTAGAGGGTGTCGTTGGCGATTCCGATGGCGTCGTCGTAGTCGGTGAACGACGTCACCGAGACCACCGGGCCGAAGATCTCCTCCTGGAAGATCCGCATCTTGTTGTGCCCGCCGAAGATGGTCGGCTGCACGTAGTAGCCGCCGGACAGCTCGCCCCCGAGTTCGGCGCGCTCCCCGCCGGTGATGACCTTGGCGCCCTCACCCTTACCGATCTCGATGTAGGACAGGATCTTCTCGAGCTGGTCGTTGGAGGCCTGGGCGCCGATCATGGTGGCCGGGTCCAGCGGGTCGCCCTGGCGGATCGCCTTGGTGCGGATCGCGGCCAGCTCCAAAAACTCGTCGTAGATGTCGGCCTGGATCAGCGACCGCGACGGGCAGGTGCACACTTCGCCCTGGTTGAGCGCAAACCCGGCGAAGCCCTCCAGCGCTTTGTCCTGGAAGTCGTCATTGGCCGCCAGCACGTCGGAGAAGAAGATGTTGGGACTCTTGCCGCCCAGCTCCAGGGTGACCGGGATGATGTTCTGGCTGGCGTACTGCATGATCAGCCGCCCGGTGGTGGTCTCGCCGGTGAAGCCGATCTTGGCGATCCGGTTACTCGATGCCAGCGGCTTGCCGGCCTCCACCCCGAATCCGTTGACCACGTTGACGACTCCCGCCGGCAGCAGGTCGCCGATCAGGCTCATCAGGTACAGGATCGACGCCGGGGTCTGCTCGGCGGGCTTGAGCACCACCGCATTGCCGGCGGCCAGCGCCGGCGCCAGTTTCCAGGCCGCCATCAAAAGCGGGAAGTTCCAGGGGATGATCTGGCCGACCACGCCCAGCGGCTCGTGGAAGTGGTAGGCGACGGTGTCGTCGTCGAGCTGGCTCAGGGCGCCCTCCTGGGTGCGGATCGCCGCCGCGAAGTAGCGGAAATGATCCGCGGCCAGCGGGATGTCGGCAGCCAGCGCCTCCCGGATCGGCTTGCCGTTGTCCCACACCTCGGCGACCGCCAGCTGCTGGGTGTGCTCGTCGATGCGGTCGGCGATGTTGTTGAGCACCTCCGCGCGCTGGGCCGGCGACGTCTTGCCCCAGGCCGGGGCCGCGGCGTGCGCGGCATCCAGCGCCTTGTCGATATCGGCCGCCGTGGAGCGCGGGATCTCGCAGAACGGCTGGCCGGTGACCGGCGTGATGTCCTCGAAGTACTCACCGCCGGCCGGGGCCACCCACTGGCCTCCGATGAAGTTCCCGTAGCGCGACTCGTAGCTCATCAGTGCGGTGGGAGAACCCGGGCGGGCGAAAACGGTCATCGGTGTAGCCCCTAGTTTCGACGGTGTTGTACACATCACATTACCGCCGTTGCCAGAATGGCTCCCATGGCTGGTGACGCGCTGGACGACAAGTACCTCTGGCTCGAGGACGTCACCGGCGACGACGCCCTGGACTGGGTTCGCGCCCACAACGCCCCGACCGTCGAGGAGTTCGCCGGGGCGGATTTCGAGGCGATGCGCACCGCCGCCCTCGAGGTGCTCGACACCGACGCCCGCATCCCCTACGTGCGCCGGCGCGGCGAGTTCCTCTACAACTTCTGGCGCGACGCCGAGAACCCGCGCGGGTTGTGGCGGCGCACCACCCTGGACAGCTATCGCAGCGCCGCCCCCGAATGGGACGTCATCATCGATGTCGACGAGCTGGGCCGCGCCGACGGCGAGAACTGGGTGTGGGCCGGCGCCAACGTGATCGAGCCGGAGCTCACCCGGGCACTGGTGTCGCTGTCGCGGGGCGGCTCGGACGCCGTGGTGGTACGCGAATTCGATATGGCCACTAGGGAATTCGTCCCCCCATCTGCCGACGGATTCCAGCTCCCGGAGGCCAAGACCCGGATCAGCTGGGAGGACGAGGACACGGTGCTGGTGGGCACGGACTTCGGGCCCGACTCGCTGACCGACTCGGGGTATCCGCGGATCGTCAAGCGGTGGCGGCGGGGCCGGCCGCTCGCCGACGCCGAGACGGTGTTCGCCGGCGCGGCGACCGATGTGGTGGTGAGCGCCGGACGCGACCGCACCCCCGGTTTCGAACGCACCCTGGTCTCGCGGGCCGTCGACTTCTTCAACGACGAGGTCTACGAGCTGCGCGAAGGCGAGTTGATCCGGATCGACGCGCCCACCGATGCGACGGTGTCCATGCACCGGCAGTGGATCCTGATCGAGCTGCGCACCGATTGGGACACCGGCACGGCGTCCTACGGGGCGGGTTCCCTGTTGGCCGCCGACTACGATGAATTCCTGGCCGGCACAGCCACATTGGGCGTTGTCTTCGAACCCGACGCGCACACGGCACTGCACCATTACGCATGGACCCGCGACCGGCTGATCCTGGTCACCCTGCGCGACGTGGCCAGCCGGGTGGAGGTGTCCACCCCCGGTAGCTGGCAGCGGCGCCCGGTCACCGAGGTACCGGCCAACACCAACACCGTGATCGCGGCCGCCGACGACACCGGCGACGAAATCTTCCTGGACTCCAGCGGATTCGCCCACCCGTCGCGGCTGCTGCACGGTCCGGTCGACGGTGAGCTCACCGAGATCAAGTCCGCGCCCGCCTTTTTCGACGCCGAAGACGTGACCGTCACCCAACACTTCGCGACCTCGAAAGACGGCACCGCGATCCCCTATTTCGTGGTGCGGCCGGACGCTGCTGCCGGCCCGACACTGTTGGGCGGCTACGGCGGATTCGAGGTGGCCCGCACCCCCGGCTACGACGGGGTGCTGGGTCGGCTCTGGCTCGCGCGCGGCGGCACATACGTGCTGGCCAACATCCGCGGCGGCGGCGAGTACGGGCCGGGTTGGCACACCCAGGCGATGCGCGCGGGCCGGCACCTGGTGGCCGAGGACTTCGCCGCGGTGGCAACCGATCTGGTGGACCGCGGGATCACCACGGTGGCGCAGCTCGGCGCGGTGGGCGGCAGTAACGGTGGGCTGTTGATGGGCATCATGCTCACCTCCTACCCGCAGTTGTTCGGCGCGCTGGTGTGTCAGGTGCCGCTGTTGGACATGCGCCGCTACCACCTGCTGTTGGCCGGCGCGTCGTGGGTGGCCGAGTACGGAGATCCCGACAACCCCGACGACTGGGAATTCATCAGGGAATACTCGCCGTACCAGAACATTTCGGCGGAGGCGACCTACCCTCCGGTGTTGATCACCACCTCGACCCGCGACGACCGGGTGCACCCCGGGCATGCCCGCAAGATGACCGCGGCACTGCAGGACGCCGGACACCGGGTCTGGTACTACGAGAACATCGAGGGCGGCCACGGCGGGGCCGCCGACAACGCGCAGGCGGCGTTCAAATCCGCGCTGAGTTTCTCATTTCTTTGGCGGATGCTGGGCGATCAGCGCTGACCGTCAGACCTTGCGCAACCCGCCCGCCAGCGCGACGGCCACCCCGACCAGCACCAGCACCCCGCCGCCGGCCAGGACCAGGTTGAGCCACTGGTGCAGGCTGGCTTCGGCCACATCGGCCACCGCTTCGGCGATCCGGCGGATATCGCCGGTCGCCTGGTTGAGTACGTGATTCAGGTAGCGCCGCGCCACCTCGATTCCCGACCAGCCCGCCGCGCCCACCAGCAGCCCCGACACCCCGAGGCTGGCCAACGCCCGTCCGCGATGACGTGCCGCGGCCAGCGTCAACGCCGCGCACAAACCGGTCAGGGCGACCAGCACCAGGCTCAGCCACGGCCCCCACACCGCGAGGCGATGCAATTGGCCGGGACGCGCCACCTCGGTGGACGTCGGCGTCAGCGGGATGCTCATCGAGGCCGGTAGCGTGATGTTGTAGTCAGAGAGCAGCGGGGCAAACGCCTTGTCCCGCAACATCGGTACCACGTCGATCTCCCACGGGCCGGTGTCGGCGCCGCTGAGCAGCCAGTCGTGCCCGTCGGAGTTCAGCTGGACGAACTGGGCGGGAAACGACGGCCCGGAGGTGTATTCGGCGGCGGCCTCCCGCACCGGGGACGGGTTGATGGGGAAACCCTGCGCACGGATCAGTCGCACCGCCTGGGCGGTGAGCTCGGCGGCGACCGCGTCCTGCAGGGCAGGTTGGGCAGCGGCCCGCCGGGCCAGCCGGGCGTAGCCGTCGCCGTCGATCAGGTTGCTCTGCGCCCACGCCGTCGGCAGCGTCACCGCCAGCATCACGGTGGCCAGCAACCAGAACAGCGCCGCCGTGAAGAAGCGCACTACTTCGCCGTGCGTCGTGGCCGCGCCAGCGCCATCCGGGTCATCAGTCCGTTCATCCGGGCCAGTGTCTTGAGCGAATTGTGGTAGTAATTGCCACCCGCGCCGACGTTCGTGCGCGGCGCCACGACGGCCTCCTGCCGGCAGAACTTGCGAATGCCGTCGACGCCGCCGAAGCGCGCACCGATACCCGATGTCTTCCAGCCGCCCATCGGCGCCGTTGTGCACATCAGGTTCGAGATCACGTCGTTGATGTTTACCGCACCGCAGTCCAGTTGGACCGCAATATCTTTAGCTCGTGAGATGTCACGGGAGAACACCGAGGCACTCAGTCCGTAGGGGCTGTCATTGGAGAGCCGGATCGCCTCGTCGACGCTGGCGACCTTCATGATCGGCAGGGTCGGGCCGAAGGTCTCCTCGGTCATGCAGGCCATCGAATGGTCGACGTCGACGAGCACGGTGGGCGGGTAGAAGCTGCCCTTGCCGGGTGCGCGTTCCCCACCGGTGAGCGCACGCGCTCCGGCGGCCAGCGCCTCTTTGACGTGGCGTTCGGTGACGGCGAGTTGCTGGTCGCTGATCAGCGCCCCGAAGTGGGTGCCCTCGCCGGCGCCCATCTGCAGCGCCTGCACATCGCGGACCACCGCGGCGACGAACTTGTCGTAGACGGGTTCGAGCACATAGACCCGCTCGACCGAGACGCATGTCTGTCCGGCGTTGAACATCGCCCCCCACACGGCGGCGTGTGCGGCCAGGTCGATGTCGGCGTCCTCGCACACGATCATCGGATCTTTGCCGCCCAATTCGAGGCTGTAGGGCACCAGCCGGCGGGCGGCGCGCTCGGCGACCTTGCGCCCGGTGGCCGTCGACCCGGTGAACTGCACGTAGTCCGAGCTGTCGATCACCGCTTCGGCCACCTCGCGCGCACCCTGAACCACCGCGAACACGTCGGGTCCGCCGGCCTGCTGCCAACCGTCACGCAACAGTTCGGCGGTGAGCGGGGTCTGCTCGGAGGGCTTGAGCAGCACCGCACAGCCGGCCGCCAAGGCACCGATCGCGTCCATCAACGCGTTGGCCACCGGGTAGTTCCACGGCGCGATCACGCCGACCACCGGCCGCGGCCGGTAGTGCACGGCGACCTTCTTGATCGCCATCATCGGCAGCGACGCCGGCCGGGTCTCCGGGGTCATCGCCTTGTCCATCACCTTGATCACGTAGGACAGGATCATGATCAGCAACGGCACCTCTTGAGCGGCGTCGGTGCGGGACTTGCCGGTCTCGGCGATCAGCACCTTCTCGATCTCGTCCCGGTGCTCGCCGAGCCACACCGCGTACCGTGCCAGCACCTTGGCCCGGCCCTTGGCGCCGCGGGCCTCCCATTCGCGCTGTGCGGTGCGCAGGGCGGTGGCGATAGCTTCGACCTCGGACGGATCGGTCCAGCGGACCTCACCGGCGGCCTCCCCGGTGGCGGGGTTCAGCACGGTGTCGGTTCCGAGCAGGGTGGTGGCAGCGGGCGTTGTGATGGTCATGGCGCCATGCTAGTACCGATTGTGACCCCGGTCGCATCCGCCCTCGACAGGTGTCAAGTTCGTCCCCGGCGGCTTATTCCTGCAAGCCCCTGAGGTAGGCGGCCTGACCGAGATGCTGCGCGCAATCGTCGATGATGCTGACCAACCGCACCCCCGCTGTCACCGGCGGATTCCAGTGGGTGTCGACCACGCGGCCCAGTTCGGCCGCGGTGACACCGGCCAGATAGTCCAGGGTCAGCTGATGCACGGCGCGGTAGTAGTCGGCCAGTAGTTGCGCCGGGGCGTGCACCTTGGCGACTTCGGCCGGGCTGTGGCCGTAGCCGCTGTCGTCGCGTGGCAGGTCCAGGCCGAACCGGTCCACCCACCCGTCGCGGGTCCACACCTGCTCGACACCGGCAACCTGGGCGATCTGGATGTCCTGCACCCGGGCACTGTGCCAAAGGAGCCAGGCGATGCTGTTGGCTTGCGGGGTCGGCCGATAGTCGGCCACTTCCTCGGTGAGCCCGCCGGTGACTTCGTCGGCATGCTCGATCAACCGGGTGAACGCGTCTCGAAGCAGGTCCTGCAACGCGGCGTCGCTCATCGGCACGTCATCGATCTCGTCGGATTCATCGTCCATTCCTTCCGAAAGTCCGTTTACCAGCGCAGCAGTGCGGCGATTCCCGCGGCATCGCGCAGCCGCCCGTCGGCTGCGCCCTCGATGGGACTGATCCGGGCTCCGGTGGTGAATGCCCGCTCGACCAGCCTCTCGGTCAACCGGGAATCCGGCGTCCCCGGGCGCCCGTCCGGCCCGACCTCGTCGCCGGCGTACAGCGAC
Source organism: Mycolicibacter kumamotonensis (assembly GCF_002086285.1). Lineage (GTDB taxonomy): Bacteria > Actinomycetota > Actinomycetes > Mycobacteriales > Mycobacteriaceae > Mycobacterium > Mycobacterium kumamotonense. The sequence goes on along the minus strand of NZ_MVHU01000017.1, from coordinate 13,335 downwards.
CCGTTCGCGCCCACCGTCCCGGTGTAGCGGACCTCCGGGTCATATACCAGGTGCGCGACTCGCCCGGCATTCAACGCCGCGGCCACCTCCGACACGCCCAGAGCCACCCGGTGACCGGAGCCGGCGCCGTCGCAAACACTGTCCAGCAGCCGTCTTTCCCGCGCGGCGTGCTGCTCATGCGCCCACTCGGTCACCGCGGCCTGCAGCGCGCCGGGATCGAGCCCGCTGAGAACCCGAGCGTCGGCGAAGATCCGGTCGCTGAGCGCTTGCGGAAACTTCTCGACGGCCCGTTCAGTCCAGCGGTCCCCGCCGCTGACCAGGATTCGTTCCCATCCGCGCTCAGCGGCCAGCCCGGCGGCCACCGTCGTCACCTGGTCCAGAAATCGGTGTGCCCGATCATGCTCGCGCGACTGACGCTGCTCTTGCACGGGCGTGTGGAACTGGCCCTGCGGGCCGCCACCGATCTGCCCGGCGCGCTCGTGCGGCGCCTCGACATACTGCTGCTCGATGCGGCTCAGCAGCTGTAGCGACCCGACCCGCCATTCCAGGAGCCGGGCGTCCTCGGCGGAGACCAGGACCACCCCCGCCGGCCGGCCTTCATCGAGCAGCTCCAGCAGCGGATGAATGAACGGGCGCTCGTCCAACACCACTCGGCTGGCTATCGGCAACGCGCTCTGAAGTTGTAGCTCCCAGTCATCTTCCAGTCCGGCGAACAGAATTCGGCTTCGGCCACCGGCCGCAGGATCGGCGAGTTGTGCCACCCGCGGCCAGAGTCGTTCCAGCGCGGCGACGGTCTCGCCGCCGTGCTCATTCTCCGAGGCGACCCGTTGCTGCAGTTCCCGGAAACGGTTCTTCAAATCGATCGAGGCGGCTTGCAGGTTCGGGTCCCCGCTCGGATCCGCGTTGAGACACACCGTCAGCACACCGAGTTGGTCCGTCCGGCCGATCAGCTCCCGGACACCGTCGGAGTCGAACCGCTCGAGGGCTACCATCGGTTCGCGCCTCCGATCCCGTATCAGGCTCCGTGGTTGCGCTTCAGCCACCAACTATAGCCACGCCCGCGGACCGTAGAGCCGCTGCAATTGGTGGCCACCGGCGATCACCGAAATCATCCTGGCATCCGATGCGTACCCGGGCGTAGATTTTCTAGATGACCTACGACCTCGTGGTCCGCAACGGCACGGTCATCGATGGGCTGGGTGGCCAGCCTTTCGTCGGCGATGTCGCGGTTCGCGAGGGCGTCATCGCCGAGGTCGGCCGGGTGGACGACGCGGGGGCCACCGCAGCCCAGCATGTGATCGACGCGGCGGGGCTGCTGGTCACCCCCGGTTTCGTCGACCTTCACACCCACTACGACGGGCAGTCGATCTGGTCGGATCGCCTCAATCCCTCGTCGGCGCACGGGGTGACGACGGTGTTGATGGGCAACTGCGGGGTGGGTTTCGCGCCGTGTCGAACCGCCGACCATGAGGTGCTGGTCGACCTGATGGCCGGCGTCGAAGACATCCCCGGAGTGGTGATGACCGATGGCCTGCCGTGGACATGGGAGACCTTCCCGGAGTTCATGGATGCCGTCGACGCGCGGCAGCGGGACATCGACGTCGCAGCGTTCCTGCCGCATTCGCCGCTGCGGGTCTACGTGATGGGGCAACGCGGTGTCGACCGCGAGCCGGCCACGCCCGCGGATCTGGCGCGGATGCGGGAGCTGGCCCGCGAGGCCGCCGAAGCTGGGGCGCTGGGATTTTCATCGTCACGGCTGACCACTCACCGCACCAGGGCCGGGGCCCGGATTCCCAGCTACGGCGCCGCCTACACCGAGATCCTCGAGATCGGCCGCGGTATCGCCGACGGCGGCGGAGGGCTGATCCAGTTCGTCCCCGACCTCCCCGACGGCGCGTATCAGCCTGTGCTGCAGCAGGTTTTCGACGCGGCTACCGATGCGGGCCTGCCGGTCACGTTCACCCTGCTGATCGGCAATGCCGGCGAGCCGCTGTGGCACGACGCGATTACCATGGTGGAGAAGGCGAACAGCTCCGGCGCCGCGATCACCGCTCAGGTGTTCCCCCGCCCGATCGGGCTCATGGTCGGGTTGGACCTGAGCATCAACCCCTTCGTGCTGTACCCGAGCTATCGGCAGATCGCCGACCTGCCGCTCGCGGAGCGGGTCGCTGAAATGCGCAAACCCGAGGTGCGGCAGCGGATTTTGGCCGACCATGCCAGCATTGTCCCGACCAACCCCATCGCGTACCTGGCCCAGTCCTGGCAGTGGACGTACCCGCTCGGCGATGACGCCGACTATGAGCCGGATCCGTCGAAGAGCATTGCGGCACGCGCCGAGGCGCGTGGCGTCTCCCCGGTCGAGGAGGCATACGACCGGCTGCTCGATGACGACGGGCACGCGATCCTGCTGGACGCACTGGCCAACTTCCGGGAGAACTCGCTGGACACCGTCGGGGACCTGATGCGTCGCGATGACGTGGTGCTGGGCCTGGGCGACGGCGGCGCCCACTACGGAATGATCTGCGACTCAAGCTTTCCCACCTATGTGCTGACGCACTGGGCCCGTGATCGCGCGTCGGGCCGGCTCAGCGTCGCCGAGGCGGTCCGCGAACTGACGTCGACACCGGCCCGGACCGCCGGACTCGACGACCGGGGCCGGATCGCGGTGGGCTACAAGGCGGATCTCAACGTCATCGATCACGAGCGGCTGCGGCTGCACAAGCCGGTGGTCAACTATGACCTGCCCGCCGGCGGGCGCCGGCTCGATCAGAGCGCCGACGGCTACGTGGCGACGATCGTCTCCGGCGAGATCATCGCGGAGAACGGCAAACCCACCGCGGCCCGGCCGGGCAGGCTGGTGCGCGGCCGGCAACCCGCGCCGTCCTGAATGTCAACTTGCCGGCGTACCGTTTCCGGTGTGACTGAGCCTGCAGAGCCCAAATACACCCACGGCCACCACGAATCGGTGCTGCGCGCCCACCGCTCCCGCACAGCGCAGAACTCCGCGGCGTATCTGTTGCCGGCCCTGACGCCGGGCCTGCAGCTGCTGGACGTCGGCTGCGGGCCGGGAACCATCACGGTGGATCTAGCCGCCCTGGTTGCGCCGGGGACGGTGACGGCCATCGAGCCCGTCCCCGCGGCACTTGATCTGGCCCGCGACTGCGCACGTGAGCGAGGGCAGCACAACATCGATTTCGTGGTCGCCGATGTGCACGCATTGCAGTTCCCCGACAACAGTTTTGACGTGGTGCACGCCCATCAGGTGCTCCAGCATGTCGCCGACCCGGTGACCGCGCTGAGCGAGATGCGCCGGGTTTGCAAACCCGGTGGCGTGGTGGCCGCCCGCGACAGCGACTACGCGGCGTTCACCTGGTATCCGGCCTCGGCGGAGCTGGACGACTGGCTGCGGCTCTACCGCGATGCAGCGCGAGCCAACGGCGGTGAGCCCGACGCGGGCCGGCATCTGCTGGCCTGGGCGCATGCGGCCGGATTCACCGACGTCACCCCGACGGCCAGCGCGACGTGTTACGGCACCCCCGCCGAGCGGGAACACTGGGGCGGCATGTGGGCCGATCGGATCCTGCAGTCCGCCATCGCCGAGCAGCTGCTCGACAGTGGCGCCGCCGATCAGGCCACACTGCAGGCGATTTCGCAGGCTTGGCGGAGCTGGGCCGAGAACCCCGACGGCTGGTTGATGATTCCGCACAGCCAGATCCTGTGCCGGGCCTAGATCAAGCGTTTTTCCGGGGTGGAGCGGGCCACCACGTCGGCATCGCGGGTCACCGCGTCGCCCAGCACCTCGTCGATGCGGGCCAGCAGCTCAGCGGGGATGCGCACGCCGGAGGCCTTGACGTTCTCGGTGACCTGCTCCGGACGCGAGGCGCCGACCAGAGCGGCGGCCACATTGTCGTTCTGCAGCACCCACGCGATCGCCAGCTGCGCCGTGGTCAGCTCGAGCTCCGCGGCGATCGGCGCCAACTGCTGGACCCGGGTCAACACCTCGTCGGTCATGAACCGTTTGATGAAGTTCGCCCCACCTTTTTCGTCGGTGGCGCGCGAGCCGGCCGGCGGCGGCTGACCCGGCAGGTACTTGCCGGACAACACGCCCTGGGCCATCGGCGACCACACGATCTGGCCCAGGCCCAGTTCTTGGCAGGTGGGGACCACCTCCGGCTCGATCACCCGCCACAGCATCGAATACTGCGGCTGGCTGGAGATCAGCGATATGCCCAGCTGGCGGGCCAGCCCGTGGGCCTGGCGGATCTGTTCGGCGGTCCATTCACTGACCCCGATGTAGAGCGCCTTGCCCGCCCGGACGATGTCGGCGAAGGCCTGCATGGTCTCCTCCAGCGGGGTGAAGGAGTCATAGCGGTGCGCCTGGTAGAGGTCGACGTAGTCGGTGCCCAGCCGGCGCAGCGACCCGTCGATGGCCTCCATGATGTGCTTGCGGGACAACCCGGTGTCGTTGCGGCCCAGCGGGGCCGGCCCTATCGGCCAGTAGACCTTGGTGAAGATCTCCACCGAAGAACGTCGCCGGCCCTGCAGCGCGGCGCCGAGCACTTCCTCGGCGGCACCGTTGGCGTAGACATCGGCGGTGTCGAAGGTAGTGATGCCCGCATCGAGCGCGGCATGCACACACGCGGTCGCGACGTCGTTCTCGACCTGCGATCCGTGGGTGAGCCAGTTGCCGTAGGTGATCTCTGAGATCTGCAGGCCGGAGTTGCCCAGGTAGCGGAATTCCATGGGTTCATCTTGGCCCAGGTTTCCTCTGGTGTCTGCTACCTGATCACTATCCTCGACACCATGACCACCTCCGTCGACCTCGCCCGGCTGGCCGAGCTGTTGCCCGGCTACGACTTCGCCTACCTGGTGACCGTCGGTGACGACTACCGCATTCGCACCACCGCGATCACCCCGGTCTTCGACGGCGCCCGGGTGGACGTCGGACCCGTCGGCGCCCACGGCCGGGAGAACATCGCGGCCCGCGCCGGTGTCACCCTGGTCTGGCCCGCCCGCGAGGTCGGCGAGTACTCCCTGTTCGTCGACGGCCAGGCCGAGCTTCCCGATGATCCGGGAGCCCCGGTGCTGGTCAGGCCGACCAAGGCCCTGCTGCACCGGCCGGTGTTCGCCGAGGGCACCAAGCGGGCGGTCGGCACCGTGCACGACTGCGTGCAGCTCAAGGCGAATTGACAGCCGGCGACGTTAGGCTGGTCGCATGGCTTCCAACGTGGATTTCGACCGCCTCGCAGCGAAACTCGTGGGCTACGACTACGCCTACCTGATCACCGTCGACGCCGAGAACCGGCCGCACCCGGTACCGGTGATGCCGACGCTCAACGGCGACATCGTGCACATCGGCGCGCTCGGTGGGCGGCGCAGCCGGGCGAACCTGGCTCGCAGCAGCGATGTCACGGTGATGTGGCCGCCGCCGGTCCCGGGTGGCTACACCGTCATCGTCGACGGCACCGCCGAGGTGTCTGATGCCGGTGAGCTGGCCAGCCTGAAGATCTCCCCCAGTCGCGCGGTGCTGATCCGGGTCGCCACCCCGGAGTCGCCGGGCGAAACCCCTTGCTACAGCGACTGTGTCGACTTGAAGGTCACTGCGCAGGAAGCTTGAGCGGTCGCCCGGCCACCATCAGCACGACCTCGTCGGACTCCGCGGCGATCCGTGCGTTCAGCACGCCGAGCAGGTCGCGGAACAACCGCCCGGATTCGGCGGGCGGCACCACTCCGCTGCCGACCTCGTTGCTTACCGCCACCGCCCGCACCGGGCAGGCCCGCCACGCCGAAACCAGTTCGTCGATATCGGCGTGCACGCCGTCGAGGCCGCCGTCGTCCCAAACCCGGTGCAGGTCCATGCGAGCGGTGAGCCAGGTTCCCAAACAGTCCAGCAGCAGCGGGGTTTCGGCGGTGAGCAGCGTATCGGCGATGTCGACGGTCTCCACCGTGCGCCAGGTGTGCGGGCGTCGGCTCCGGTGCAGCCGTATCCGTTCGGCCCATTCCGGATCGCCCTCGCGCGTTCCGCCGGTGGCCAGGTAGGTGACCGCTACCTGCCCGGCCAGCAGCGCTTCGGCGTGCGCGGACTTGCCTGAGCGGGCGCCGCCGAGAATCAGCGAACGGATCGGCACCGCGCCCAGGATCTCACCGTCGCGCCCCGGCCGGGCATCCGAATCAGCCAATACCGCAGTCAGTTCCGGTTCCGGCGGGTTGTGATGGCTCAGATGGACGGCGACGACGTCGGTGGCGGCCACGACGGCGCCGGAGTGGCGCAACTCATCCACGGTCGCCGCGAAAGCGGGGAGGTCGTGGTGTTCGGTGCCGTGGCCGGTATGCATCCCGAACGTCTCCTCCAGGAACACCGCGTCGAAGCCGGCGCCGGCGACCGCGGCGTGCGTAGCCTCGGGCAGCGGGCCGGTGTCGGTGGCCCAGAAGATCCGGCCGCCAACGGATTCCAGATCGTAGAGCACCGCGTCACCGCCGATGTCGGCGCCATGCGCGGCGGCGAGCACCCGGACCCGGTAGTCACCCACGCGCACGTCGTCGCCCGGGCTCACCTCGACGAACCGGACCGGGTCGTCCGGGCCCACCCAGTCCCGGCACTGATTTAGAGCGCTCGGCGGGCCGACCACATCCAGGGGCTCGCCGGTCCCGGTCCAGTGCCGCATCAGCATGGCGGCCGGCCCGACGTGGTCCCAGTGGCCGTGGGTGAACAGGATGTGGCGCACCGACGCCAGCGACCGTCCGAAGCGCGCGGCGGCCCGCGGCGCCTCCGGGCCGCAGTCCAGCAACAGCACGCCGTCGACCAGCGCGGCGGTCTGCCCGCGAACCTCGGTCGCCGATCGGCAGGAGACGCACCGGCAGAACGGGTTCGGCCAGCCGTCGGCGCTGCCGGTGCCCAGCAGCAGGATCTCCATGCACCCATCCTCGTTGACTCTGCGTCCAGGGCGCACCCCACTCGCACTTTCCCGCCCTACGCGCAGAGTCAACGTAAACGACGAAGGCCCGGTCTGCCGAAGCAGACCGGGCCTTGTCGTGCAACCAGACTTAGAAGTCCATGCCGCCCATGCCACCGGTCGGGTCGCCCGCGGGTGCGGCCGCCTTCTCCGGCTTGTCGGCGACAACGGCCTCGGTGGTCAGGAACAGCGCCGCGATCGAGGCTGCGTTCTGCAGCGCCGAGCGGGTCACCTTCACCGGGTCGGCGACGCCGGCCTTGAGCAGGTCCTCGTACTCGCCGGTGGCGGCGTTGAGGCCGGTTCCGGCGGCCGAGTTACGGACCTTCTCGGCCACCACGCCGGGCTCGAGGCCGGCGTTGAAGGCGATCTGCTTCAGCGGGGCCTCCAGCGCCACCTTGACGATGTTGGCGCCGGTCGCCTCGTCACCCTCGAGCTTCAGCTCGTCCAGCGACGGCGCGACCTGCAGCAGGGTCACGCCACCACCGGCGACGATGCCCTCCTCGACGGCGGCCTTGGCGTTGCGGACCGCGTCCTCGATACGGTGCTTGCGCTCCTTGAGCTCCACCTCGGTGGCAGCCCCGGCCTTGATGACCGCGACGCCGCCGGCCAGCTTGGCCAGGCGCTCCTGCAGCTTCTCGCGGTCGTAGTCGGAGTCGCTGTTCTCGATCTCGGCGCGGATCTGCGACACCCGGCCGGCGATGGCCTCCGAGTCACCAGCGCCCTCGACGATGGTGGTCTCGTCCTTGGTCACCACGACCTTGCGAGCCTTGCCCAGCAGCGAGATGTCGGCGGTCTCCAGCGACAGGCCGACCTCTTCGCTGATGACCTGGCCACCGGTGAGGATCGCCATGTCCTGCAGCATCGCCTTGCGACGGTCACCGAAGCCCGGAGCCTTGACGGCGACGGACTTGAAGGTGCCGCGGATCTTGTTGACGACCAGGGTGCTCAGCGCCTCGCCCTCGACGTCCTCGGCGATGATCAGCAGCGGCTTGCCGCCCTGGATGACCTTCTCCAGCAGCGGAAGCAGGTCCTTGACCGTCGACACCTTGGAGCTGACCAGCAGGATGTAGGGGTCCTCCAGGACCGCTTCCTGACGGTCGGCGTCGGTGACGAAGTAACCCGAGATGTAGCCCTTGTCGAAGCGCATACCCTCGGTGAGCTCCAGCTGCAGGCCGAAGGTGTTGGACTCCTCGACGGTGATGACACCCTCGTTGCCCACCTTGTCCATCGCCTCGGCGATCAGGTCACCGATGGACTGGTCGCCCGCGGAGATCCCGGCGGTGGCCGCGATCTGCTCCTTGGTCTCGACCTCCTTGGCGTCCTTCAGCAGGGTCTCGGAGACCTTCTCGACGGCCTTCTCGATGCCGCGCTTGAGGGCCAGCGGGTTGGCGCCGGCGGCCACGTTGCGCAGGCCTTCCTTGACCAGGGCCTGGGCCAGCACGGTGGCCGTGGTGGTGCCGTCACCGGCGACGTCGTCGGTCTTCTTGGCGACCTCCTTGACCAGCTCGGCGCCGATCTTCTCGTAGGGGTCCTCCAGCTCGATCTCCTTGGCGATGGACACACCATCGTTGGTGATCGTGGGGGCGCCCCACTTCTTCTCCAGGACGACGTTGCGGCCCTTGGGGCCCAGCGTCACCTTGACCGCGTCGGCGAGGGCGTTCAGTCCCCGCTCGAGGCCGCGACGGGCCTCTTCGTCATACGCAATTTGCTTAGCCATTGCGAAGTGATTCCTCCGGTTAGGGGGTGCACGTCTTGTCGGTCGGGTCAGTGCCCGCGACGGACGGCTGTGGGTGTGCTCCGCAGGTGCGGCCCCGTACCTCACCGTCCCGACCTAGCACTCGCCGGTCGCGAGTGCCAACGTCATTCTTAGCACTCGCCCATGGAGAGTGCAAGGTCGTCCGGCGACGATGCGCGGAGCGAAGCGACGAGCTGAGGAGCCGGACCGTCGGGCTCGTCCGGCGACGATGCGCGGAGCGAAGCGACGAGCTGAGGAGCCGGACCGTCGGGCTCGTCCGGCGATGATGCGCGGAGCGAAGCGCGCCTTATTGCGGCGCGCGCAAACCGTCGATGACGACGTCGATCACGCGCTCGGCCGACGCGGCGTTGTAGGACTGCATCGCCTGGCACCCGACCAGGATCGCCTTCACGTCGCCGACACCGAGGTCGCCTCGCGCGATGCCCGCCCGCTGCGCGGCGCCCAGCAGCTCACCGAGCACCGCCAGGAAGGCGTCCTCGGACTCCGGTGCGGCCTGGGCGATGTCGATGCCGACGCCGGCCAGTGCTTCGGCCAGGCCCCGATCCGTCGCACCCCACTGCAGGACGATCGAGCGCAGGAAGGTGAAGAGCGCCACCCCCGGTTCGTCGGATTCCAGCAGGGCGTACCCGTCGTCGACGACGCGTTGCATGCGGTCTTTGAGGACCGCCCGGAACAGCGCGTCCTTGGTCGGGAAGTGCCGGTAGATGGTCCCGGCGCCGACTCCGGCGCGTCGGGCTATCTCATCGATCGGCACCGACAAGCCTTCGGCCGCAAAGGTTTCATAGGCGACGTCCAGCACGCGCGCACGGTTGCGCACCGCGTCGGCGCGCAGTGGCCGGCTGGACTCAGTCACCTGTGCATCCCTATCGGTTGACAAAGCGGGGCGATCGTTCCGTATAGTTGCAAAAACCGGAGCGCTAGCCCCGTTTACCCTACAGCTCAGGAGTTCCCCATGGCCAAATGGACAACCGCGGACATCCCCGACCAGACCGGGCGGGTCGCGGTCATCACCGGAGCCAACACCGGTCTGGGCTTCGAGACAGCCGCCGCACTCGCCGCGCAGGGCGCCCGGGTGGTGCTCGCCGTGCGCAATCTCGAGAAGGGCAAGGACGCCGAGTCCCTCATCCGTCGCCGCAGCCCCGGCGCCGACGTGACGCTGCAGGAGCTCGACCTGACCTCGCTGGACTCGATCCGCTCCGCCGCGGCGCAGTTGCGCGCCGATCACGACCGCATCGACCTGTTGATCAACAACGCCGGGGTGATGTACCCGCCGAAGGCGACGACCAAGGACGGCTTCGAGCTGCAGTTCGGCACCAACCATCTGGGCCACTTCGCCCTGACCGGACTGCTGCTGGACCGGCTGCTGCCGGTCGCCGGCTCCCGGGTCGTGACCGTCAGCAGCGTCGGTCACCGCATCCGCGCCGACATCCACTTCGACGACCTGCAGTGGCAGCGCCGCTACAACCGGGTCGAGGCCTACGGGCAGTCCAAGCTCGCCAACCTGATGTTCACCTACGAGTTGCAGCGCCGGCTGGCTCCGCACGCGACCACGATCGCCACCGCCGCGCACCCCGGCGGCTCCAACACCGACCTGATGCGCCACCTGCCGCGGTGGGCTGCGGCCGCCTACCCGTTGATCAAACCGCTCTTCCAGGGTGCGGACATGGGCGCGCTGCCGTCACTACGCGCCGCCAGCGACCCGCAGGCGCTCGGCGGCCAGTACTTCGGGCCGGACGGCTTCGCGCAGGGACGCGGCTACCCCACCGTGGTGAAGTCCAGCCGCAAGTCCCACGATGTCGACGCGCAGAAGCGGCTGTGGACCGTCTCCGAGGAGCTGACCGGGGTGGTCTTTCCGGTATAGCCGAACCCGGCTCACCCCACGTCGAGCAGTTCCTCGTAGAAACCGCCGAACCGGCGGGCCCGGTCGACCAGGTGCACCTCGAGGATCCAGTGGCAGACCCGGCCGGTGCGGTCGGTGCGGCGCATCGGCTCGTCGGATCCGGGTGCGACGTAGAACCGGGCGTCGTCTCCGGAGATCTTCTTGTGCGGAAACTCCCCGAGGAGGTGCCCGGCGATGGGAGCGCCGAACTCGAAACCCGCGTCCTGGGCCAGGCCGACGACGTGTTCGAACAGCTGCGCGCCGGTGATCTCGGCGTGAGCCTCGAAGAACGCGCGACCCGCGCTCCACACCCCGGGCAGGGCGTCGCGCAGCGCCAGCTTGTCCGGGTCGTCACCGAGCACGAAGGTGCGACCGAAGTCGGCCTCCCACTCGGCGAAGATCGGGCCCAGATCGAGGTAGGCGATGTCGTCGTCGGTCATGATCCGATCCGGCGGGTGGGCGTGAAACGGATGCAGGGTGTTCTCCCCGGCGCGCACCACCCGGCGATGCCAGTGCCGCGTCACCCCGAACCGTTCGGCGGCCAGGTCGGCGATCTCATCGGAGAGCTGCTGCTCGCCGACACCGGGGCGGATCATGCCGCGGCGCTCGATCTCGTCGAACAGCGCGGCGGCTTTGGTCTGCGCGTCGAGTAGCCGCTCAACGCGGATGGATTCCGGCTCCCCCGGGGTGGACACGCAAGCGATGCTATCCGCTTGCCCTAGACTGCCTCTCGATCAGATAGGAGACCGGGTGCGGGCTGACGCAGCGCCCAGCACCCGGGCTTTGCGGGGCTGGCAACGGCGGGCTCTGGTGCGGTATCTGACCGCCAAGCCGCGCGATTTTCTGATGGTGGCCACCCCCGGCGCCGGCAAGACGACGTTTGCGCTGCGCATCGTCGCCGAGTTGCTGGCCGACCGCACCGTCGAGCGCATCACGATCGTGGTGCCCACCGAACACCTGAAGGTGCAGTGGGCGTCGGCGGCCGCCGAACACGGCGTCGCCCTGGATCCGCGGTTTTCCAACTCCGACGCCCAGACCAGTGCGGAATACCACGGCGTCGTCGTCACCTACGCGCAGGTCGCCAGCCACCCGACCCGGCACCGGGTGCGCACCGAGGCCGCGAAAACCCTGGTGATCTTCGACGAGATCCATCACGGCGGGGACGCCAAAAGCTGGGGCGACGGCATCCGCGAGGCGTTCTCCGACGCCACTCGCCGGCTGGCGCTGACCGGCACCCCCTTTCGCAGCGACGACAGTCCCATTCCGTTCGTCAACTATGAGCCCGACGGCAGCGGCGCGTTGCGTTCGGTGGCCGACGACAGCTACGGCTACCCCGAGGCGCTGGCCGACGGCGTGGTGCGCCCGGTGGTGTTCATGGCCTATTCGGGGGAGGCCCGCTGGCGTGACAGCGCCGGTGAGGAGTACGCGGCCCGGCTCGGCGAGCCGCTGACCGCCGAGCACACCGCGCGGGCCTGGCGCACGGCGTTGGATCCGGCCGGGCAATGGATGCCGGCGGTGATCACCGCCGCGGACACTCGGCTGCGCCAGCTGCGCGATGGCGGCATGGCCGACGCCGGCGGCATGGTGATCGCCTCGGATCAGAAGACCGCCCGCGCCTACGCCAAGCTGCTGACCACGCTCACCGGCGAGGCCCCGACGGTGGTGCTCTCCGATGACCCGACCGCCTCGCAGAAGATCGCGCAGTTCTCCGCGGCGACCAGTCGCTGGCTGGTGGCGGTGCGGATGGTTTCCGAAGGTGTCGACGTGCCACGGCTGGCGGTGGGCGTCTACGCGACCAGCGCGTCCACCCCGCTGTTCTTCGCGCAGGCGATCGGCCGGTTCGTGCGGTCGCGGCGGCCGGGCGAGACCGCCAGCATCTTCCTGCCCTCGGTGCCGTCGCTGCTGCAGTTGGCCAGTGAGCTTGAGGCGCAGCGCAACCATGTGCTGGGCAAGCCGCACCGGGAGTCCGAACGCGACGAGTTCGCCGAGGCCGAGCGCCGGCGCGACGAACCGTCCGAACTGGAGAACACCTTCGAGTCGCTGGGCGCCGACGCCGAGCTGGACCAGGTGATCTTCGACGGTGCGTCGTTCGGGACGGCCACCCCGGCCGGCAGCGAGGAGGAGGCCGACTATCTGGGCATCCCCGGTCTGCTGGACCCCGACCAGATGCGGGACCTGTTGCGGCGCAGGCAGGAAGAGCAGCTGGTCCGACGGTCCAAAGCGGTCAACGACGGCGGGGTTCCGGTACCGGTGACCACCCACGGACAGTTGCGGGCGCTACGTCACGAACTCAACGCGCTGGTGTCGGCGGCGCATCACCGGCTCGGCAAACCGCACGGCTGGATCCACAACGAGTTGCGCCGGATCTGCGGTGGCCCACCGGTGGCGGCGGCCACGTCGGATCAGCTGCGGGCCCGGATCGAGGCCATCCGGCAGCTGTAGCGGTCATGCCGCTTCGCCGAGCGTGTACTCACTGCGGAAACTCGGGGGAGATCTCGCAGCAGGTACACGCTCGGCGACGGTTCACCAAGGATCAGGGCTGACCGGCGGTGCCGCCTTGACCGGCGTTGCCATCAGTGCCGCTCACACCGGCCGTGCCGTCGGCTCCGTCGGAGCCGTCGATGATGGTGTTGCCCGCAGCGACCTGACCGGCGGCCCCGCCGGACCCGCCGTCACCGCCCGCTGCGCCGGTCCCGGCGGGGCCCGCCCGGGCCCCCCCCCCCCCCCGGGCCCCCCCCGCGGCCGCC
>NZ_MVHU01000016.1 GCF_002086285.1 Mycolicibacter kumamotonensis | reverse complement strand
TGCCCGCCGGCGGCCAGCGCGCCGAGGGCGTCGGCGCGGCGTTGGGCGATGGTGCGCGGATCGTCGTCGCACACGCTGTGCGCCATCGCCAAAAGGCGCCGGTCGAGTGCTTCGGCGTCGTGGGCGTGCAGCCGGCCCCACACCGGGGTGGTGGCATGGGCGGTGTTGCGTTTGTCGACCACCAGGTCGCGGGAGCGGGCATTTTGCCGGCTGCGGCGCAGGGCCTGCGGGTCGTGTGCCTCGACGACCGCGTCGATGGCCTGCCCGGTCTTGAACGCCGACAGTGGCCCGTAGTGCAGGGCGTCGGCGGCTAGGGCGGTATCGACCGCGGCAAGCGCCCGACGGTCTTCGATCAAGGTGGTGTGCCAGGAGATGGTGGACACCAGAGCGGCGTTGAGCTGTCCGGCGGCGAACAGGGCGGCAATCTTGGGCAGCCGTTCGGCGAGTGCTTGGGCCAGATACATCTGCGACGAGGCTTTGCCGTGACTGACGCCCATCGCGGCACCGACCTGCGCGGCCACCCCATCCCAGTCGTCAGCGGCCCACCGCGACCGCCCCGGGTCGTCATAACAGCACCGCCCGGTCAATTCGGCGATCGCCGCCAGCCGACGCGCCGCAGCGGCGGCCTCTGCCTGCGCCCATCCACCGATCGCCGCCACCAAGGCCGCGTCATCGACCTCGCGAAGCGTGTCGAGGTCGGGCAGATCCGTGGTGTCGCACATATTTTCGATCCTACTGAGATTCGCCGACGCCGATGGCCGCCCGCACACATCAGCCGCCGCATTGTGGATAACACCCACACTGGGGATAACCAGCTGGCGGGGATCAAGGCCACCGCGGGACTCGACGGGCTGTTGGCCGCACCGGATCTATCCGGCGTCGCCGCCGCGAGCGTTTGGTTCGTCCGGCCCAAGCCCCAAACGCTCCCCGGTTGCCTTCCGCATCCGGGCAAAATCATCACCACAGCCCAGCACCCGCAAAGCGGCTTCGGCGACCGTCCACGGATAGTCACCCGGGCAGGCACCGTCATCGGAGCGGCGGTTGATGACCGACTCCACCAACCGGAACGGGAGGTCGTCGCCCTCGCCAGGTCCGTGGTGCTCGGCGATCACCGCGCGGGACAGCTCCCGGTAGTGCGCCCGCAACTGAGCCCGACGCCGGCGGAACTCGGCGAAACGCTCGACGCGAAGCTCCGGAAGCAGATACAAGGTGCCCAGATTCCAGCGGCCGCCGCACAGTTGGGTGGCGTCGGCGACGACGAGCGTGTGCAGCCGGGGCGCCGCGGGGCCGCCTTCGGACAGCAGCTCGGCGGCCAGCGCCAGCGACGTGTCGACGGTGCCGGCCAGCAGCGCGTCGAGGATGTCTTCCTTGGCGCCGAAGTGGTGATACAGCGAGGCCTGCTGGATGCCGACGCTCTCGGCGATGCGCCGGGTGGAGGTGGCGGCATAGCCGATGGTGGTGAACAACTCTGCCGCCGCATCGAGGATCTCGTCTCGGGCGCTGTGGCCCGGGCGGCGAGACGCCACCAGCCGGGGACGCCCACGTCGATCGGTCGGCATGGCCCTCCCTCCCCGCATTTCTGTCGAGTGATAGGTAATCATGTTACGGTGCCGGGTGTCGAGAGGAGACACACCGATGAGTACCGCCTCCACCGGCGGGGCCCGTTCGCACGCCCGCGCTCAGGCGCACCAGGCCGAACTGCGGGTACCGGCGGTTCCCGGCGACGTCGACCCGTCGACGCTGTTCTGGGCCGAGACCATTCCGGCGGATGGCTACGCCACCAAGGTGCTGGCCCGCGGCAGCCGAATCCGACTGATCGATGTCGACGGCGGCGCCTGCGCGCATCTGCTGCTCTACCGCACCGAAGCGCCATGGGAGCGGCTCAACATCGCCGACACGATGAAGGTGCCGTGGCAGGCGTACCTGGGCGCCGGGCATCCGCTGCTGTCCGATCAGGGCCGGGTGCTGGCCACCGTCGTCGCCGACTCCTCGGGCCACCACGACATGCTGTGTGGGCCGGACGACACCGGCCGGCGGCTGTTGCTGCTCGGTGTGATCAAGCACGGTATGGACATCCGGGATGTGGCCCCGTCGGTGTCGTTATTCCGGGGCGTTCGTGTCGATCCGTCCAGCGGCGCACTGGAATTCACCGGGTCGGCGGCGCCGGGGGCGGCAGTCGACCTGTTGATTCACCTGCCGGTGGTGCTGGTGGTGGCCAACGCCGCGCACCCGTTGGATCCCGATCCGCCCGCGACCGCGCTGGATGTGCTCGGCTGGAAGGCCGGCGAGCAATTGAGCACCCTGAGCAACCACGACCCGGAATACCTGCGCGCGCTGCAGAACACCGAGGCGGTGGTGGCGGCATGGTGATCGTCTCCGACGAGGTGGTGCCGGCCCGCGCGCCCTGGTCGGCGGTGGTGCGCGCCGGTGATCGACTACAGATCATCGACCTGCACGGCAACCAGGCGGTGGACTGTCTGCTCTATGACGCCGCAGACACCACCCGCCGTTACAGTGCCCAGGCCACCGTGGCCGCCCAGCGCAACATCTTCGTGAGCACCGGCTCGGTGCTGCGCAGCGCAGACGGCGCGGCCCTGATGACCGTCGTCGCCGACGAGGTGGGCAATCACGACACCATCGCCGGTGCCTGTTCGCAGGAATCCAACACGCTGCGCTACGGGCACCACACCGCCCACCAGCACGCCTGCGTGGAGAACTTCCTCGCCGAGGGCGCCCGGTGGGGCCTGGGCAAGCGCGACATCGTGTCCAACATCAACTGGTTCATGAACGTCCCGGTCGATGCCGACGGCACGCTGGGCATCGTCGACGGCAGATCGGCGCCGGGAAAGAGCCTGACCCTGCGGGCCGAGACCGACACCCTGGTGCTGGTGTCGAACTGCCCGCAGGTCAACAACCCGTGCAACGGGTTCGACCCGACCCCGGTCCGGATGGTGATCACCCGAGGATGATCGGCATCGAGGTGGTCTCCCCGGGGGTGTTCACCACCGTGCAGGACTGGCCCGGCCGCGTCGGGTACTGGCATGTCGGGGTGCCGCCGTCCGGGCCGATGGACGACCTGTCGTTTCGGCTCGGTAATCAGGTGCTCGGCAACCCGGAAGGGGCGGCCGGTTTGGAATGCACCAAAACAGGGCCATCGCTGCGCTTTTCGAACCCCGCCCGGGTATGCGTCACCGGTGCCGCAGCGACACTCACCCTGGACGGCACCAGGGTAGCGCAGTGGCGGTCGGTGCGGATACCCGCCGGCGGTCTGCTTGAGATCGGCACCATCCCCGGCCCCGGGATGCGCTGCTACGTACTCGTCGAGGGCGGCATCATCGCACCGGAATTCCTGGGCAGTGCGGCCACTTTCACCCAAGGCGTGTTCGGTGGACACCACGGTCGGGCCCTGGTCCCGGGCGATCGACTCAGCGCGGCCGGCGGCGACGGCACTGTTCCAGCGCTCACCGGAGTGCCCGCCGAGAGTCAGCCCAGCATCGGCCCGCACTGGGAACTGGCGGTGACCGAAGGGCCGCACGCCGCGCCGGAGTTTCTGACCCGTGCCGACATGACCACCCTGACTCGCGCCGATTACACCGTGCACTTCAACTCCGACCGCACCGGAGTGCGGCTGGTGGGGCCGAAGCCGCACTGGGCCCGTCGCGACGGGGGAGACGCCGGCCTGCACCCGTCCAACATCCACGACACCGCTTATTGCGTCGGTGCACTGGACTTCACCGGTGACACACCGATTCTGCTGGGACCCGACGGGCCCAGCCTCGGCGGGTTCGTCTGCCCGGTGACGGTGGTGCGCGGCGACCGGTGGAAGCTGGGCCAGCTCGCACCCGGCGACACCGTGCGATTGGTGCCGGTGCGCGCCAACCATGCCCCGCCGCCGGCATCGTTGGGGATGCCGCGGCGCGCGGCGTTGCCGGTCGTCATCTCCAAATCCGGCGACGGCGACGACGGGGTGCTGCGGCGCTACACCGGCAAAGACGGAACGGTCGTCACGCTGCGGCGCGCCGGCGATGGCGGGATTCTGCTCGAATACGGTGCGATGACACTGGATCTGGCGCACCGGGCGCGGGTTCAGGTGCTCTACGACCAACTCGTGCGGCACGAACTGCCCGGGCTGCTGGAGCTGACGCCCGGCGTGCGATCCCTGCAGATCCAATTCGACACCGAGCAGTGCTCAGGCGCCGAGGTGGTCGAACAGCTGGCCGCCATCGACGACGCGCTGCCACCCTGCGACGAGCTCGTCGTACCGAGCCGCTCGGTGCGCCTACCGCTGAGCTGGGACGACCCCGCCACCCACGAGGCCATCCGCCGCTATGAGTACGGCGTACGGCCCGACGCCCCGTGGTGTCCGTCCAATATCGAATTCATCAGGCGCATCAATGGTCTCGACGACATCGCGCAGGTCCATGACATCGTCTTCGACGCGCAGTACCTGGTGCTGGGCCTGGGCGACATCTATCTGGGCGCACCGGTGGCCACCCCGCTGGACCCCCGCCACCGGCTGGTGACCACCAAGTACAACCCGGCCCGCACCTGGACCCCGGAGAACGCCGTCGGGATCGGCGGCGCCTACCTGTGCATCTACGGCATCGAGGGCCCCGGCGGTTACCAGTTCGTCGGGCGCACCACCCAGGTGTGGAACCACCGGCACGCCACCGCCGGACTGTTCGATCCGGAGACTCCGTGGCTGCTGCGCTACTTCGACCGCATCAGCTTCTACCCGGTGCAGGCCGAGGAGCTCCTGGAGTTGCGTGCCGACATGGCGGCCGGGCGTGGCCGGGTGGAGATCACCGACGGCGAGTTCTCCCTGCCGGCCTACCGGCGATTCCTGGCCGACAACGCCGAGAGCATCAACGGATTTCGCGGACAACAGGTCGCCGCGTTCACCGCAGAGCGCAATGCGTGGCACGACGCCGGCGAAATCGCCTGCCGTTAGACCAATTTCAGCGAGTCGTCGCGGCACAAACCGAAGAAGTACGGGCGGGGTGAGCCCCGCAGGTCCATCGCGCCGATCACAGCGTCATCGGAGAGCCGGCGGAAGACATCGTTGACCGGGGCCTGGTCGTAGACCATCGTGGCGCTGTCGACACCGCGGAAACGTGTGGTGCGCAGCCGGGCCCGGGGTGAACAGGTGCGCACCAGCGGCTGCAGCGTGGTGATCAACGCGGCGAACGAGCGCTTCTTCAGCGCCGGCAGCTTCGTCGCGAGTCCCAGCACACTGAATGCCAGCGCCGGGTTGAACGCCCAGAGCGCGGACCCGTCTCGGGTGGGAAACAACAACGGATGGACGGTCTCGGCATCGACGAACTGCTTGCCCCACCAGCCGGTGGCGGCCAACAGCCCGTCGAGGGGATGGCCGGTGGGCAACTCGGCGCCGTGCCAGGTGCCGAGCATGAAGTCGGGATCGACCGCGTCGGCGGCATCGAAGACCTCGAGGGCCTCGGCGGAAGTCGTCGGGACGGCCGGAAACAGGTCCTGCACGAGCATGCGAGTCACGGTACTTGACAGCGGCCGACGAGGACTCAGAGCACCACCGTTTCGTTGTCCACCCGGATCACCCGGTCCTGGCAGTGCCATTGCACCGCCCGGGACAGCACCGCCCGTTCCACGTCGGCGCCCAGCCGCACCAGATCGCTCACGGTGTGGGTGTGGTCGACGCGGACGACGTCCTGCTCGATGATCGGCCCCTCGTCGAGGATTTCGGTGACGTAATGCGCGGTGGCGCCGATCAACTTGACACCGCGTTCCCGCGCCCGCTGATACGGTGCAGCGCCGATGAACGCCGGCAGGAAGGAATGGTGGATGTTGATCAGCGGGCACCCCACCGTCTCGATGAACTCACCGGTGATGATCTGCATGTAGCGCGCCAGCACCACGAGGTCGACATTGCCGCACAGCAGTTGCAGCTGACGCTGTTCGGCTTCGGCGCGGGTCTCACGGGTGGCGGGAATGTGGAAGAACGGCACCCCGAACGGGCGCACCTGTTCGGCCAGATCCGGGTGATTAGAGATCACCATCGCCACGGTCATCTCCAGCTCGCCGCGCCGGTTGCGCCACAACAGATCCAGTAGGCAGTGGTCGGCCTTGGAGGCCATGATCGCCACCCGTTTGGGTTTGGCGGCTTCGGCGAACCGGTAGTCCATCGCAAACCGCTCGGCCACCGTGGCGCCGAACCGCTGTTGGAGCTCATCGATGGCGGCGGGCAGTCCGGGCAGGTGAAAGATCGCGCGCTGCACGAACGTCCCGCCCTCGGGGGCGGTCGAGTGCTGATCCAGCGAGATGATGTTGGCGCCGGCCTCGGCCAGGAAGGCGCTGACCGACGCGATGATGCCGTGACTGTCGGGGCAACGCAGCAGCAGCCGGCCGATATCGGCAGTCGGTTGCGCGCCGGACCGGTGCGGATGGCCGTGCGACGGCTGTCCCGGTGCCGTGGAACCCGCCGGACCCCGTGCCTCCCCGGAACCGTTCGTCATGGCTGCCCTTCGCCGATCGGATGACAACGGGTCAGGCTACCGGTGAAGTGGACCAAAATCCGACACACCGGGCGGCTAACACAGTCACATGCGTAACAGAGGGCACACTAGTAACAACGACTATGCCTGGAGGGTGCTGCCGTGTACCGAGTGTTCGAAGCCCTTGACGAACTGGGCTCCATTGTTGAAGAAGCCCGTGGCGTGCCGATGACGGCCGGCTGCGTGGTGCCCCGCGGCGACGTCCTGGAATTGATCGACGACATTCGGGATGCGATCCCCGGCGAACTCGACGACGCCCAGGATGTGCTCGACGCCCGTGACTCGGTGCTCAACGAGGCCAAGGAACACGCGGACTCGATGGTCAGCTCCGCCACCGCCGAAGCCGAATCGCTGGTCAGCCACGCCCGGGCCGAGGCCGACCGGCTGCTGGCCGACGCCAAGGGCCAGGCCGACCGGATGGTGGCAGAGGCGCGCGGGCACAGTGAGCGGATGCTCGGCGAGGCCCGCGAGGAAGCGGCCCGGCTCAGCGCCACCGCCAAGCGCGAGTTCGAGACCGCCACCAGCCGTGCCCAGGCCGAATGCGACCGGCTGGTCGAGAACGGTAACGCCGCCTACGAGAAGGCCGTTCAGGAAGGCATCAAGGAGCAGCAGCGGCTGGTGTCGCAGAACGAGGTGGTGACCTCGGCGCGGGCCGAAGCCACCCGGCTGATCGACTCGGCGCACGCCGAAGCAGACCGGATGCGCGGCGAGTGCGACATCTACGTCGACGCCAAGCTGGCCGAGTTCGAGGACTTCCTCAACGGCACCCTGCGCTCGATCAACCGCGGTCGCCACCAACTGCGGACCGCCGCGGGCACCCACGATTACGCGACCCGCTGACCCGCGAACGCGGCAATGCCCGCTGCGTAGAATCGCGGCATGGCGAGGCACCCGGGTATTGGCGTGAAGGGCGGGCAGCGGCAGCTGCCTTCGCCGTTCGTGGTGAACGTCGCCCGGCTGGGCCGGCGTCCCGGCTCGATGATCGCGCTGCACGAGCAGCGCTCCAGCCGGGGCCGTATCGGGTTGGACCTGGTGGCGATTCCCCCGGACACCGCCGTCGAGCTGGATCTGCGGGTGGAGTCGGTGTCCGAAGGTGTGCTGGTGACCGGGGCGGTCTCGGCGGCCACCGCGGGCGAATGTGCGCGCTGCCTGCAGCCGCTGACCGGCGACATAGAGGTCGAGTTGACTGAGCTGTTCGCCTACCCGGACAGCACCACCGACGCCACCACCGACGACGACGAGGTCGGCCGGGTCGTCGACGACGCCGTGGACCTCGAGCAGGCGATCGTCGACGCGGTCGGGCTGGCGCTGCCGTTGTCGCCGCTGTGCGATCCGGACTGTCCGGGACTGTGTCCGGACTGCGGGGTCGCGTTGGCCGGCGCCGAACCGGGACACCACCACGACAAGATCGATCCGCGCTGGGCCAAACTCGCCGGGATGGTGGGTCCAGGGTCGGCTCAGTCCACTGATGACGGTGACCGGTGAGCCGTCCCCGGCAGGCGGTGCTGGATGCGCTCGGGGTGGACTTGCCCGACGATCTGCTCACGCTGGCGGTCACCCATCGCAGTTTCGCCTACGAGAACGGCGGCTTGCCCACCAATGAGCGGCTGGAGTTCCTCGGCGACGCCGTGCTCGGCTTGACCATCACCGACGAACTGTTCCACCGCCACCCCGACCGGCCCGAGGGCGACCTGGCCAAACTGCGCTCCAGCGTGGTCAACACGGCGGCCCTGGCCGATGTGGCGCGCGGGCTGACCGAGGACGGCTTGGGCGCCCACCTGCTGCTCGGCCGCGGTGAGGTCAACACCGGCGGGGCCGACAAGTCCAGCATCCTGGCCGACGGCATGGAGTCGCTGCTGGGTGCGGTCTACCTCGAACACGGCATCGATACCGCGCGCGAAGTGATCCTGCGGCTGTTCGGGCCGCTGCTGGACACCGCGGCCACCCTGGGTGCGGGCCTGGACTGGAAGACCAGCCTGCAGGAGCTGACCGCGGCCCGCGGGCTCGGCGTGCCGAGTTACCAGGTCAGCTCGACCGGGCCCGACCACGATCGGGAGTTCACCGCCGTCGTCGTGGTGTCGGACACCGAATACGGATCGGGTGTGGGCCGGTCGAAGAAGGAAGCCGAACAGAAGGCGGCGGCCGCGGCCTGGACGGCGCTGGACGCGCTCGACGTCGGCTCGACCGGGTAGATGCCGGAGCTACCCGAGGTCGAGGTGGTCCGACGCGGCCTCGACGCCCACCTGGTGGGCCGCACCCTGTCCGGAGTCCGGGTCCATCATCCGCGTGCGGTCCGCCGGCACGAGGCCGGCCCCGCCGACCTGACCGGCCGGCTACTCGGCTCCCGGATCACCGGCACCGACCGCCGTGGCAAGTACCTGTGGCTGCTGCTGAGTACGGACGAGGCGCTGGTGGTGCACCTGGGCATGAGTGGCCAGATGCTGCTGGGGGAGTTGCCCGACACCAAGCACCTGCGGATCGCCGCGGTGCTGGACGATGGCACGAAGGTCAGCTTCGTCGACCAGCGGACGTTCGGCGGCTGGCAACTCACCGACCTGGTCGAGGTGGACGGCAGCATCGTCCCGCTACCCGTGGCGCACCTGGCCCGCGACCCGCTGGACCCCCGCTTCGACGTCGAAGCGGTGGTGAATGTGTTGCGGCGCAAGCATTCCGAGATCAAACGTCAACTCCTAGACCAGACCGTGGTGTCCGGTATCGGCAACATCTACGCCGACGAGGCGCTGTGGCGTGCCGGCATCCGCGGCACCCGGCTCGCCGACACGTTGTCCCGCCCGCGGTTGCGCGCCCTGCTGCAGGCCGCCGGGGCGGTGATGGGCGACGCGCTGACCGCCGGCGGCACCTCGTTCGATTCGCTCTACCTCAACGTCAACGGCGAGTCCGGTTACTTCGGTCGGTCGCTGGACGCCTACGGCCGCGAGGATCAGCCCTGCCGACGCTGCGGCACCGCGATCCGCCGGGCGAAGTTCATGAACCGCTCGTCGTTTTACTGCCCGAAATGCCAGCGCTGACCGCGAGCGTGCGGGTTTGCCCGCCGACACGCCGCGATTCGTGGCATTCTGCGCACGCTCGCGCAGGGCGCGGGGCCCGGACTCACTCGAAGATATCGCGGTAGACCCGCCCCGGCGGCCGAGCCGGGTCGACGAACCACTCCCGGCCGAAGATCAGCCCGGCCACCTGCGGGGGAAGCCGCAACAACACCGCGAACAGGCGTGCCGCCGCGCCGGTGGTGCCGATCTGCGAACGGTGCGCGGCGGTGGCGTCGCATTTCTGCCGGGCATAGCGAAAGACGTTGATCCGGTGGGTGATCGACGACCCCGGGGCATACGCGGTGCGGACCACATCACGGCCGTAGGGCGCCGGCAGTCGCAGTAGCCGAGCGGCGGTACCGATCCGGGAAAGCACCTCCCGCGGCATGGTGGCCTCCAGTATGCGCGGTGTCGCCGCGAGTTCGGCGGCCCGCTTGCCGACGTGATGCACCTGCACGTGGTCACGATGGCCGTAGCCGCCGTTGGCCTGGTAGCTCAACAACAGATCGGCGTCCTCCTCGCGCAGGATGACGGCCAGCCGCTGCGCCGCATCCTCGGTGTCGGCGCGGGCGAACCGGACCCGGCCCGGCGGATCGGGATAGAGCTCCGGTCCGAAGCCGCTGTCGGCATAGCCGAGGCATTCCACCCGATGCGCACCGAGAATACCTGCGCTGGTGCGTAATTCGCCGAGGCGGTCGACGTCGTCGTTGTGCACGCGACCGTCGGTGGCGGCCACCACCACCACACGGTGCCCGGCGGCGGCCGCGCGTGCCAGGGTCCCCCCGGTCAGAATCGCCTCGTCGTCGGGATGGGCGTGGAATGCGACGACGGTGGCCATGAAAGGTCAGTATGCCCGGTGGCTCAGCGCCGCAGCTGCGCGGCGCGGTCGCGAACGGCCGCACCGGCCTTGGTCAGCGAACCGCAATCGAACGGCGGCTGCGGGTCGTACTCGATCATCAGCTGCGCCGCCTGGGCGGTCTGGGTGTCCACCAGCAACTCCACCAGCCGAAGCGCCATGTCGATGCCGCTGGAGACCCCCGCGGAGGTGATGATCCGCTGGGGCAGGACCTCGACCACCCGCTGCCCGACGTAGCGTGCACCCAGGTGTTCGAGCAGCTCGACCGCCCCCCAGTGCGTGGTCGCGGTCAGGCCGTCCAACAGGCCCGCCGCGGCCAGCAGCAACGAACCGGTGCACACCGAGGTGGTGTAACGAGTGTGGGGATGGACGCTGCGCAGCCAGTCGAGCAGCTCCCCATCGTCGAGCAGCGTCCGCGTCCCGAGACCGCCGGGGACGACGACGACGTCGGGGCGGGCCACCTCGTCCAGCCGTGCGTCACAGAGCAACCCGAGCATCCCGTTGTCGCTGCGCACCTCGCCACGTCGGTGGCCGACGAAAACCACCTCCAGCTCCGGTATGCAGCGCAGTACCTCGTAGGGTCCGACCGCATCCAGTGCGGTGAATCGGGGAAACAGTGGAATCGCGACCTGCACCCGGCGTCCTCTCACCGGCCCAGCGCATCGACCGGGATCATCGTCGGCCCCGAATTTCCCGATAGGCCTGGGAAGACCGCTGTCTTCTTGCCGGAAAAGTGTACGCGGATCTCATCCGTTGGGATGAGGTAATTGCGCGGCCGCAGTGTTTGCCTTGGACCTGTGTTCGCAGATGGCTTAGGGATACGACACCTCCGCTGACCCGAGGAGGCGACGGCGATGTCGCAGTTGGTCATCAAACCGGGGATCGCGACTCCATTCGGAGCCGTCGCGCACCACGCCCGACAGCAGGCGCATCTGCTCGTCGCAACGTGGCTCGCGGCGATCGACCGCATCGGCCGCTGGTCGCGTGGGCCGGGCGAGTATTCCGGGCACCTGGAGGCGGCCTACAAGAGCCCGGGATGTCACGGGAAATGTACCGGATGTAACAACAAAATCGGCTGGGGACAACAGAATTGATGACGAAAGGAATTGAGGGATGTCTGAGCAGAACATCGAACTGGTACGCAGTGGTTATCAAGCCTTCGCCAGCGGCGACACCGAAGCCCTGATGGCGCTCTTCGATGACGACATCGAATGGGTGCAGCCGGGTGACAGCGCGGTCAGCGGAACCTACCGGGGCAAAACGGAACTCAGTGGGTTCCTGGCGGGTCTGGCCGCGAAGTCACCGATGATCGCGCCGCACCGTTTCCTGGCCGACGGCGACACGGTAGTGGTGCTCAGCGAGGTGTCGGTCGGCGGTGAACGCGGCCACAGCGCCGAGGTTTACACCATCCGCAACGGCAAGACGGTCAGGGTCGAGGTGTACGGCGACACCGCCATGATGGAACGCCAATACGGCCGAAAGAACGTCGCGGCAGTCTGATCGGCCACCGGCGTGGCCAGGCGCCGGGTTCGCGGTAAAGAATGTCCCCATGACGAAATTGTGGGTGGAACGAACCGGAACCCGGCGCTACACCGGCCACAGTTCGCGGGGAGCGCAGGTGCTGGTCGGCAGCGAAGACGTCGACGGCGTTTTCACCCCCGGCGAGCTGCTGAAGATCGCCTTGGCGGCGTGCAGCGGCATGTCCAGTGACGCCCCCTTGGCCCGCCGCCTGGGTGAGGACTACCCGGCGGCGATCCAGGTCTGCGGTCCGGCCGACCGCGAGCAGGAACGCTACCCACTGCTGGAGGAGACCCTGGAGCTGGACCTGTCGGGTCTGGACGAAGCCGAGAAGCAGCGGCTGCTGACCGTTGTGCACCGCGCCGTCGAGCAGGTGTGCACGGTGGGCCGCACACTGCAGTCCGGCACCGAGGTGCGCTTCGAGATCGCCGACCGTGGCCGGCCCTGACGTCCGGCTCACCGCCTGGGTGCACGGCCACGTCCAGGGGGTGGGTTTTCGGTGGTGGACCCGGTCGCGGGCGCTGGAGCTGGGGCTGACCGGTTACGCCGCCAACCGCCCCGACGGGCGGGTGCAGGTGGTCGCCCAGGGCCCCCGCGAGCACTGCCAACGCCTGCTGGAGCTGCTGCAGGGTGGCTCCACTCCGGGTCGGGTGGACACCGTGGTCGCCGACTGGGCGGTCGCCACCGAGCCGATCGACGGATTCACCGAACGCTAGACCGGTAGTCTCACACCCCGTGCACCTCAAGAGTCTGACGTTGAAGGGCTTCAAGTCCTTCGCCGCGCCCACGACTCTGCGCTTCGAACCGGGTATCACCGCGGTGGTCGGGCCCAACGGCTCCGGAAAGTCCAACGTGGTCGACGCCCTGGCCTGGGTGATGGGGGAGCACAGCGCCAAGACGCTGCGTGGCGGCAAGATGGAAGACGTCATCTTCGCGGGCACCTCCTCACGGGCTCCGCTGGGCCGCGCCGAGGTCACCGTCACCATCGACAACTCCGACAATGCCCTGCCGATCGAGTACGCCGAGGTCTCGATCACCCGGCGGATGTTCCGCGACGGCGCCAGCGAATACGAGATCAACGGTGCCAGCTGCCGGCTGATGGACGTCCAGGAGCTGCTGAGCGACTCCGGCATCGGCCGCGAGATGCACGTCATCGTCGGCCAGGGCCGGCTGTCGCAGATCCTGGAGTCGCGTCCCGAAGACCGCCGCGCGTTCATCGAAGAGGCCGCCGGGGTGCTCAAGCACCGCAAGCGCAAGGAAAAGGCGGTCCGCAAACTCGACGCGATGTCGGCCAACCTGGCCCGGCTGACCGACCTGACCACCGAACTGCGCCGCCAGCTCAAACCGCTGGGCCGCCAGGCCGAAGTCGCGCGGCGCGCCGCCACCATCCAGGCCGACCTGCGCGACGCCCGGCTGCGCCTGACCGCCGACGATCTGGTCACCCGGCAGACCGAGTTCGCCGGAACCACCGACGCCGAGGCGGCACTGCGCCGCGAGCACGACCAGATCAACGAGCGCCTCACGGTGGCCGCCGACGAGCTGACGGCCCACGAGTCGGCAGTGGCCACCTTGACCCAGCGTGCCGAGGCCGCACAGCAGACCTGGTTCTCGTTGTCGGCGCTGGCCGAGCGGGTCAGCGCCACCGTGCGCATCGCCAGCGAACGCGCCCAGCATCTCGACGAGCAGCCGATCACCACCGGCGGCGTCGACCCGGAGGCGTTGGAGGCCGAGGCCGAGCAGGTGGCCGCCGCCGAGCAACAGCTGCTGGCCGAACTGGCTGAGGCCGGGACCCGCCTCGAGGCCGCCCGCGCCGAGCTGGCCGAACGCGAGCGGCGTAGCGCCGAGGCGGAGAAGGCGCATCTGGCCGCGGTGCGCGCCGAAGCCGACCGCCGCGAGGGCTTGGCCCGGCTGACCGGTCAGGTGGAGACGATCCGGGCGCGGGTGGAGTCGATCGACACCCACGTGGCGCAGCTGTCGGCGCGCATCGAGGAGGCCGCCGCGCGCGCCCAGGCCGCGCAGGCGGAGTTCGAAACGGTGCAGGGCCGGGTCGGTGAGCTCGATCAGGGCGAGGTCGGTCTCGATGAGCAACACGAGCGGACGGTGGCCGCCTTGCGGCTGGCCGACGAGCGGGTCTCCGAACTGCAGGCCGCCGAGCGCGGCGCCGAGCGGCAGGTGGCCTCCCTGCGCGCCCGCATCGACGCTCTGTCGATGGGGCTCGAGCGTCGCGACGGCGCCGCCTGGCTAGTCCAGAACCACAGCGGCCCCGGGCTTTTCGGGTCGATCGCCAAGCTGGTCAAGGTGCGTTCGGGCTATGAGGCGGCGCTGGCCGCGGTGCTCGGGTCAGCCGCCGACGCGCTGGCCGCCGAGAACGCCGGTGCGGCCCGCGCGGCGCTGAATGCGCTGAAGAGCGCCGACGGCGGGCGGGCCGCGATCGTGCTGGGGGACTGGCCGCTGCAGCAGCCCGCGCAACGGGCCGTTCTGCCCGACGGGGCGCAATGGGCGCTGGACCTCATCGACACCCCCGACCGGCTGCGCGGCGCCATGACCGCCATGCTGTCGTCGGTGGTGGTGGTCACCGACCTGCCCGCGGCGCTGGAGCTGGTGGCCGGGCATCCCGGGCTGCGTGCGGTGACCGTGGACGGCGATCTGGTCGGCGCGGGGTGGGTCAGCGGCGGTTCGGACCGCAAGCCGTCCACCCTGGAGATCAACAGCGAGATCGACAAGGCGCGGGCCGAGCTGGCCGCCGCCGAAACGCAGGTCGGACAGCTCAGTGCGGCCCTGGCGGGCGCGTTGGCCGAACAGGCCGCCCGCCAGGACGCCACCGAGCAGGCGCTGGCCGCGCTCAACGAATCCGACGCCGCCATCGCCGCGACCCACGAGCAGTTGGGCCGGCTCGGGCAGGAGGCCCGGGCCGCCGAGACCGAGTGGCGTCGCCGACTGCGCGAACGCGAAGAGTTGGAGGCCGGCCGGGCGCAGGCCGTCACCGAGCTCGGTGAGCTGGAGGCGCGGTTGCGCAACGCCGAGCAGGACCAGCCGACCGCTTCGGTGCAACCGGTGGATCGGCAGCAGATCGCGGCCGCCGCCGAGGCGGCGCGCAGCGTCGAGGTGGAGGCCCGGCTGGCGGTGCGCACCGCCGAGGAACGCGCCAACGCCGTCCGGGGCAAGGCGGATTCACTTCGGCGGGCCGCCGCCGCCGAACGGGAGGCGCGGGTGCGCGCCGAGCAGGCCCGCGCTGCCCGCGCGCTCGCCGCGACCACGGCGGCCGCGGTGGCAGAGGCCGGGACGGCGTTGGCCCGGCGTCTGCAATTGGTGGTGGCCGCGGCGGCGCGGATCCGCGACGGGCTCGCCGGCGAACGCCAGCAGCGGGCGGCCGCGATGGCCGCGGTCCGCGAAGAGGTGAACTCGCTGAGCACTCGCATCACCGCGCTCACCGAATCGCTGCACCGCGACGAAGTCGCCAAGGCCCAGGCAGCACTGCGTATCGAGCAACTCGAGCAAACGGTGCTCGAACAGTTCGGGATGAGCTCGGCGGACCTGATCGCCGAGTACGGCCCCGACGTTCCCTTGCCGCCGACCGAGCTCGAGCTCGCCGAATTCGAGCAGGCCCGCGAGCGCGGCGAACAGGTCACCGCTCCCGCCCCCATGCCCTTCGACCGGCCCACGCAGGAGCGTCGTGCCAAGCGGGCCGAACGGGAACTGGCCGAACTGGGTCGGGTCAATCCGCTGGCGCTGGAGGAGTTCGCCGCGCTCGAAGAGCGCTACAACTTCCTGTCCACCCAGCTCGAGGACGTCAAGGCCGCGCGCAAAGACCTGCTCGACGTGGTGTCGGAGGTCGACGCCCGCATCCTGCAGGTGTTCACCGACGCCTACGCCGACGTCGAGCGCGAATTCAGCGAGGTGTTCGCGGCGCTGTTCCCCGGCGGGGAGGGCCGACTGCTGCTGACCGATCCCACCGACATGCTGACCACCGGCGTCGACGTCGAGGCCCGTCCGCCCGGCAAGAAGGTCAAGCGGTTGTCGCTGCTGTCCGGCGGGGAGAAATCGCTGACCGCGATCGCCATGCTGGTCGCGATCTTCAGGGCCCGTCCTTCGCCGTTCTACATCATGGACGAGGTCGAGGCCGCGCTCGACGACACCAACCTGCGCCGTCTGCTGGCACTTTTCGAGATGCTGCGCGCACGCTCGCAGCTGATCGTCATCACCCACCAGAAGCCGACGATGGAGGTCGCCGACGCGCTGTACGGGGTGACCATGCAGGGTGACGGGATCACCGCGGTGATCTCCCAGCGCATCCGCGGCGAAGAGCTGGTCTCAAGCCAGGCCTAGAACCCGGCGTTGAGTCCCGCCGGGACACCTGCTGCCACAATGGCGGGCGTGTCGTCTCAAAGTCTGTGGATCGTCGTCGGCGTCGTCGCCGCCCTAGTTCTCATCACCGCGTTAATCCTGGGCCTGGTGCGGCACCGTCGCCGGCGCATCAGCCTGTCGGCGCCGCAGCGCGAGAGCCTGGACCGCTCGGGCGGCTACGCCGCCTCCTCGGGGATCACGTTCAGCCGAACCGAGGAGGCACCAGCCCCCGTCATCGGCGACGACGCGACCGTGCCCCGGGACGCCCCCCGGCGCACCATCACCGACGTCGACCTCCCCGAAGCGCCGCCCGCACCCCAAGCACCGCCCGCCGAAGCCGTCGAACCGGCCCCCGAACCGGCCCCCGCGCCGACCATCGAGCCGGTCGAAGGCCGGATGCAGCGCCTGCGCGGCAGGTTGGCCAAGTCGCAGAACGCGTTGGGGCGCAGCATGCTGGGGCTGCTCGGCGGCGGCGACCTGGACGAGGACTCCTGGCAGGACGTCGAGGACACCCTGCTGGTGTCCGACCTGGGCCCCACCGTCACCGAATCGGTGGTCGCACAGCTGCGCGAACGGCTGGCCGGCGGGCAGGTGCGCACCGAAGCCGACGCTCGTGCGGTGCTGCGTGAGGTGCTCATCGGGGAGCTGCGGCCTGACCTGGATCGCTCCATTCGGGCGCTGCCGCACGACGAGCACCCCTCGGTGCTGCTGGTGGTCGGGGTCAACGGCACCGGCAAGACCACCACCGTCGGCAAACTGGCCCGGGTGCTGGTCGCCGATGGCCGCCGCGTGGTGCTGGGTGCCGCCGACACGTTCCGGGCCGCCGCGGCCGACCAGCTGCAGACCTGGGCGGCGCGGGTGGGCGCCGAAGTGGTGCGCGGCCCCGAGGGCGCCGACCCGGCCTCGGTCGCGTTCGACGCCGTCGACAAGGGCGTTGCGGCCGGGGCCGACGTGGTGGTCATCGACACCGCCGGCCGGTTGCATACCAAGACCGGCTTGATGGATGAACTGGGCAAGGTCAAGCGCGTGGTGACCCGCCGCGCCGCAGTCGACGAGGTGCTGCTGGTGCTCGATGCCACCATCGGGCAGAACGGTTTGGCGCAGGCCAGGGTGTTCGCCGACGTCGTCGACATCACCGGGGTGGTGCTGACCAAACTGGACGGCACCGCCAAGGGCGGCATCGTATTCCGGGTGCAGCAAGAGCTGGGGGTTCCGGTCAAGCTGGTGGGCCTCGGCGAGGGCCCCGATGATCTGGCGCCGTTCGAGCCGGCGGCCTTCGTCGACGCTTTGCTGGGCTGAGCGGCTGGGCTGAGTGCCCGGCGCCGATCGTGACCACCCTGTTATCCGGGGTCGGCCGCTACGGTAATTTTTCCCTATGCTCCCCTCAGGATCTGGTGCCCTCGCGCGCCGTCTCGCCCCTCTGTTGACTGTCGCGGCCCTGGTCGGCGCCGCTCCGGCCCTCGCCGACGGGGACAACCCGCTGGCCGGCATGCCCTTCTACGTCGATCCCATCTCGAAGGCGATGCATGCCGCCAACGCTCAACCCGACAGCGCCGAGCTGGCCCGAGTCGCCAACACACCGCAGGCATACTGGCTCGACCAGGCGTTTTCGCCCGACTCGGTCGGCGCAACGGTGGCCCGGCACACCGGGGCGGCGGCCGCGGCCGGCGCCATGCCGGTGCTGGTGCTCTACGCCATCCCGCACCGTGACTGCGGCAGCTACGCCGCCGGCGGATTCTCCTCCGGAGCGTCCTATCGCGCCTGGGTCGACGGGATCGCCGACGGTATCGGCGGCAACCCGGCCGCGGTCATCCTCGAGCCCGACGCCCTGGCGATGTCCGACTGCCTCTCCGGTGATGCGCGCCAGGAGCGCTTCGACCTGATCAGCTACGCCGTGGATACGTTGGGCCGTAACCCGGCCACCGCGGTCTACGTCGACGCCGGGCACTCGCGCTGGGTGAACGCCGGCGAAATGGCCAACCGGCTCAACCAGGCCGGGGTGGGGCGCGCCCGCGGTTTCTCTCTCAACACCACGAACTACTTCACCACCGAAGAGCAGATCGGTTACGGCGAAGAGATTTCCGGGATGACCGGCGGCAAGCACTACGTCATCGACACCTCCCGCAACGGTGCCGGCCCGGCAGAGGGCGATCCCTACGGCTGGTGCAACCCCAGTGGGCGCGCTCTGGGCACGCCGCCTACCGCCAACACCGCCGGTGCACACGCCGACGCCTACCTGTGGGTCAAGCGGGTCGGGGAGTCCGACGGCAGTTGCGGCGCCGGTGAACCCGCCGCGGGGCACTTCGTCAGCGAGTACGCCATCAACCTGGCGCGTAACGCCGGCTGATCGCGGCCCGCGGCACTGCCTATGGTCAAGCGATGACGATCAGCTATGACGAGGTGCTGCGGGAGCGGATCCGGGCACACCTGGGCGCGCACGACCGCCGCGCCGTGACCGACCCGTCGAAGCGGCACGCGGCGGTCGCGGTGGTGATCGTGGACTCCGAGGTCGGCGAAGACCGGGTGGACCCGGCGCCGGTGGACGACTGGATGGACGGGCGGCCCATGCCGCAGGCGGGACTCGACGGCCGCATGGTCGATGTGTCCGGAGGCGCTGCCTTCCTGCTGTGCCGCAGAGCGTCTCGTCTCACCTCGCACGCCGCCCAGTGGGCGTTGCCGGGGGGCCGGCTGGATCCCGGCGAAACCGCGGTCGACGCCGCGCTGCGGGAGTTGGACGAGGAGGTCGGCATCAGACTGCCCGATTCAGCGGTGCTGGGCCTGCTCGACGACTACCCGACACGCTCGGGATACGTCATCAGCCCGGTGGTGATCTGGGGCGGCGGGCGCCTTGACCCGCGGCCCGCGCCCGAGGAGGTGGTTGCGGCCTACCGGGTAGGGCTGCACCAATTGCAACGCGACGATTCCCCGCGCTTCATCTCGATCCCGGAGAGCTCGCGTCCGGTCGTGCAGATCCCCTTGGGCAACGACCTCATCCACGCGCCCACGGGTGCGGTGCTGCTGCAATTGCGGTGGTTGTGCCTGGAGGGGAGACATGACCGGGTCGACGAGCTGGAGCAACCGGTGTTCGCCTGGAAATAACCCCGGGCATGCCCGTCCCGCCTTAGGCTGCGGTCCATGGTGAAGGACCGCGCCGCGCTGCTCGCCGGCAGTATCCGGCTGGCCTCGGGAGTCTCGTTTCTGGTTGATCCCCTGCGGGCCAACCGAATATGGGGAGAGCCGGACGATCCTGGGCCGTCCGCCCGGCTGCTGCTCCGGTCGATGGGCTACCGCGACGCGCTGATCGGGGGCCTACTGCTGTACGCAGCCATCGGCGGCCGAGACACCCGCGGCTGGTTTCTGGCCTCCGGCGGTGCTGACGCGGCCGACCTACTGGGCGGGATCAGCGTGCACGCCGACCTCAAACGCGGTCAGCAGATCATCGGCCTGGGCGGAGCGATCCTGGGCATCGGCGTTGGGCTCTGGGGTGCCACGCGTCGCCCGAGCAGATCCGGCCCGGCCAACTGAAAACGGCAGGCCCCCACCGGTGCCGGGGGAGCCTGCCGTTTCGGGACGAAATTACTTCGGTGGCATCCGGATGCCACCGTCCACCCGGACGACCTCGGCGTTCATGTAAGAGTTGGTGAGCAACTCGATCACCATCGATGCGAGCTCCTCGGGCTTGCCGAGGCGGTGCGGGAACAGCACGGACTCACCCAGCTTGGCCTTGAACGCCTCCGAGGCCTCGCCCTCGCCGTAGATCGGGGTGTCGATCAGGCCCGGCGCGACGGTGTTCACCCGGATGCCGACCGCGGACAGGTCACGGGCCACCGGCAGGGTCAGGCCCACGACGCCGCCCTTGGACGACGAGTAGGCGGCCTGGCCGATCTGGCCGTCGAAGGCCGCGACGCTGGTCATGTTGACGATCGCGCCCCGCTCGCCGGTGTCGGTCAGTTCGTTGCGGCTCATCGCGGTGGCCGCGATCCGGATGCAGTCGAAGGTGCCGACCAGGTTGATCTCCAGCACCTTTCGGTAGGCGTCCAGGCTGTGCGCCGAGTCGAACTCACCGTCTTTGCCGATGGTGCGCTGTGCCCAGCCGATACCGGCCGAATTCACCAGCGCCCGTAGCGGCCCGAGATCTGCGGCGGTGTTGACGGCATCGATGATCTGCTCGGTGCTGGTCACGTCCACCGGCACGAACACCCCGCCGATCTCGTGGGCCAGCGCCTCACCCTTGTCCGCCTGCAGGTCGGCCACCACGACCCGGGCGCCCTTGTCGGCCAATTGGCGGGCGGTTGCCGCACCGATTCCTGATGCGCCACCGGTTACGATCGCGCTTGCTCCGTTTATATCCACGGCAGACACTTTACGCGGACGCCTTTCCGGCCCGGTTTTCGGACGTGGGAAATGGCCGGCATTATCACAATGTCCCAATAACTAAGGTTATGTCAGGCTGGCTGGCGTTCGGCGGAACGACTGACTAAAACTGTTGCGGGTGGTCTAATTTCGATCAGGTAACGATTCGGCCGCAGGGTCAGTGGTTGGGAGATTTCATGGCACAGCTGGTCGCGATGTCGGGCACGGGAGGGACGCGTGCGCCCCGCCGTAGACGCGTAGTCGTCGCTGCCGTAAGCATTTTCGCGGTCTTTGCCGGCATGGTCGGCATGTCGCCGCTGACCGGGCGATCGTCCGCTGCGTCGCCCCCGGCCGTGCAGTTGACCGGTGGCGCTACCGCATTCGTTATGGGCGGCAGCGGTATTCCGTTGCCGTCGGACGGTTATGTTAACGCTGCCGACTTGTTCTATTTGCAGCCGCACGGCTTCACCGGTACCGCGCAATCACTGTTCACGCCCCAGTTGTACTTCCCGGGAAACGTCTCGGAAGTCCAAGGCGCCCAGATCCTGGCCGAGGCGATCAACCAGGAGATCG
Organism: Mycolicibacter kumamotonensis; assembly: GCF_002086285.1. Taxonomy (GTDB): domain Bacteria; phylum Actinomycetota; class Actinomycetes; order Mycobacteriales; family Mycobacteriaceae; genus Mycobacterium; species Mycobacterium kumamotonense. Next base: position 76,277 of record NZ_MVHU01000016.1, on the reverse strand, counting down.
CCACCGGCCAGGTAAACGCCGACAACCCGGTGTACGTGTTCGGTTACTCCCAGAGTGCGGCGATGTCGTCGATGACGATGGAGCAGCTCTACCACCAGGGCGTGTCGGCGGAGGACGTTCACTTCGTGCTGGTCGGCAACGCCGCCAACCCCAATGGCGGCATCGTTGAAATGCTCAACCTCTGGGATGGCGACGTCACTTTCTGGAACGGATTGACTCTCGGTCACCCGACTCCGGACTACTTCACCACCGACGTCTACACCCTCGAGTACGACGGCTACGCCGACTTCCCCCGGTATCCGCTGAACCTGCTGTCGACTCTGAACGCCATTGCCGGCATGTTCACGCAGCACATCGGATATTTGGGCCTGAGCCCCGACGACATCGCCAACGCGATTCAATTGGACACCACCGACCCGGACAGTCTCACCAATTACTACATGATTCCCAGCGAGCACCTGCCGCTGCTGGAGCTGTTGCGGCTCAACCCGGTCTGGGGCGCCCCCCTGGCCGCGCTGCTGGAACCGAGCATGCGCATCCTGGTGAACCTGGGATACGGCAGTCTCACCGAAGGCTGGAACCAGGGCCCGGCCAACGTGCCCACCACCATCAGCTGGGACCTGTTGCCGAGCAACATCAGCTTGGCCGACATCACCTCAGCGCTGGCCAACGCCTGGACGCAGGGGATCCAGGACGCGTTCAAGGAACTGCAGAATCTGAACACCTATCTGCCCGGGGGATTCCTCGGGGACGAGCTGTTCTCGACGATCTTGACCGCGGCGCAGCGCGTCATTTTCGACATCCAGGACACCGGTTCGTGGTTCGGCGGTTCGGCCATGGCCACCGACCCTGCGGACACGTCGGACGTCCTGAACTCCCTCGGGTCCCCGGTGGACGGCGATCCCGACGTCTCCTGGGTCGCCGACCTGCTCGGCCTGGACACGATCGCCCCCGCCTGAGCCCGCTCGGCCAGTCGGCACAGAGCCAGTCGGCACAGAACAGTCGCAGAAAGGTCTATCGAAATGAATCGTCGTCGTCGCTATACCGGGCAGCGCGGTCCTACCGCCGCCGGCCGGTTGTGTCGTGCCGTGGGAGGTGCCGCAGCGGCGTTGGCGCTCGCCCTCGCGCCCATGGCGACCGCACCGTCGGCCCAGGCCGATGTCGATTTCTTCGACCCCGCCTCCTGGTTCGACCTGTCTGACCTCAGCCCGGCCGGTTTCGACCCGAACGACATCGGAGTGGCCGGCTTCGACCCGAACGACATCGGCGTGGCCAGTTTCGATCCGGCCGACATCGGCTCGGTCGACTTCAACGCGTTCGAGCCGGCCGACTGGGCGCAGCTCTACCAGGACGCCTTCTATCTCCCGGTCCATCAGGCTCTGGAGAGCTTCCTGCACAACGCGGGCAACCAGCTGCTGATCGATGTGATCAACACGCCGTGGGTGCTGATGTTCGGCCGGGATCTGATCGGCGACGGCATCGACGGCTTCAACGGCACCAACAACTCGCTGTTCGGCTGGCTCGGTCTGGGAGACCTCGGTGACGGCGGGTTCCTGTTCGGAGACGGAGGCACCGGTGCGGCGGGCGTGGCCGGGGTTGACGGTGGCGTGGGCGGTGCCGGCGGTGATGCCGGCCTGTTCGGCAACGGTGGTGCCGGTGGTCAGGGAGCCGCCGCCTACCTGGGCTCCGACGGCACGGTGGTCGAGGCCGGTGCCGGTGGCCAGGGCGGCGCGGGCGGTTTGTGGTTCGGTGACGGCGGTGCCGGAGGCCAGGGCGGTACCGGTTTCCACGACACGCTCGACGGCTCGAAGCTGGTGGCGCACGACGGCGGCGACGGCGGTTCCGGGGGCGATGCCCGGGCCGGTTGGGGCTTCGGCGGAGCCGGCGGCCGCGGCGGCTCCGGCTGGGCCGGTGTCAACGGGTCGGTGGTGACCGCACTCAACGGCGGTGACGCCGGCAATGGCGGTGTCGGCGGCAAGGCCGGGTGGTTCCTGGGCATCAGCGGTGACGGCGGCGACGGTGGTACCGGGGGAGTCGGCGCCGCCGGTTCGGCCGGCACGGCCTCCCAGCCCATGGGCGGCAACGGCGGCAACGGCGGCGACGGTGGCCGGGCCGGAGCGGCCGGCGCCAACATCGCCTGGATCGGCGGGGCGGGTCAGGCCGGTGTCGACGGTGACGGCGGTGCCGGTGGCGCGGGTGGTGCGGGCCTGAACAACCCGCTCGGCGTCGGGGGCCGCGGAGGCGATGGTGGCTCGGGCGGGGACGCGGGCCACGGCACCACCGGTGGCCACGGCGGTGCCGGAGGCGTCGGAGGCGATGGGGGCAGCGGTCTGACCGGCGCTAACGGCGGCCGTGGCGGTAACGGTGGCTCGGCGACCAACCTGGTGGGTAGCGCCGGCGGTGCCGGTGCTGCCGGAGGGGCCGGTGGCAACGGCTTCATCGGCGCCGGGGGCGACGGCGGGCACGGCGGCAACGGCGGAGCCACCGACGGCGCACCCGGCGGCGCGGGCCAGCCCGGTGAACCCAATGACGGCGGAACGGGCGGCGCCGGCGGTGCCGGCGGCGCACCGGGCAATCCTGCCTAGCGCCGCCGTATGATGCCGGCCGACGAGGAGGTGTCGGCGTGAGCACAGCGATCGTGGTCGGCGGTGGGCCCAATGGGCTCGCCGCCGCCGTGACCCTTGCCCAGCACGGGGTCGACGTCACGGTGCTCGAGGCCGCCGATGAGGTCGGTGGCGGTACCCGCAGCAGCGAGGCGATCCTGCCGGGCCTGGTGCACGACGACTGCTCGGCCATCCACCCGATGGCGATCGGCTCACCGTTCCTATCCGGCCTCGATACGGACCGCTACGGCTTGCAGTGGCGCTGGCCGCAGGTCGACTGCGCGCATCCGCTCGACGACGGCAGCGCCGGAGTGCTGCACCAGTCGGTAGAGCAGACCGCGGTCGGCCTGGGCCGCGACGGCGGCCGCTGGCGACGACTCTTCGGCCGTCCGGTCGCCCAGTTCGACGCGCTCAACACCGACATCATGGGCCCGTTGCTGCGGCTGCCGCAGCATCCGCTGACCCTGGCCCGGTTCGGCGCCCCGACGACGCTGCCCGCCTCGGCGCTAGCCCGGTGGTTCGCCACCGCGCAGGCGCGCGCGCTGTTCATCGGCGTGGCCGCGCACGCGTTTCGGCCGCTGCACCATCCGATGACGTCGGCGATCGGGCTGGGCATCCTCACCGCGGGGCACCGGCACGGCTGGGGGGTCGCCGCCGGGGGATCACAGGCGATCGCCACTGCGATGGCGGCCGCGCTGACCGATCTGGGCGGCACCATTGAGACCGGAGTCCGGGTGGAGTCCGAATCACAGCTGCCGCCCGCCGACGTGACGCTGTTCGACCTGGCGCCGGAGTCCGTCGCACGGATCCTCGGCGACCGGTTGCCACACCGGGTGGCGCGGGCCTACCGCCGGTTTCGGCGGGGGCCGGGTGCTTTCAAAGTCGACTTCGCCGTCGAGGACGGTGTGCCGTGGACCAACGCCGAGGCCCGGCTGGCCGGCACCGTGCATGTGGCCGGCACGCACCGCGAGCTGGCCGCCACCGAACGCGACGTTCACGCCGGGCGGATGCCCGAGCGGCCGTTCGTCCTGGTGGGTCAGCAGTATCTGGCCGACCCGCAACGGTCCGTCGGCAATGTGCACCCGGTGTGGACCTACGCCCATGTGCCCAACGGCTACACCGGCGACGCCACCGCCGCGATCATCGCCCAGATCGAGCGGTTCGCGCCGGGCTTCCGCGACCGCATCGTCGGCTTCACCGTGCGTAGCACCAGCGAGATGTCGGTCTACAACCCCAATTTCGTGGGTGGCGACATCATGACCGGTGCAAAGGATATCCGCCAGTTGACTTTTGGGCCGCGCATCACGCTCTCGCCGTACAGCACCGGAATTCCCGGCACCTACATCTGCTCGGCTGCCACCCCGCCGGGGCCGGGGGCGCACGGCATGTGCGGGGCCAACGCCGCGCGACTGGCGCTCAAGCACTTGTCGCGGTGAATCAGACCGCAGCGGGGTAGCGCCGCCGTCTGCACCGCCGCGTTGCGGTGTGAGCAGGTTGTGACATGTACGCAACGGTGCGGCGTTGGAGCCGAAACATCCACTGCGCATTGTGTGTACAGCGTGGTCAATGTTTTTCGGTGAGCTGTCTCGGCAAGGAGGTCTGGACTTGGACCGTTTTCCGATCATGGGGGTGCCGGATACCGGCGATACCGCCTGGATGCTGATCAGTGCCACCCTCGTGCTGTTGATGACACCGGGTCTGGCCTTCTTCTACGGCGGCATGGTCCGCGCCAAAAGTGTACTGAACATGATAATGATGAGCGTCAGCGCCATGGGTGTGGTGACGGTGCTGTGGGCGCTCTACGGCTTTTCGCTGGCCTTCGGCGATGATGTCGGCAACGTGGCGGGCAACCCGACCGATTATTGGGGACTGAAGGGCCTCATCGGGGTCGACGCGATCGCCGCCGATCCGGGCAGCGGCGCACCGGCCGTGGAGATTCCGGTGGTCGGCACGGTACCGCTCGTCGTCTTCGTGGCGTTCCAGCTGATGTTCGCCATCATCACGGTCGCGTTGATCTCCGGAGCGGTCGCCGACCGGATGAGGTTCGGCAGCTGGTTGCTGTTCGCCGCGCTGTGGGTGAGCATCGTGTATTTCCCGGTCGCCCACTGGGTTTTCGCCTTCGACGAGACCACCGCGGCCCACGGCGGCTGGATCGCCAACAAGCTGCATGCCATCGACTTCGCGGGCGGCACCGCTGTCCACATCAACGCGGGCACCGCTGCGTTGGTGTTGGCGATCATCCTGGGCAGACGCCACGGCTGGCCCGGGGCGATGCGACCGCACAATCTGCCGTTGGTGATGCTCGGCGCCGCCTTACTCTGGTTCGGCTGGTACGGATTCAACGCCGGATCGGCGGTCAGCGCCAACGGAGTTGCCGGCTCGACCTTCATCACCACCACGGTCGCGGCCGCCGCGGCGATGCTCGGCTGGCTGCTCGCCGAACGGATCCGGGACGGTCACGCCACCTCGCTGGGTGCGGCATCGGGAATCGTGGCCGGACTGGTGGCGATCACCCCGGCATGCGCGGCGGTCAATATCGTCGGAGCGCTGACCGTCGGCGCCGTGGCCGGTGTGGCCTGTGCGCTGGCAGTCGGGTTGAAATACCGTTTCGGGTTTGATGATTCACTCGATGTCGTCGGGGTGCACCTGGTCGGCGGACTCGTCGGCACCCTGCTTGTGGGCTTCTTGGCGGCGCCGGAGACCGCGGCCATCGCCGGAGTATCCGGGGTATCACCCGGGCTGTTCTACGGCGGCGGTGGGCATCAGCTGTGGTGTCAGACGATCGGCGCGCTCAGCGTCGCCGCCTACTCGGCCGTCGGAACCGCGGTGATCGCCCTGGCGATCAAATACACCATCGGACTGCGGCTCGGCCCCGAGGATGAGGCCGCCGGCATCGACGAAGCCCAACACGCCGAAGGCGGCTACGACTTCGCCGTCGCCGGCAGTCCGGTACCCGCACACTTCGCCGAAGAGACAAGGGGCAGGCATGAAGCTGATCACCGCGATCGTGAAACCGTTCACGCTGGAGGCCGTCAAGACCGGATTGGAGCAGGCCGGAGTCCTGGGGATGACGGTCAGTGAGGTTCAGGGTTACGGGCGCCAGAAGGGGCATACCGAGGTCTATCGGGGGGCGGAATACTCGGTCGACTTCGTGTCCAAGGTACGCATCGAGGTGCTGGTCGACGACTTCGCGGCGGACAAGATCGTCGACATCATCGCGCGAGCGGCACGAACCGGCAGGATCGGCGACGGCAAGGTGTGGGTCACCCCGGTTGAGACCGTGATGCGGGTGCGCACCGGGGAACGCGGACCCGATGCGCTATGACACCCCGTACGGGTTGATCCACGGTGGGCTTCGACGATGTCCTCCAGCGCGGATCCGGTCCCACAAACATACGGAACTGACTGCACGGCAATCGCTTTAGCCCGTGCTCGGACTGAGCTCCGCTCGTGTACACCCGATCAGCTGGATTCGGCTGCCCTACGTGAAGCGTGGCGGCGGCTGCACGAAGCGTGGCTGGTGGCCAAGGCCGCCGAGATCGGTGTGGCCGCCGCCAGTGGCTTTGCGATCGTCGCGACCGGTTCGCTGGGCCGGGACGAGTTCCTGCCATGCTCGGACTTGGACCTGTTGCTGCTGCACGACGATAAGCCGGTCGAGGCCGTCGCGCGGGTCGCGGAGTTGTTGTGGTACCCGCTGTGGGACGCCAACGTTCGTCTCGACCACAGCGTGCGCACCGTGGCCGAAGCCCTCGAGGCCGCCGCGTCGGACATTCGCGTCGACCTGGGGTTGCTGGACGCTCGCCACATCGTTGGGGACGAGCGGCTGTCGGTTCACATCCGCGACGGGGTGCGGCGCCAGTGGCGGGACGGTATTCGTTCTCGCTACGCCGAGCTTCTCGAAACGGCCCGGACGCGCTGGCAGCGTTGCGGCGAGATCGCGCATTCCGTCGAGCCCGACGTGAAAAGCGGGCGCGGCGGCCTCAGAGATGTTCAACTGCTCGCCGCCTTGTCCCTCGGACGGCTCGCCGACGGCGTCACCGCCCGTGGACCGGGCGACGGGGAGGAGACGTTGCGCGGTGCCCACCGCACGCTGCTGGATGTCCGCACCGAGATTCACCGCAACTCGGGCCGCGGCCACGACGTGCTGATGGTCCAGGACGCCGAGGCCATCAGTGTTGCCCTGCGATTTCAGGACAGCTGCGACCTGGCGCACAGGCTCTCGGATGCGGCGAGCACGGTCAGCCGTCACGTCGACGCCGTACTCACCGCAGGCGGGGTGTGACTTCGGCGGTGAATACATTTTTTCTCAGGCGAAATCGCCTCCATTAGGGACCGATCGGTGAATTGGCGGGCGGCCGCCGTCAATACGTCGTGTCGCGAGCTATATTTGTTGCCGAATCGGGCGGCCCGATCTGCTTTTTTCTGGTGTGTTATGTGCAGCCCATTCCACAAAATCAGGGTGCTTGTCACCCGCGGCTGATTCCGCAGTTTCCCTCGGCCGCATTTTCCCGACATCGCCACCCGCCCGTCAGCGCACAGACCGATGTGAATTCTGGAACGCCGGTCAACATTTCTGCGCAGCGGCGTCGGCCCGCCGGCGAGCCGTCGGTCGCGTCGGTGCCCTGGTCAACGCTGTTTGTGACGACACCGCGACATCCGCGCCGCGCGGTGGCGCGCCGATCGGGGGCGAGCTGAACCGCTGCGACCCGGGTCGACGGGCTGCTGGAAAAGAGAGAACCGCAGGAATAGGGCGTAGTCTGTGCGGAGAACGAAACACGGACGAAACGCCAGGATTGTGATGAAACACTTCGGCAGGATGTTGCCCGCGTTGTTCGGCGGTGCCGGTATCGCCTTTGCGGTCGGACTTAGCGGTACCGGTGCCCTGCCCGCGGGCGTGATCGGGGCGATCACCCCCGCCAATGTGGTGGCGTCACCGAGCGCAGCTCCTGTCGGTTCCGAGGCCTGCATCATCGGCCTCAACTGTGGCTGCATCCGCTACCGCACCTGTCCGGGGGACCGGCGGCGGCCGCCGGCACGCACACCCGAGCCCCAGTTGGGCGGCGATGTGCCCGTGGTGACCGGCGAGCACGGCGTCGCGCCGGCAGCCTTCACACGAACACCTGCTTAGGCATCACTGTCGGTTTGACGCCGTAGCGCGGCAACCCCGTGCTGCGCCCGGACGAGCCCACCGATCCCATCCCGGCCGGCACCGGGTGCATGGATGCGCCGCCCTCGTCGGCGGCCGCGGTCCAGCCCGTGCCGGTAAGCGCCCCGGTGCTCGCCGCGGCGCCGGCCGTCGACCAGCTGGCCGGCACCGACAGCCCGCCGATCGTGGACGCCTGACCCAGTCCCCCCAGCACCGGCGCAGCGCGCAGCGGTACCCCGCCCGCTGGTTGCGCCGCTCCGGCCAGTACCGCTGGGGCGAACCCGCCCGCGATACCTTCGGCGCCGGCGACCTCCGATGCCAGGGTGGCCGGGCCCGCCAGGGCCAGGGTGTGCCCCAGCGACAGCGCGGTCGGGATCGCGGTGCACACGAACCACGCCGACGTGTTCACGCCGCCGTTGATGATGTTCGCGAACAACGGGGTGCCCAGAAACAGGTCGAACGCGTCGACGAGTGTCGTCGCCGACGACGATGACGCCGTGAGCGGTGAGGCGATCGAGGCCAGCGCCCCGTGCAGGGTGGTCATCACCTGGGTCAGCCCCTGCTGGAGCCCCTCGGCGGAGCCGGCACTGGCGACAGCGGCCCCGACCGGGTTGGTGGGCTGCGGTGCCGGAGTCATCGGGGACAACGCCGCCGCGCTTGCCGACGCGCCGCTGTAGCCGAACATGGCCAGGGCGTCCTGCACCCACATCGCCATGTAGTGAGCTTCGGTGGCCAGGATCGCCGGGGTGTTCTGCCCCAGGAAATTGGTCGCGACAAGGGCCGCCAACTGGGCCCGGTTGGCAGCGATCACCGGCGGCGGAACCGTCGCCGCGCGAGCCGACTCGAATGCGGCCGCCGAGGCCATCGCCTGCGTACCGGCGTGTTGAGCGGCTGCCGCGGTGGTGTGCAGCCAGGCCAGGTACGGCGCCACGGCGGTGGCCATCGCCGCCGACGCCGGCCCGGTCCACTGTTCGCCGCAGAGCTCGGCGAGCACGGACTGAGCGGAGGCCTCCGCGGCTTCCAACTCGATGGCCAAGCTGCTCCAGGCCGACGCGGCCGAGATCAACGGCCCGGAACCGGCTCCGGTGTACATCCACGCGGAGATGATCTCCGGGGGCAAAGCTCCGAAATCAACCGACATATCCCTAACCCCGCTTTCGTCTGAGCCGATGTTTCACATTCCGGTTCCGGTGCCGGCCGCTAGACGACCGCCGGCTTGGGCATCACGGTCGGTTTGGCGCCGTAGCGCGGCGCCCCGAAACCGCTGGCACCGCGCGCTGCCGCGGCCATCGCGGGCATTCCGGCGGGCACAAAGGCGGCGGCCGGGGCGGCATGTGAAGCGGTCCAGCCCGTGGAGGCCAGCCTGGCGGGGGCGGTGTCGGTCGCCAAGCCCGCGCCGGCCCACCCGGGCGGCACCGACAGCTTGCCGACGGACGATGCCTGGCCCACACCGGCCGCCACCGGCGCCGCGCCCGCCGCCGGGCCGACGGCCCCCGCCAGCACCGTTCCGCCGCCGAGACCGGCAGCCATCTCGCCGGTCTCCGCGGAGGCCAAGCCCCCCAGCTCGGCGGCTTCTTCGGGAAAGTCGAGAAGACCGCCACCGGCCAGGCCGAGCAGTGCCGAACCGGCGGAGACCCAGTTACCCATGCCGATGTTGCCGATGTTGGCGAGGTTGCCGGACAGCAGCGAAGAGCTGCCTTCGGTCGGGACGCCGAGGAAATCGGTCAAGAAACCTTGGATCGCGGCGTCGAGCGACGCCGTGGCCTGGTTGGTCTGCTCGGCGGTGGAGTAGGCGACGGCGTTCTGCCCCAGCACCTGCACAAGCTGCTGGTGAACGGCGGCCGCCTGGTCGCTGATCGACTGGTACAGATTGCCGTAGGTCGCGAACAGGGCCGCCTGCAGTTGGGATACCGGGTCGCTACCGGCTGGGGCGATCACCGTGGTGGGGGTCAGTGCCGCGGCGCTCTCGGTGGCCAGCGCTTCACCGATGCCCGCGAGTTGGCCCGCGGCGGCGGTCATTGCTTCGGGGAGCGTTTTCACAAATGACATGTGTCCTCCTCGGAGGGAATCGGATCGGGAATTCAATGTTCCGATGGGGTTGGCTGGTCGATGTGGTGAAGCATTACAGAATGGGAGGAGCCAAAGCGTTCGGTAACAGTCAATTAGCGACCAGGTGCGATTTCTTAACGGAGAACGACGGCTGGTGAAAGGTCTGAAACCGTTGATTAACGGGACGGAATCTCTACATTAACTGTGCAATTTATCTAACCCCGCGGTTACAATTCGGACGCCCTCGATATCTGCGGAGAGGCCGCCAAGCCCGGGGGCGGTCTGCCCGGGGCCGCCTTCGCCTACCCGGTAGTGATGGGACATATAGGCTGGCTGCGTGTTTGAATCGCTCTCCGACCGGTTGACCTCTGCCCTGCAGGGCCTGCGCAGCAAGGGCCGTCTCACCGACGCCGACATCGACGCCACCGCCCGAGAGATCCGGCTGGCGCTGCTGGAAGCCGACGTGTCGCTGCCGGTGGTCCGGGAGTTCATCGGCCGAATCAAGGACCGCGCCAAGGGCGCCGAGGTCTCCGGTGCGCTCAACCCTGCCCAGCAGGTCGTCAAGATCGTCAACGAGGAGCTCATCGGGATCCTCGGCGGGCAGACGCGCACACTCGCGTTCGCCAAGACCCCGCCGACGGTCATCATGCTGGCCGGTCTGCAGGGCGCCGGTAAGACCACACTGGCCGGAAAACTGGCCGCCTGGCTGCGCGGTCAGGGCCACACACCGCTGCTGGTGGCCTGCGATCTGCAGCGCCCGGGCGCGGTCAATCAGTTGCAGGTCGTCGGCGAACGCGCCGGGGTCACCGTGTTCGCGCCGCATCCCGGGACCTCCGCGGAGGCGCACGAGGCCCAGATCAGCGCCGGCGACCCGGTCGCTGTCGCCGCCGCGGGCCTGGCCGAAGCCAAGGCCAAACACTTCGACGTCGTCGTCGTCGACACCGCCGGCCGCCTCGGCATCGACGAGGAGATGATGGCCCAGGCCGCCGCCATCCGCGACGCCGTCCAGCCCGATGAGGTGCTGTTCGTGCTGGACGCGATGATCGGACAGGACGCGGTCACCACCGCCGACGCCTTCCGCGAGGGTGTCGGTTTCACCGGTGTGGTGCTGACCAAGCTCGACGGCGACGCCCGCGGTGGTGCGGCGCTGTCGGTGCGTGAAGTCACCGGCGCCCCGATCCTGTTCGCCTCCACCGGCGAGAAGCTGGAGGACTTCGACGTCTTCCACCCCGACCGGATGGCCAGCCGCATCCTGGGCATGGGCGACGTGCTGAGCCTGATCGAGCAGGCCGAGCAGGTGTTCGACGCCCAGAAGGCCGAGGAGGCCGCCGCCAAGATCGGCACCGGCGAGCTCACCCTGGAGGACTTCCTCGAGCAGATGCTGGCGATCCGCAAGATGGGCCCGATCGGCAACCTGCTGGGCATGCTGCCGGGTGCGGGCCAGATGAAGGACGCGCTGGCCGCCGTCGACGACAGCCACCTCGACCGGTTGCAGGCCATCATCCGCGGCATGACGCCGGCCGAGCGGGCCGACCCGAAGATCATCAACGCCTCGCGCCGGCTGCGCATCGCCAACGGCTCGGGGGTGAGCGTCTCGGAGGTCAACCAGCTCGTCGACCGGTTCTTCGAGGCCCGCAAGATGATGTCGTCGATGATGGGTGGCATGGGCCTGCCCGGGATGGGCCGCAAGAGCGCCACCCGTAAAGCGAAGGGCGGCAAGAAGAAGGGCGGCAAGAAGCGCGGCCCGACTCCACCGAAGGCACGGGGTCTTTTCGGCCCCGGGATGCCGGCCGGCTTCCCGGATCTGTCGCAGATGCCCGAAGGCCTCAACGAGCTGCCCCCGGGGCTGGCGGATTTCGACCTGTCCAAGCTGAACTTCCCGGGCCGGAAGTAAATTGGCGCTTCACGTCGCCGGCCGCGGGCTGCCCGATGAGACTCCGGTGGAGTACTGGATCGTCGACGGCCGGATCAGTGTCGAGGCGGTCGCCGGCGCGCAGACGGTGTTCACCGACGGCTGGATCATTCCCGGCCTGGTCGACGCGCACTGCCATGTCGGGATCGGCCCCGGCGGCCCGGTCGACGCCGCCGAGGCGTTGCGCCAGGCCGAGACCGAGCGTCGTGCCGGGGTGCTGCTGATCCGCGATGCCGGCTCGCCGATCGACACCCGCGACTTCGATGACCGCGACGACCTGCCGCGCATCATCCGCGCCGGACAGCACCTGGCCAGCCCCAAGCGCTACATCCCCGGGCTGGGCCTGAACATCGACGACGAATCCCAGCTGCCGGAAGCTGTTGCGGCCCAAGCGCGCCGCGGTGACGGCTGGGTGAAACTGGTGGGGGACTGGATCGACCGGGGGGTCGGGGACCTCGCACCGCTGTGGTCCGATGACGTGTTCGCCGCGGCCATCGAGGCTGCCCACGCCAACGGCGCCCGGGTCACCGCGCACGTCTTCGGCGAGGACGCGCTGCCCGGCTTGATCAACGCCGGCATCGACTGCATCGAGCACGGCACCGGTATCACCGACGACATCATCGCGCTGATGCTGGCCCACGGCACCGCGCTGGTGCCGACACTGATCAACATCGAAAACTTCCCCGGCATCGCCGATTCGGCGGCCAAGTACCCCACGTATGCCGCGCACATGCGGGCGCTGCACGCCAGCTGCCGGTCGCGCATCGGCGCCGTCCGGGAAGCCGGGGTACCGATCTACGCGGGCACCGACGCCGGCGGCATGATCGCCCACGGCCGGATCGCCGACGAGGTGCACGCCTTGACCGGTGTCGGGCTCAGCGCCACCGAGGCGCTCGGAGCGGCCTGCTGGGCTGCCCGGCGCTGGTTGGGCGCGCAGGGGCTGGAGCACGGCGCGTCGGCCGATCTGCTGTGCTTCGCCGAGGATCCGCGTACCGGGCCCGAGGTACTGCGGAGCCCAGACCTGGTGATGCTGCGCGGCCGGGTGTACTGACCGCTTCACCGCCCAGCAGACACAGACTCGCACTGCGGCCCGGGGATTTAGGCGATTCTGCGTCTGCTCGCGCCGGGGACGGCCGGGTCCTACAGGCTGCCGACTCCCGACATCGGGCCCTGCGCGAAACCCCAATCCAGCAGGGCGCCGGCCTGATCCCAGTAGGTCGGGCCACCCTCGTGGATCAGCCCATACATCATCGCGACCACCAGCCGACGGCCGTCACGGTCCGCCGCGCCGACGTAGGTCTTGCGGGCGGCGTCGGTGAACCCGGTCTTGCCGCCGATCGCGCCCGGGTAGCGGTGCAACAGCTCGTTCATGTTGACGATCGGGCGCTCGCCGGACTCGGTGGGGAACATCGCCGCCGGCTGCGCGGTGATCTGCGCGAACACCGGATTGGCCATCGCCGCCCGGAAGATCACGGCCAAATCGTGCGGGGTGGTCGCACCCGGGCCGCCGGGGCCGTCCAGTCCGGACGGCGTGCTGGCGTGCGTGTTGGTCGCGCCGACCGCGGCCGCCTTGGCGTTCATCTTCGCCACGGCCGCCTCCGGCCCGCCGAGCATGTCCGCGAGCGCATTGGCGGCGTCGTTGCCCGACACCAGCAGCAGGCCCTCCAACAGCTGGCGCGCGGTGTAACTGCGGCCGGGCTTGATCCCGACGCAGTTGCACTCCACCGCGGTGTCGGCCGGGCTGGCGATCACGGTGTCGTCGAGGTTCAGTTCATCGAGCACCACCAGGGCAAGCAGCACCTTGATCGTGCTGGCCGGTGGGGTGGCGGCGTACCCGTTCTGCTCGGCGAGCACCTGCCCGGAGTCCAGGTCGGCGATGAGCCAGTTCGGGGCGGGACCGGCCGGAATCGGTGCCGAGCCGAGGGGCTGGGCGACATCCGCGGACGCGGTTACCGCGGTGGTGGCGAGCACGGCAAGTACAGCCGCGATTGCGGCCAGAAGTTTCCGCATGGCCGGTTACCTTACCGCCCGCTATCACCGCAGTGTTCAATCGAGGAATGTTGAGCCAGGCCGAAATCTCGGATCGGTGGCAGATCCAGCAGCTGCTCGTCGACTACTCCACCGCCATCGATACCCGCAACTTCGATGACCTCGACGCGGTCTTCACCGATGACGCCTACATCGACTACCGCGCCATGGGCGGCATCGAAGGGCACTACCCGCAGGTGAAGGTGTGGCTGGCGGAGGTGCTGCCCAACTTCGCCGGCTACGCCCACATGCTGGGCCTGCCGTCGATCCGGGTGGATGGGGACACCGCGACCGCACGCACCTTCTGCTTCAACCCGATGGTGTTCGGCGGTGACAAGCCGGCGACCATGCTGCTGGGTCTGTGGTACGACGACGCGTTCGTCCGGACCGCCGACGGCTGGCGGATGACGCGGCGCGTCGAGACCAAGTGCTTCGAGAAGCTGCCCTGAGGCGATTTCTGCCTGGCGGGCCGGTTCTGGCACAATAGGCGGCGGTCCGCCGTGCGACCGTGCCCGTTGAGGGCGTGCGGTGTCGCGGCACAACACGCGAGGCAAAACCGGATGCGGGCAAGTCCGCCTGTATCGCTGAATTGCAGCGTGCTACCCAGGAGTGATTCATGGCTGTCAAAATCAAGCTGACCCGGCTCGGCAAGATCCGCAATCCGCAGTACCGCATCGCGGTCGCCGACGCGCGCACCCGCCGGGACGGCCGCTCCATCGAGGTCATCGGCCGCTACCACCCCAAGGAAGAGCCGAGCCTGATCGAGATCAACTCGGAGCGCGCCCAGTACTGGCTGTCGGTCGGGGCTCAGCCCACCGAGCCGGTGCTCAAGCTGCTGAAGATCACCGGCGACTGGCAGAAGTTCAAGGGCCTGCCCGGCGCCGAGGGCAAGCTGAAGGTCAAGCCGGCCAAGCCGAGCAAGCTGGAGCTGTTCAACGCCGCGCTGGCCGAGGCCGAGGGCGGCCCGACCACCGAGGCCACCACGGCCAAGAAGAAGAAGGCGCCCGCCAAGAAGGCCAAGGACGAGGCTAAGGACGAAGCCAAGGACGACACCAAGGCTGAGGCCCCGGCGGAAGAGGCCGCGGCCGAGACCCCCGCTGCTGAGGCCGCCGAGCCGGCCGCCGAGAGCTGAGCGCGACCGTGAGTGCAGTGGTGGCAGATGCCGTCGAGCACTTGGTGCGCGGCATCGTCGACAACCCCGACGACGTCCGGGTCGACATGGTGACCAACCGGCGCGGCCGCACCGTCGAGGTGCATGTGCACCCCGACGATCTCGGCAAGGTGATCGGTCGTGGCGGTCGCACCGCCACCGCGTTGCGCACCCTCGTTGCCGGTATCGGTGGACGCGGCATTCGCGTGGACGTGGTCGACACCGACCGCTAGCCGGCCGGCTCATGGAGCTGACGGTCGGGCGGGTGGTCAAGGCCCACGGCATCACCGGCGAGGTCGTCGTCGACGTCCGCACTGACGACCCCGAACTCCGGTTCGCCCCGGGTGCGACACTGCACGCTCAAAAGCGCGGTGAGCGGCAGCGCGATTTCATCGTGGAATCCGCGCGCCCGCATGGTGCCCGGCTGTTGGTGCGCCTGGCCGGGGTATCGGACCGGGATGCGGCCGACGCCTTGCGCGGCAGTCTGCTGGTGATCGACTCGGCAGATCTGCCGCCGATCGATGAGGACGACACCTACTACGACCACCAGCTGGAAGGGCTGCGGGTGCGCACCGAGGCGGGGGAGGACCTCGGCACGGTGACCGAGGTGCTGCACACCGGGGCCGGCGAGCTGCTGTCGGTCCGGCGTACCGGCGGCGGTGAACTGCTGGTGCCGTTCGTGTCCGCGATCGTCACCTCGGTGTCGCTGGCCGAGCAGCTGGTGTGCATCGACCCGCCCGACGGGCTGTTGGATCTGTCACCGTGAGGGTCGACGTCGTCACCATCTTCCCGGACTACCTGGACCCGATCCGGCAATCGTTGCCGGGCAGGGCGATCGAGTCGGGGCTGGTCGAGTTGGGGGTTCACGATCTGCGGCGCTGGACCCACGATGTACACCGCTCGGTCGACGACACCCCGTACGGCGGCGGTCCGGGGATGGTGATGAGGGCGCCGGTGTGGGGCGAAGCTCTCGACGAAATCTGTTCGGAGCAAACACTTCTGGTCATTCCCACTCCCGCGGGTGCACTGTTCGACCAGGCCTCCGCCGAGCGGTGGAGCCACGAGCAGCACCTGGTGTTCGCCTGCGGCCGCTATGAGGGCATCGACCAGCGGGTCGCTGACGACGCCGCCCGGCGGATGCGGGTCGAAGAAGTCTCGATCGGCGATTACGTGCTGGCCGGCGGTGAGTCCGCGGTACTGGTGATGCTCGAAGCGGTGCTGCGGCTGATGCCCGGGGTTTTGGGCAATCCGGTGTCACGTCAGGATGATTCGCATTCCCCGGATCGCGATGGACTGCTGGAGGGACCGAGCTACACCCGGCCGCCGAGTTGGCGCGGACTCGACGTCCCGGAGGTGCTGCTCTCGGGCGACCACGCGCGCATCTACGCCTGGCGGCATGAGGCGGCGTTGCAGCGCACCAAAGAACGCCGCCCGGACCTACTCGGCGGGGACGAAGTCCGCTAGATCCGGCCGCCGGGGAAGATCGTCTTGACGGCCTGGGTGATCGTGGCGCGCGCGGTGGCGTCGTCGCTGGGCTGCAGTGACTCGATCACCACCACGTAGCGACGGTCAGCGCCGACCACGCCGGTCGACAGGTGCATCCAGTTGTTGCCGATGCAGCACATCCAGCCCTGCTTGACGGCCACCGGCTCGTTGAACAGACCCTCCGGAATCCCGAACCGCTGCGGGTAGCCGTCGATTCCGGTCGGGGTGGACTGCGCCAGGTCGTTGACGATCATGTTGGCCCGGTCCGCCGGCAGGCCACCGGAACCGTTGAGCAGCATGTCGTAGTAGCGCGCCAGGTCCGGTGCGGTGCTGATCGTGTTCCACCAGGCGCCGTTGGACGGCGGCGAGGTGCCGGCCAGCCCGTAGCGGCTCGCCACCCGGGTGACGATCGCATTACCGCCGTGCAGGTTCCAGAACGTCTCGGCGGCCCCGTCATCGGAGGACCGCAACATGACGTCCAGGGCGGCCTGGTCATCGGCGGACAATGCCGCCTCTGGCTGGTGGACCAACAGGTCGTCGGCGATGAACAGCTTGGCCACCGAGGCGGTGGCAATGGGCCGGGTGTTGCCGTTGGTGACCAATTGGTGCGAGATCCGGTCCAGCACGGCCACCGAGATGGTGGCGCCGGCCTTGGCCGCTTCCTCGGTGGCGTCCTGCATGCGTGCGGCCAATCCGTCTACCACGGCGACCGGCGGAATAGCGGGTGCCCGGGGGGCTTCGATCGCGGTGGCCACCGGTGCCACCTCGGGCGCCCGGTACTGCGGGGGACGGGGGGCGGAGGCGCCGTAGACCTTC
Source organism: Mycolicibacter kumamotonensis (assembly GCF_002086285.1). Lineage (GTDB taxonomy): Bacteria > Actinomycetota > Actinomycetes > Mycobacteriales > Mycobacteriaceae > Mycobacterium > Mycobacterium kumamotonense. The sequence continues at coordinate 59,088 of NZ_MVHU01000016.1, read as the reverse complement.
TCGTCGCAACCGAACACCACCGTCGAGATCACCATCACGATGGTCAGCAGGAGCATCGATGGCCGCACGGCTGGTAGGCCTCCTCAACAGGTATCAGTCGCGTAACCGACATCTACGGGCTCGCCACGCTTGCTGCCATCGGCCCGCCGGATAGATTACCGCGTGCACGCCGGGACCGCGCAGTCCGCCTCTCCATCAGACTTATCACGCTGCGGGCGGTTCCGGCGGTACGACCAGCGGCGATTTGCGCGATTTCACTGGTTGCGCCGCGTCTGGCACAATTGAGCAGTTGTCGCCCGGCAGTTGATTCTGCAGCGGGGGGCCCGGCGTCTCGGGCACCGCACGATGCGACAATATGCCCGAACCCATCGGCTCGGTTACCGTCTGCACGCGCCCCCGCGTGCGGCCCGGTCGGCAGCCGCGACCCGCTAGGAAGTGTTTCCGCAATGAACACGCTGGACATCGTCGACAAGGCGTCGCTGCGCGACGACATCCCCGCCTTCGCCCCCGGCGACACGGTCAACGTGCACGTCAAGGTGATCGAGGGCACCAAGGAGCGCATCCAGGTGTTCAAGGGCGTGGTCATCCGCCGGCAGGGGGGCGGCGTCCGCGAGACGTTCACCGTCCGCAAGGAGAGCTACGGCGTCGGCGTGGAGCGGACCTTCCCGGTGCACTCGCCCAACGTCGACCACATCGACGTCGTGGTCCGCGGTGACGTCCGCCGGGCCAAGCTGTACTACCTGCGCGAACTGCGCGGCAAGAAGGCGAAGATCAAGGAGAAGCGCTGACGCGCCGGGCTTCCTCCGGTCGGTCTTCGGTGCTGCTGACGCGGTCACTACCCTGATCTCGTGACCGAAACCACGGGCTCGTCACCCGAGAACTCTGCCGAGGCCGACCAGCCCGAAGCCGACCAGCCCGAGGCCGCCGCGTCGGAGACGCCCGCCCCCGAGGACCGCAAGCACAGCACGCTGCGCGAGTCGGTCGTGCTGGTGGCGATCGCACTGGTGCTCTACTACCTGGTGCTGACGTTCGTGGCGCGGCCGTACCTGATCCCGTCGGAGTCGATGGAACCGACGCTGCACGGCTGCCACGGCTGCGTCGGTGACCGGATCATGGTCGACAAGGTCACCTACCGGTTCACCTCCCCGCGTCCCGGGGACGTCATCGTCTTCCGCGGCCCGCCGTCGTGGAACGTCGGCTACAAGTCGATCCGGTCGGACAACGCCGCCGTGCGCTGGGTGCAGAACGCCCTGTCCTTCATCGGGTTCGTCCCGCCCGACGAGAACGATCTGGTCAAACGGGTCATCGCCGTGGGCGGCCAGACCGTGCAGTGTCGCAACGACACCGGCCTGACCGTCGACGGCAAGGTGCTCGACGAGCCGTACCTGAATCCGGCCACGCTGATGGTCGACCCGATGGTCTATCCCTGCCTGGGCAACGAGTTCGGACCGGTGACCGTGCCGGAAGGCCGGTTGTGGGTGATGGGCGACAACCGCACCCACTCGTCGGATTCCCGTGCGCACTGCGACACCGTGGCGATCCAGCCCGATCTGCAGCACCGGATCCTGTGCACCGGCGACAACCTCGACGCCGGCACCGTGCCCGTGGGCAATGTCATCGGCAAGACCCGGTTCATCGCCTGGCCGCCGTCGCGGTGGGGGCCGGTGAAAGCGATCAACCCGCAGCAGGGGCCTTAGGCGATGACCCGGGCCTGGCCGCCGCGCCCGGTGATCCGCCGCTCACCGGGCCTGCGCACCTTGGAGTCGGCGCTCTACCGCAGTGGGCTGGGCCCGGTGGCCGGGGTCGACGAGGTGGGCCGGGGCGCCTGCGCCGGACCGCTGGTGGTGGCCGCCTGTGTGCTCGGCCCGGGCCGTCCCGCCGCGCTGGCGGCGCTCGACGACTCCAAGAAGCTCACCGCCAACGCTCGTGAACAGCTGTTTCCGGTGATTCGCCGGCATGCGCTGGCCTACCACGTGGTGTTCATCTCGCCGGCCGACGTCGACGTGCGCGGGGTGCACGCGGCCAACATCGAAGGCATGCGGCGCGCGGTGGCGGGGCTGGCGCTGCGGCCCGGTTACGTGCTGTGCGACGGATTCCGGGTGCCGGGCCTGCCGATGCCGTCGCTTCCGGTGATCGGCGGTGACGGCGCGGCGGCCTGCATCGCCGCGGCGAGCGTGCTGGCCAAGGTCACCCGGGACCGGTACATGGCGGCGCTGGACGACCCCGGGTACGGCTTCGCCGAGCACAAGGGTTACTCCACCGCCGCGCACACCGCGGCGCTGGCGGCACTGGGGCCGTGCAGCCAGCACCGCTACTCGTTCATCAACGTGCGCAGCGTGGCGGTGCCGGCCGCGGCGGCGACAGGGACAATGGTGACGAACCGAGCAGAAGGACAACTGAGCAGATGAGTGCCGAGGATCTCGAGAAGTACGAAACCGAGATGGAACTCTCGCTGTACCGCGAATACAAGGACATCGTGGGGCAGTTCAGTTACGTCGTGGAAACCGAGCGGCGGTTCTACCTGGCCAACAGTGTGGAGATGGTGCCGCGCAACGCCGACGGCGAGGTGTATTTCGAGCTGCGGCTCGCTGACGCGTGGGTGTGGGACATGTACCGTCCAGCGCGGTTCGTCAAGCAGGTACGGGTGGTCACGTTCAAAGACGTCAACATCGAAGAGGTCGAAAAGCCCGAGCTGCGGCTGCCCGAATAACAGCGCAGCGGCACCGTCGTCTTCGGTCTAGGCTGACTGGCATGACCGCTGTCGACCGCGCCGTCTCCCGTCGGGAGATCACCGACGCCCTGCTCAAAGCCATGGAACGTCGCCACGAGGTACTCGACGTGATCGTGGACTCCGACGACCGCGGGTCTGCCGTGCAGGCGATCGCGAACCTGCTCGGCACCTCACCGGCCGGCTGCGAAGCGGTGATCGGGATGTCGCTGGATCAACTGACCAGGGATTCCCGGAGCAGGATCGCCGCCGAGCTCGACGACCTGAACAACGAGCTGACGTTCACCCTCGGCGATCGCCCGGCAAGCTCCGGTGAGGCGCTGGTGCTGCGCCCGTTCGCCGGCGAGCCCGACCGCGACATCTTCGAGCTGCGCACCACCGACGTCGGCGCCAGCGGCGACGGGTCCGGCGCTCCGGCCGGGGTTCTCGACGACGAGATCCGCTCCGCGCTGACCCGGGTCGATGACGAGGACGCCGCGTTGTTCGTCGCCATCGACGGCGCGCAGAAGATCGGCATGGTCTTCGGCGACCTCAACCACGGCGAGGTCAACGTGCGGATCTGGATCCATCCCGAACATCGCAAGAAGGGCTACGGCACCGCCGCGCTGCGCCGTGCCCGTACCGAGATGGCCGCGTACTTCCCCGGGGTGCCGCTGGTGGTTCGGGCACCGGGCGCACACGCCGGTTAGCCGCCGGTTGGCCGGCGGCTGTGGATGAAGTCGCCGCTGTGGACAACTAGCCGTGCGGCAACCGATTTCGCTGCGGTGCGGCTCGACGCCGTCGGTGCGATGACCGACGCTGACCGGCATGACAACCCTGACGCGCGCCGAGCTGGGGGCGCTGGGAGAACAGCTGGCCGTCGACCACCTGATCGGGCAGGGGTGGACCATCCTGGCCCGCAACTGGCGTTGCCGTTACGGCGAACTGGACGTGATCGCCGCCGATCCGGCCACCCGTGCCGTGGTGTTCGTCGAGGTGAAGACCCGCACCGGTGACGGGTTCGGCGGACTGGCGTACGCGGTGCCGCCGCAGAAGCTTCGCCGGGTTCGCCGGCTGGCCGGAGTGTGGCTCGCCGGCCGGCAATCCCACTGGGACGCGGTCCGCGTGGACGTGATCGGGGTGCGGATCCGGCGGTGCCAAACCCCGCACATCACCCACCTGCAGGGGGTGGGCTGATGTCGTTGGGACGGGCCTATTCGGTCGCCATGCGCGGCCTCGATGGACTGATCGTGGAGATCGAGGCCGACATCGCCTCGGGCCTGCCGGGGGTGCATCTGGTCGGCCTGGCCGACGCCGCATTACAGGAATCGCGGGATCGGGTGCGGGCCGCGATCACCAACAGCGCGCAGCGGTGGCCGCAGGCCCGGCTGACCTTGGCACTGTCACCGGCCACGCTGCCGAAGATGGGTTCCGTCTACGACATCGCCCTGGCCGCGGCCGTGCTCTCGGCGGATCGCGACACGCCCTGGTCGCGGCTGGAGAAGACGGTGCTGCTCGGTGAGTTGGCGCTGGACGGGCGGATCCGGCCGGTGAACGGGGTGTTGCCCGCGGTGCTGGCGGCCAGGAACGACGGCTGGGCGCGCGCGGTGGTGCCAGTGGACAACCTCGCCGAAGCCAGCCTGGTGGACGGCATCGAGGTCTGCGGCGTGGCGACGCTGGGACAGCTGCACGGCTGGCTGGAGGGCAAGTCACGGCTGCACGGCCGGATCACCACCGCGGCTCCGGGGGCGGAGCCGGGCGCGGACCTGGCCGACGTGGTCGGTCAGGCCCAAGCGCGGTTCGCGGTCGAGGTGGCGGCCGCCGGATCGCACCACCTGATGTTGACGGGCCCGCCCGGGGTCGGGAAAACGATGCTGGCCCAACGTCTTCCGGGACTCCTTCCGATGCTGAGCGAGGACGAGTCACTGGAGGTCACCGCGATCCATTCGGTGGCCGGGCTGTTGTCCGGCAGCGCGCCGCTGATCACCCGCCCGCCGTTCATCGCACCGCACCACAGCTCCAGCGTCGCGGCGCTCGTCGGGGGCGGTTCGGGAATGGCGCGGCCCGGGGCGGTGAGCCGTGCGCACCGCGGGGTGCTGTTCCTCGACGAGTGCGCCGAGATCCGGGTCAGCGCCTTGGAGGCGTTGCGCACACCGCTCGAGGACGGGGAGGTCCGGTTGGCCCGCCGCGACGGCGTCGCGTGCTATCCGGCCCGCTTCCAGCTGGTCATGGCGGCCAACCCCTGCCCGTGTGCGCCGGCCGACCCGCGGGACTGCACGTGCAAACCGATGGAGAAGCGACGCTACCTGGGCAGGCTGTCGGGACCGCTGCTGGACCGGGTGGATCTGCGGGTGGAGATGCATCCGGTGCGGGCCGGGGCATTCTCCGTCGTCGACGGCGAGTCGAGCGCGCAGGTACGGTCCCGGGTGGCAGAGGCACGCGCTGCGGCGGCGCAACGCTGGGGGCCGCACGGATTTCGCACCAATGCCGAGGTCAGCGGGGCGTTGCTGCGCCGCAGGTTTCGGCTCGGTACGGCTGCGATGGCCCCGTTGCGCACCGCGCTGGACCGCGGACTGCTGTCCATCCGCGGTGCGGTGCGAACTCAACGCGTGGCCTGGACACTGAGCGACCTCGCCGGGCGGACCTCACCCGGGCCGGACGAGATCGCCGCGGCCCTGAGCTTTCGTCAACCGGGCGCGAACCGATGAGCCCCGACGACCGCACCCTGCTGGCCTGGGCTTACCTGTCCCGGGTCGCCGAGCCGCCGCGCCCAGACCTGGCCGCGCTGGTCGGGCGGGTCGGTGCCGTCGAGGCCGCGGAGCGGATCAAGTGCGGTGCGGTCGACACGGAACTGGCCAAGCACACCGAGGCTCGCCGGGAGATCGACCTGGCCGCCACGGATCTGGAATTACTCACCCGACGCGGTGGCCGCCTGATCACCCCCGACGACGACGAGTGGCCGACGCTGGCGTTCGTCGCCTTCGCTGGTGCGGCGGCCGCGAAGAAACCGGATTGCAGCCCGCCGATGGTGCTGTGGGCGCTGGGCCCAGCGCTCCTGGATGAGGTCGCCGAGCGTGCCACGGCGATCGTCGGGACCCGGGCGGCAACCGCTTACGGCGAACTGGTGGCCGCCGACCTGGCCGCCGGGCTGGTCGAGCGCGACGTGGCGGTGGTATCCGGCGGCGCCTACGGAATCGACGGCGCGGCGCACCGCGCCGCACTCGCCGCGGACGGCACCACGGTGGCGGTGCTGGCCGGGGGCATCGACATCCCTTATCCCGCTGGGCATTCCGCTCTGCTGCACCGCATCGGCGGGAACGGGCTGCTCGTCACCGAATATCCGCCCGGAGTGCGCCCGGCACGGCACCGGTTTCTGACCCGTAACCGACTGGTGGCGGTGCTGGCCGGAGCCACGGTCGTGGTGGAGGCCGGACTGCGCAGCGGCGCGGCCAACACCGCCGCGTGGGCGCGGCTGCTGGGCCGACCGGTGGCCGCGGTGCCCGGGCCGGTGACGAGTGCGGCGTCGGCCGGCTGCCATGTGCTGCTGCGCGCCGGCGCCCAGCTGGTCACCCGGGCCGATGAGGTGATCGAGTTGGCCGGGCGGGTCGGGGAGTTGGCGGATGACCCGCCACGGCCGCAGACCCCGCTGGACGGGCTCAGTGCCGCCGAACGTCAGGTCTACGAGGCTTTGCCGGGCCGCGGCGTGGCGACCGTCGATCAGGTCGCGGTGGCATCCGGGCTGGCCCCGGCACAGGTGTTCGGGCCGCTGGCGATGTTGGAGGTGGCAGGCTTGGTCGAGCGCCGCGACGGCAGCTGGGCGATAGTCCGGGGCAAGCGGTAGCTCGTATAGTCGGCGGGATTAGGCCCGAGACGGGGAGGCAGCGTGGCAGGAAGACCGGTTCACACCTTCGCAGTGGTCCGCACCGAGAAACTCACGGACCACATGGTGCGGGTGGTGCTGGGTGGCACCGGATATGACACTTTCCGCCCCAGCCAATTCACCGACTCCTACGTCAAGGTCGTCTTCGTGCGCCAAGACGCCGCGGCCGTCGCCGCGTTACCGCAGCCGTTGACGTTGGACAGCTTCGACGGCCTGCCCGAGGAGGATCGTCCGGTGATCCGCACCCTGACGGTGCGCCGCGCCGACCCGGTCGCCCGGGAGATCGCCATCGACGTCTCGGTGCATGGCGACCACGGCGTGGCCGGCCCGTGGGCCGCCGGCGCCCAGCCCGGCCAGCCGGTCTATCTGATGGGACCCAACGGCGCGTACGCTCCGGACCCCGCGGCCGACTGGCATCTGCTGGCCGGCGACGAAAGCGCGCTGCCGGCGATCGCTGCCGCCCTGGAAGCACTGCCGCCCGATGCGGTGGGCAAGGCGTTCATCGAGGTCGCCGGCCCAGACGACGAGATCGCGCTCACCGCGCCGCCGGGGGTACAGCTGAACTGGCTGCACCGCGGCGGGCGTGCCGATCTGGTCGGGCAGGACCGGGCCGGTGACAACGCCCCGCTCATCGAGGCGGTCACCACCACCTTGTGGCTGCCCGGCCAGGTTCAGGTGTTCATCCACGGCGAGGCGCAGGCCGTCATGCACAACCTGCGGCCTTACATTCGCAAGGAGCGCGGGGTGGACGCCAAGTGGGCGTCGATCTCCGGTTACTGGCGGCGAGGTCGCACTGAAGAGACCTTCCGGCAATGGAAGAAAGAGCTCGCCAGCAAAGAAGCGGCCGAAGCTGCGGCAGGCTAGCGACATGGCGTTCGGGGATTACCAGTTCGAGATCTACCTGCAGGGCCTGGCCGGGGTCGTGCCTGCGCTGCCGATGACCTACACCGAGTTGGAGGCCAAAGCCGCTGCGGCGCTTTCCTCGTCGGTGTGGTCATATGTGGCCGGCGGTGCCGGCGACGAGCGCACCCAACGGGCCAACGTCACGGCGTTCGACCGGTGGGGGCTCGTCCCGCGGATGTTCGTCGGCGCCGCGGAGCGTGACCTGTCCATCGAGATGTTCGGGCTGCGCCTGCCCTCACCGATCTTCATGGCGCCGATCGGCGTCATCGGCATCTGTGCCCAGGACGGCCACGGCGATCTGGCGAGCGGCCGGGCCGCGGCGGCCACCGGTGTTCCGCTGATGGTGTCCACCCTGACCGCCGACCCGCTGGAGGATGTCGCCGCCGAATTCGGTGACACGCCAGGGTTTTTCCAGCTGTACACGCCCAAGAACCGGGAGTTGGCCGCCAGCCTGGTGCATCGGGCCGAGGCGGCGGGGTACCGGGCCATCGTCGTCACCCTGGACACCTGGGTTCCGGGCTGGCGGCCGCGCGATCTGGCGACGTCGAACTTCCCGCAGCTACGCGGGCACTGCCTGGCCAACTATTTCTCCGACCCGGTGTTCCGCGCCGGGCTGGCCCAGCCACCCGAGGAGAACCTGCAGGCCGCGGTGCTGTCCTGGGTGCAGACCTTCGGCAACCCGTTGACGTGGGATGACCTGCCGTGGCTGCGGTCCTTGACCGACCTGCCGCTGATCGTCAAGGGCATCTGTCACCCCGACGATGCCCGGCGGGCCAAAGACGGCGGCGTGGACGGCATCTACTGCTCCACCCACGGCGGACGCCAGGCCAACGGGGGGCTGCCGGCACTGGACTGCCTCCCGGACGTGGTGGCGGCCGCCGACGGGCTGCCGGTGCTGTTCGATTCGGGCGTGCGTACCGGCGCTGACATCGTCAAGGCCCTGGCCCTGGGCGCGACCGCGGTGGGAATCGGCCGGCCCTACGCCTACGGGCTGGCGCTGGGTGGGACGGCCGGGATCGTGCACGTGCTGCGCTCATTGCTGGCCGAAGCCGACCTGATCATGGCGGTCGACGGCTATCCGTCACGGGTTGATCTCACCCCGGACACGCTGCGGCGCGTCATCTGAGCGTTGCGACGACTTCTGCCACCGTGAGCCGGTGGACGCGATTCTCGAGGAGTTCGACGAGCACCTGGCTTTGGAGCGGGGACGTTCCGAACACACCCGGCGTGCCTACCTCGGTGACCTGCGCTCGCTGTTCGCGTTCCTCGCCGAACGCGGGCACACCGGCATCGACGGCCTGAGCCTGCCGCTGCTGCGCAGCTGGCTGGCCGAGCAGGCCGGCGCCGGCGCGGCTCGCAGCACGCTGGCGCGGCGCACCTCGACGGTCAAGACCTTCACCGCCTGGGCGGCCCGGCGCGGCCTGCTGGCATCCGATCCCGGGGCGCGTCTTGCACTGCCCAAGGCGCGCCGGACCCTGCCGGCGGTACTGCGCACCGACCAGGCGCACGCGGCAATGGCCGCCGCGAAATCCGGTGCGCAGCAAAATGATCCACTTGCGTTGCGAGATCGTCTGATTGCCGAGCTGCTCTATGCCACCGCGGTGCGGGTGAGCGAATTGTGCGGCCTGGACGTCGACGACGTCGACCCCACGCGTCGGCTGCTGCGGGTGCTCGGCAAGGGCAACAAGCAGCGGACGGTGCCGTTCGGCGAGCCGGCCGCCGAGGCGCTGCAGGCCTGGCTGGCCCGCGGTCGGCCACCGCTGGTCACCGCGGAATCCGGCCCCGCCCTGCTGCTCGGCGCCCGCGGCGGCCGCCTGGACCCCCGGCAGGCCCGCACCGTCGTGCACCAGACCGTCGCCGCGGTCGGCGGTGCCCCCGATATGGGTCCGCACGGGCTGCGCCACACCGCGGCCACTCACCTGTTGGAGGGCGGGGCGGATCTACGCATCGTGCAGGAACTGCTCGGGCACTCCAGCCTGGCCACCACCCAGCTCTACACCCACGTCACGGTCGCCAGGCTGCGTGCGGTGCACGAGCGGGCCCACCCCCGGGCCTAGCCGACCGGCTTGAGCCGAATCGGCGTCGAGGCCAACAACCCCAGCGGGTCGACGTAGTCGGCGTGCGAGGCCGGGCCCCACATCGCGCCCCAATGCAGGCACGCGGCGCCGCCGCAGCCCGGATGCCCGGCGTCCAAGACGCCGATCACCGTGGCCGCCGTGACCCGCTGGCCGGGTCGCACCGACGCCGACACCGGCTGATAGCTGGTGCGCAACCCGCCGGGGTGAGCCAGCGACACCACCGGCACGCCGCCGATGAGCCCGGTGAACACGACGGTCGCGGTTCCGGCGGCATACACCGACTGACCGGCGGCACCGGCCAGATCCACCCCCCGGTGCCCACGCTGCCAATCCGGCCGCGGCGCATCGAACACCCGAACCACGTCCGGCCGCGGGCGCAGCGGCCAGTCCAGCCGCGCCGCGTCGGCGTGTGCCGGCCCGGCCGACAGCACGCTCACGACCAGCAACAACGCCGTCCGCCGCATCCGCCCAGTTCACCCCGGAGGCCCCGAAGCCGGCCAGTCACCGCTGTGGACAAAGCACCTGTTCGCAGCGTGTAAACTCACATGCGCGGTCCGCAGCTTTGCGGCTAGTGGGCCGACTTCGCGTGTCTGCGACACAACCGGATGCCGGCGGTCCCCGTAAGGGGTCCGGCATCTCAGCAGACACCAGGGCCCGGCCTCACCCGTCGCCGGGCGACAACCGACACAAAAGGAACCATGTACTCATGGCTGTTGTAACCATGAAGCAGCTGCTTGACAGCGGCACCCACTTCGGGCATCAGACCCGTCGCTGGAATCCCAAGATGAAGCGGTTCATCTTCACCGACCGCAACGGCATCTACATCATCGACCTCCAGCAGACGCTGACGTTCATCGACAAGGCGTACGAGTTCGTCAAGGAGACCGTCGCGCACGGCGGCACCATCCTGTTCGTCGGCACCAAGAAGCAGGCGCAGGAATCGGTTGCGGCCGAGGCCACCCGGGTCGGGATGCCCTACGTCAACCAGCGCTGGCTGGGCGGCATGCTCACCAACTTCTCCACCGTGCACAAGCGTCTGCAGCGGCTCAAGGAACTTGAGGCCATGGAGCAGACCGGCGGCTTCGAGGGACGCACCAAGAAGGAGATCCTGGGTCTGACCCGGGAGAAGAACAAGCTGGAGCGCAGCCTCGGCGGTATCCGCGACATGGCCAAGGTGCCCTCGGCCGTCTGGGTCGTCGACACCAACAAGGAGCACATCGCCGTCGGCGAGGCCCGCAAGCTGGGCATCCCGGTGATCGCAATCCTGGACACCAACTGCGACCCGGACCTGGTCGACTACCCGATCCCGGGCAACGACGACGCGATCCGCTCGGCCGCCCTGCTGACCAAGGTGATCGCCTCGGCGGTGGCCGAGGGGCTGCAGGCCCGGGCCGGTCAGGGCAACGGCGAGGGCAAGGCCGAGACCGCGGCCGCCGAGCCGCTGGCCGAATGGGAGCAGGAGCTGCTGGCCGGTGCCACCACCACCGCGGCGCCTGAGCCCGCCGCCGGCACCGACACCACCACCGACGCATCGTAGGAAAGGCACACAACAGTGGCGAACTACACCGCTGCCGACGTCAAGCGGCTTCGGGAACTCACCGGCGCAGGCATGATGGACTGCAAGAACGCGCTGGCCGAAAGTGACGGCGACTTCGACAAGTCCGTCGAATTGCTGCGGATCAAGGGCGCCAAGGACGTCGGCAAACGCGCCGAGCGCGCCACCGCCGAGGGCCTGGTCGCCGCCAAGGACGGCGCCCTGATCGAGCTCAACTCCGAGACGGACTTCGTGGCCAAGAACGCCGAGTTCCAGGCGCTCGCCGAGGAGATCGTCACCGCCGCCGCGGCCGCCAAGACCGACGACGTCGAGACGCTCAAAGCCGCCAAGGCCGGTGACCGGACGGTGGCCGAGGCCATCGAGGCGCTGTCGGCCAAGATCGGTGAGAAGCTCGAGCTGCGCCGCGTCGCCTACTTCGGCGGCACCGTGGAGACCTACCTGCACAAGCGGGCCTCCGACCTGCCGCCGGCCGTCGGTGTGCTGGTCGAGTACTCCGGCGACAGCACCGAGGCCGCCCACGCGGTCGCGCTGCAGATCGCCGCGCTCAAGGCCCGCTACCTGACCCGGGACGACGTCCCGGCCGACGTGGTGGCCAACGAGCGCCGCATCGCCGAGGAGACGGCCAAGGAGGAGGGCAAGCCCGAGGCCGCCCTGCCCAAGATCGTCGAGGGCCGGGTCAACGGTTTCTTCAAGGACACCGTGCTGCTGGACCAGGCTGCGGTGTCGGACTCGAAGAAGACGGTGAAGGCGCTGCTCGACGAGGCGGGCGTGACCGTGACCCGCTTCGCGCGGTTCGAGGTCGGCCAGGCCTAGCCGCCCACGCCGGTGGGGTCGGCCCGTCGGCGTTCTTGCTAGCGTCAGGACATGCAACATGTCCATGCTTTCGGCAACGACGCGCTCGGCGATTCCGACGCGGTCGGCCTGGTTGAGCGGATCCGATCAGGCGCCGTGTCGCCCGCCGAGCTCGTCGAAGCCGCGATCGCGCGCACCGAAGCGGTCAACCCGCAGCTGAACGGACTGGCCTACCAGGCGTTCGACCGGGCTCGCGAGACCGCGTCGGGGCAGGGCGGCACCGGGGGCTACTTCGCGGGTGTCCCGACGTATGTCAAGGACAACGTGGATGTCGGCGGGATGCCGACCATGCAGGGCACCGACGCGTGGCAACCGCGCGCCGCCGCCGCCGACGGTGATTTCGCCCGGCTCTATCTCGGCACCGGGCTGATCACGCTGGGCAAGACCCAGCTGTCGGAGTTCGGGTTCAGCGCGGCCGCCGAGCACCCGAGGCTGGGCGCGGTGCGCAACCCGTGGGACACCGACTACACCGCGGCGGCGTCGTCGTCGGGGTCGGCGGCGTTCGTCGCGGCCGGGGTGGTGCCGATCGCGCACGCCAACGACGGCGGCGGCTCCATCCGCATCCCGGCGGCATGCAACGGTCTCGTCGGTCTCAAACCGTCGCGGGGCCGGCTGCCGCTGGACAAGGATCTGCGCGCGATGCCGGTGCGCATCGTCTACAACGGGGTGGTCACCCGCTCGGTGCGAGACACCGCCGCCTTCTACGCCGAAGCGGAGCGGATCTGGCGCAACCCCAAGCTGCCGCCGGTCGGCGATGTCCGGGCCCCGGGCAGCCAGCGGCTGCGGATCGCGGTGATCACCCAATCGATCCGGCGCGAGACGTCGGCGGAGATGCGCGAGTTGACCTTGAAGACTGCCGCGCTGCTCGAGGAACTCGGCCATCACGTCGACTACCTCGACCGCCCGCCGGTGCCGGAGCGCTTCGCCGACGACTTCCTGCTCTACTGGGCGTTTTTGGCGACCGCGCTGGTGCGCGGCGGGCGGCGGATGTTCGGCCCCACCTTCGACCGCAGCCGGCTGGACAACCTGACGCTGGGGCTGGATCGCCACGCCACCCGCCACCTGTACCGGCTCCCGTTGGCCATCGCCCGGCTGGCGACCCTGCGCCGGCACACCGCGCAGATGTTCCGCAGCTACGACATTGCGCTGACCCCCACGCTGGCCCACGAGACGCCGAAGGTCGGCCACCTGGACCCGACCGCCGACTATGAGCAGGTCATCGACCGGCTGATGGATTGGGTGGCGTTCACCCCGCTGCAGAACGTCACCGGGGATCCGGCGATCTCGCTGCCGCTGGCCGAATCGGCGGCCGGTCTGCCGGTGGGCATGATGTTCAGCGCTCATCTCGGCCAGGAGGCCCGGCTGCTGGAGCTGGCCTACGAACTCGAAGCGGCGAAGCCCTGGCCGAAGATCACCGGCCGGGGCTGAGCTCTACTCCGCGCCGATCCGCTCCAGCATCTGGCGGAACTGGTGCTGCTCGTCTGGGGTCAGGGCCGCCAGAACCCGGCCGTCGGCGATCCGCACGGCGGCTTCGGCCTGTTTCAACAGGTCGCGACCGGCGTCGGTCAACGTCGCCGGCAGGGCCCGCCCGGACGGCACCGTCTGCGGCCGGCTCACCGCACCCCGGTTCTGCAGCCGGTGCAGCACGGTGTTCATGGCCTGCGGGGTGACGCTGGTGTGGCGGGCCAACTCGGCGCTGGACAGCCCCGGGCGAAGCGAAAGCACCCGCATGCAAACGAATTCGGGCAGCGTCAGCCCGATCGGTCCGAGCACCGCCGACACCTGCGGGCGCAGCGCCGAGCTGACCCGGTACAGCAGATAGCCCAGCGGGGCGCTGTCCACATCTTCCATATCAAACATGCTGACATACGGCGCAGCCGTTGCGAGACCTTATAAATCGTTTCCCGCGTAGGACAGGTTGAAGCTCTTATTGGTCAACGGGAAGTCCGGGACGATGGTGTCGGTCATGGACAGCGGGAGGGCGGGCCAGTTGAACCAGGACGGGTCGACGATCTTGGCCCGGGTGATGGCTCCGTCGGCGCCGACTTCCACCCGGTGCACGATGGTGCCGCGCCAGCCCTCGACGATGCCGACCCCGGCTCCGGCCGCCGCGGGAATCTCCGCCTGGACATCGATCGGCCCGCTATGACCGTCGATCAGGTTGCGGCACAGCGCCACCGAGGCGGCGAATTCGTCGCGGCGGACGGTGTAACGGGCGAGCACGTCGCCGGCTGTTGCCGTCACCTCGGTCACCGGCAGGTCGGTCATCGGGTGGTCGAGGCGGGCATCGGTGACGAGCCCGCTGGCTCGTGCGACATAGCCCAGTGTCCCCAGCGCCTCCGCGTCCTGTCGGTGCAGCACCGAGGTGCCGGCGAACCGGTCGTAGATCACCGAGTTGCCCAGGGTCAGCTCGGCGATCTCCGCGACGTCGTCGGCCAGCGCCTGCAACCGTCCGGGATCGGGGAGTGCCTGCAGAACGACCCCGCCCGGCCGGATCGCCTTGCGCAGCAGCCGATCTCCGGTCACCTCGGCGTTGATGCGCAGCAGTTGCTCGCGGGCGCGCTGGGCGTGGGCATGGGCCAGGCCGAAGCCGACATCGTTGGCCAAGGCGCCCAGGTCGGCAACGTGGTTGTAGAGCCGCTCGAGTTCGACGAGCAGGGCGCGCAACCGGTGCGCCGGATCGGGCAGTTGGACTCCGAGGGCGTCCTCGACGGCCAGACTGTGCGCCAGCGCGTGTCCGGCCGACGTATCACCGCTGATCCGCTCGGCGAGTTCGACGGCGCCGCCGGCGGCCCGGCCGGCGAACAGCCGCTCGATCCCGCGGTGCACGAACCACAGCCTCGCCTTGAGCCGCAGCACCGATTCGCCGACTACCGAGAAGCGGAAGTGACCCGGCTCGATCAGGCCGGCATGCACCGGACCGACCGGAATCTCATAGACACCGGCCCCTTCCACGGTGAGGAACGGAAAGCGGCCCGCCGCAACGAAGTCCGGCGGGGGCCCGGCGTCGTTGCGCATCGGGTGCCAATCCTCGGGCCAGTGCGCATGCCGCACCAGGCGGCGTGGCTGCGGATGGCCGACCGGGGTGATCCCGTAGAGGTCGAGCATCTCCCGTTCGAAGCGGCCGGCCTGAAACGACATCCGGGCCAGGGAGGGAATCGACGGCTGCTGCGCCGGAACGGTCAGGGTCAGCTCGGTGCGCCGGTCCGGGCGGCCCGCCAGGAACAGATACACCACCCGCAGAACGTCGCCGTCGTCGTGGGCGGCCACCAGTGCCAGCCGGAAGCCGTCGGCCAGCAGCCCCGCGGCCGCGTCGGCCAACTCGGTGTCGGTGACCCGCTGAGCGCGTGAATCCGGAGCCGTCACAGTGCCCCCAGCTGGGTTGCGGCGGTGGCGAACAGACCCGCCAGCGGGCCCGCGGTCACCCCCAGGGCGAGCGACACCAGTACCCCTGCGACCAGTGCGGCCGCCACCGTGCCCGGGACCTGGATCTTCGGGCCGCCGGCGGTGGCCACGCCCAGCAGCATGCGGCCGGAGTTCGCGATCAGGGCGGCGAACGCCACCACCAGCGCCACCAGCGCCACTGCCAGGGCCCACGCCAGCCGCGCGTCGGCCAGCGACAGCGCGATCGCCAGCTCGCTGGCGAACATCGCGAACGGGGGCAATCCGAGCAGCACCAGCATCCCGACCGCGAACGCCCCACCGACCAGTCGTGATCTGCCGAACACCGCGGTGATCTCGCTGATCGCCGTCGTGCCGTGGGCGGCCTGCAACTGGCCGCCGGCCAAGAACAGCACCGTCTTGCCGACGCCGTGCGCCAGCACGTGCAGCAGCAGCGCGGCGATCGCCGGTGCGGTGCCGGCCGCCGCCGCAACCGCGATCAGGCCCATCGTCTCCATCGACGAATAGGCCAGCATCCGTTTGAGATCGGCGGTGACGGTCAGCTGCAGCGCGGCGATGAGCAGTGTCGCCAGACCGGCCGCCAGCAGCGCCGTCCGCAGGAAAGCCGGGCCCGCCGCGGCGTCGATGATCGGCTTGAGCCGGATCAGCACCGAGAACGCGACCGACAGCAGCACCCCGCTCATCAGCGCCGAAACCGGCGCGGGGGCCTGACTGTGGGCATCGGCGAGCCAGGTGTGAAACGGCGCCAGACCCATCTTCGCGCCGTAGCCGATCAGCAGCAGCGCTCCGGCCAACCGGGTGACCGCTGGGTCGAGTCCGGCGGCATGCGCCACCAGGACGTCGAGGTGCAGCGCGTCCTCACTGCCGGCGCCGGCGTGGCGAGCGGCGAAGTGCAGCAGAACGGTGCCCAGGAACGCGATGGTGATGCCCACCGAACAGACCATCACATATTTCCAGGCGGCCTCCAGCGCGGCACGGCTGCGGTGGTGCCCGACCAGAAACGCCGTGACCACCGTGGTGGCCTCGACGGCGACCCACACCACGCCGATGTTGTTGGCCGACACCGCAAGAGCCATCGCGGCGAGGAACGCCGGGGTGAGGATGCCATACAGCCGGGCGCCACGCCGATCGGTGTCTCCGCGGGCCAGTTCGGCGTCGACGTAGCCGATGCTCGCCCAGGTGGCCAGGCTGCCGACGACACCGATCACGATCAGCATGGTCACCGACAGGGCGTCGGCGCGCAGCAGCCCGCCCAGTGCCAGGTGTGCGGTGTCACCGACGTGGAATCCCAGGGCGACGCCGCACCCGAGAATGGTCAGCGCCGAGACCAGCGTGATGACAGCGCTGAGCCGCCGCCAGCCGGCCACAAGGGAGAACACTGACGCCACAACGGGTGTCAGCAGGGGAAGCAACATCAGTGAGGTCATCAGTCGCGCAGCTCCCGCAGCAGGTCCAGGTCCACTCCGCCGAAGGCGCGGCGCAGTTGTCCGGTCAGCACGCCGAGCACGATCAACACGAACAGCACGTCCAGCGATGCGCCGAGTTCGACGATCAGCGGAACACCGGCGGTCAGCAGGAACGCGGTGGCGGCGATCCCGTTGTCGAGCATCAGCAGGCCGACCGCCTGCGAGATGGCGTGGCGGCGGGTCGCCATCATGTACAAGGCGATCAGCACGGTGGCTATGGCGGCCGGGGCGGCGTTGGTTGCGGTGTTGCGCTGCAGGTCGACCACCGGCTGGGCGATGGTGAACGACACCACCACCAGGGCGGTGACCACCAATAGTGATGCCGCGGTGCTGACCAGGGGAGTGGCCTCGCGGCGTTCCTGGCGTTCGGCGCCCAGCGCCCGGGCCAACAGCCAGGGCAGCAAGATGGCGCGCACGGCCAACACCCCGATCCCCACCGCGATCAGGGCCCGATCATGGTCGTGCACACCGCGGATCACCGGGATGGCGGCCAGCGCAGCGCCCTGGGCGACCAGCAGCCCCCGCACGACCACCGACAGGTCGCGGCGCCAGACGGCCAGCACCGCTGCCAGCAGCACCCCGCCGGCGGCCAGGTCCAGCATGTTGTCGTAGGTCATCCGCCCGCCCCGGTGAAGAAGTTCGCTGCCGTCACCGCCAGCAATGCCAACAGGAAGGACCCGGCCAACAACTCGGGCACCCGGAACAGGCGTAGTTTGGCGATGAAGACCTCGATGCAGGCCAGGGCGGCGGCCAGCAGGGCCACCTTGACCGCGATCGCACCGACGCCCACCGCCACCGCGACCAGGCTCGGATTCGCCCCGGCGATGCCCCACGGGAAGAACAGGTTCGCCAGCAGGGCCAGCAGCACGGTCAGCCGCATGCCGCCGGCCCATTCGACCAGGGCCAGCTTGGGTCCGGCGTATTCCAGCACCATCGCCTCGTGCACCATCGTCAGCTCAAGGTGAGTCGAGGGGTTGTCCACCGGCAGCCGGCCGGTTTCGGCGACGATGACGATGACCAGCGCGACGAACGCCAGTGCGCTGGCCAACGAGACCACCTGGCCGGGGTGGTCGAGGGTATGGCCGACGATGGCGCCCAGGTTCGCCGACCCCGCCGGGATCGACAGCGCGTACACCGCCAGCAGGATGGTCGGTTCCACCAGGGCCGCGATGGTGATCTCCCGGCTGGCGCCCATCCCGCCGAACGCGGTGGCGGTGTCGATCCCGGCCAGGGTGAGCGCCACGGTGCCCAGGAACAGCAGCCCCACCACGGTGATCAGGTCGGCGACCGGATCCAGCGGCGAGCCCGTGGCCACCAGCGGTGCGGTAGCGACGATGACCAGCGTGGTGGCGGCCAGCGCGAACGGCGCCGCGGCGAACACCCAGGTGGTGCCGCGCGGGTTGAGTATCTGCTTGCCGAGCAGTTTGCGCACATCACGCCAGGGCTGCCAGATCCCGGCGCCGACGCGGCCCTCGGCCCGCGCCCGGATCTGGCGCATCAGACCGATGACCAGGGGGGCGCCGGCGATGACACCGGTGACCTGTAGGAAACCCGCCAGGTAGGCCATCGCGTTCATCGCGCCACCAGCATCGCGATCAGCACGCCGATCGCGCCGTAGGCCAGGTACAGGTGCACGCTGCCGGTGTGGGCACGCCGGACCAGCTGTGCGGCCGCGGCGACGCCCCGCAGCACGGGGGTGTACCAGCGGTCCTCGATGACGTCGCCGACCCGCGCCCGGTAGGCGATCCGGTCGACCAGATAGGTAGCCGGCGCCTGGCCGCTGACTTCGACGTCGGTGTCGAAGCGCAGCACGTCGTCGAAGACCTGCTGCAGTGGTTGGGCGAACGAGGTCGCGGTGTACTGCATGCGCGGGGTCAGATCGTCGGCACCGCAGGCCCACAGCGGCACGGTGGCCGGGCTGGGACGTCGCCGCGAGCGCCACCGGGAGCCGATCAGCACCAGCCCTACGGCGGTGGCCAGCACGGCGGCCAGCAGGCCCGGGGCCATGGAACCGTGCAGGCCCGGCATGCCCACGAACACCCCGAGCGTCGGGGCATCGGCGGCCATCAGTGTGTCGAACACCCGGTTCAGCATCGGGCCCACCGCGCCCGGGGCGACGGCCAGCACCACGCAGACCGCCGCGGGCAGCGCCATCGCGGCGAGCATCGTGCCGGGGGATTCCCGCGCCGCGGCCGCGGCATCGGTGCGGGGGCGGGCCAGAAACCCGATCCCGAACGCCTTGACCATGGCGGCCACGCCCAGCCCGGCGGTCAGCGCCACCGCGGCCACCGCCAACGGCATCACCAGCGCGATGGTGACATCGTGGCCGGGGCGGGCGTGCATCAGCGACTGGATCAGCAGCCATTCGCTGACGAAGCCCGCCCCCAACGGCACGCCGGCCGCACCCAGCGCGGCCACCCCGAACAGCACCGTGGTGACCGGCATCCGGCGGGCCAGGCCGCCGAGCCGATCCAGGTCGCGCAGACCGGTCGCGGCCAGCACCGAGCCGGCGGCGAAGAACCCGAGGCTCTTGAACCCGCTGTGGGCGATCAGGTGCAGCAGCGCCGCGGTGAGCGCCACCGCCGCTGCCGGCTGCGAACCGGCGCCCGCCAACAAGGTCGCGGTGCCCAGCGCCAGGGTTATCAGCCCGGTGTTCTCCGTCGTCGAATAGGCAAGCAGCCGTTTGAGATCGGTGGCTACCGACGCCTGCAACACCCCGTACACCGCCGATGTGCCGCCGACGATCAGCAGCGCCCAGGCCCACCAGCGTGGGCCGGGACCCAACAGCTGCAGGTCGATGCGGATGATGCCGTAGACACCGAGATTGACCATGGCGGCACTGAGCAGCGCCGAGACCGGGCTCGGCGCCTCCGGGTGCGCTCGCGGCAGCCAGGCGTGCAGCGGCAGCAGGCCGGCCTTGGAGCCGAAACCGATCAGGGTCAACACGAATACGGTGTTGCGTACGCCGTCGGGCACCGCGCCGATGCCGGCGAAGTCGTCGCCGGCGGCCGACGCCAGTATCACCATCCCCAGCAGCAGCGTCACAAAGCCCAGCTGTGTCATCACCGCGTAAACCAGTGCGGCCGAGCGTACTTCGCTGCGCTGCTGATCGGTGAGCACCAAGACCAGTGAGGTCAGCGCCATCAGCTCCCAGGCGAACAGGAACGTGGTCACCGACCCCGCCGCCGGAACGGCCAGCAGCGTGACGACGAAGACCGGCAGGGCGGTCAGCGGGACGGCGCCGAATCCCTCATGACGGGAGTAACCGATCCAATACAGGCCGGCCGCCACCGCCACCGCACCGGTCAGCACCATGAAGAAGCCGCCGACCGGCTCCACCCGCAGTTGCACGCCCAGCAGCGGAAGCAGCCAGCCGATCCGGATCGCGGGCAGGGTGCCGAACACGCCGGTCACGCCGACGCCGACCCCGGCGGCGCCGAGACCGACGGTGGCCGCGCCGCTGAGCAGCGGTCCGAAAGCGTTGCCGCGCAATAACTGCGGGTGAGACTCGCTCACCTGCCGGTCACCGATCGTAGTGCGGCGACGATCTGGTCGGGGGAGGGCGGGCAGCCGGGGATCTCGACGTCCACCGGAACCACGTCGCCGACGGCGCCCACCGTTCCGTAGGCCTGTGCGAACACTCCCCGGTTCAGCGCACAGTCACCGCAGGCGATGACCCGCCGTGGCTGGGGGGTCGCCTCGACGGTGTTGCGCAGCGGTTCGGCCATGTTGCGGGTGACCACCCCGGTGACCAGCAGTGCGTCGGCGTGCCGGGGGGATGCGACGAGTCGGGCGCCGAACTGCTCGGCGTCATACACCGGACCGAACGCGCCGGCGATCTCGATCTCGCAACCGTTGCAGGATCCGGCGTCGACATGGCGGATCTGTACCGAGCCGGACAGTTCGCTGGGCGCGTCGTCGGCCTCCGGTGGGCGGGCACCGGCCGGCTCGGTGAGGCGACCCAGTGTCAGGATCCTGGTGAGCCAGCTCACTGGTCGGCCCGCAGATCGTCGAGGATCGCGACCTGATCGCTGAGCAGCCCGGTCAGCGCCTTGCGTGAGACCGCGAGCAGTTCGGTGATCACCGGTGAGGCGATGGAGTAGACCACCGTATTGCCCTCCTTCGTCGCTGTCACGACACCCGCGCGCCGTAGCACGCCGAGCTGCTGGGACAGGTTGGATGCCTCCAGCCCGATCTCGGGCAGCAGCTCGCCTACGGTGCGATCGCCATCGGCGAGCAGCTCCAGTACCCGGATCCGGGCGGGGTGTCCCAGCGTCTTGAAGAATTCGGCCTTCACCTGGTGCAGCGAGTTCGGCACGCGTACGACGATAGCATCGAAATGATCAATTGAAAATATTTTCATTTGTTGTGGTCTTCGCGGGTTCCCGGCGCCACCCCCCGGGCACGCTTTGACCGGCCCGGTAGGGCAGGATGACAGGTGCCGTCGCGACCGATTTCCGCGATGGCGCTGTCATGCGCGGAGCCCGAGGAGCCTGATGACGGAGCCGACGAGTAACGACCGGGTCTCACCGACCGGCCGCCCCCACTACTCCCGGGTGCTGCTCAAACTCGGTGGGGAGATGTTCGGTGGTGGACAGGTCGGGCTCGACCCCGACGTCGTCGCCCAGGTCGCCCGCCAGATCGCCGAAGTGGTTCGCGACGGTGTGCAGGTCGCGGTGGTCATCGGCGGCGGCAATTTCTTCCGCGGCGCGCAGCTGCAGCAGCGCGGCATGGAGCGGATGCGCTCGGACTACATGGGGATGCTCGGCACCGTCATGAACAGTCTTGCGCTGCAGGACTTCCTGGAAAAGGAAGGCATCGACACCCGGGTCCAGACCGCGATCACCATGGGACAGGTCGCCGAGCCCTACATTCCGCTGCGGGCCCGGCGGCACCTGGAGAAGGGCCGGGTGGTGATCTTCGGCGCCGGCATGGGGCTGCCGTACTTCTCCACCGACACCACCGCCGCCCAGCGAGCGCTGGAGATCGGCGCCGAGGTCGTACTGATGGCCAAGGCGGTCGACGGGGTGTTCACCGAGGACCCCCGGGTGAACCCCGACGCCGAACTGCTCACCGCGATCAGTCACCGCGAAGTCATCGACCGCGGCCTCCGGGTGGCCGACGCCACCGCGTTCAGCCTCTGCATGGACAATGGCATGCCGATCCTGGTGTTCAACCTGCTGACTGATGGAAATATCGCGCGGGCGGTCGCGGGTGAGAAGATCGGAACGCTGGTCACCACCTGAGAGCTCGGTGGGGTACCACCCGCTTGCGGGGGAGAGGAACGGCACACATGATCGACGAGGCTCTCTTCGATGCCGAAGAGAAAATGGAGAAGGCCGTGGCGGTGGCCCGCGACGACTTGGCGACCATCCGCACCGGCCGGGCCAACCCGGGCATGTTCTCCCGGATCGTCATCGACTACTACGGCTCGCCCACTCCGATCACCCAGTTGTGCAGCATCAATGTGCCCGAGGCGCGGCTGGTGGTGATCAAGCCCTACGAAGCGTCCCAACTGGGTGCCATCGAGACCGCGATCCGCAACTCCGACCTGGGCCTGAACCCCAGCAACGACGGTTCGCTGATCCGGGTGGCGGTGCCGCAGCTGACCGAGGAGCGCCGCCGGGAGCTGGTCAAGCAGGCCAAGGGCAAGGGCGAAGACGCCAAGGTCGCGGTGCGCAACATCCGGCGGAAGGCGATGGAGGAGTTGCACCGCATCCGCAAGGACGGCGACGCCGGCGAGGATGAGGTCGGCCGCGCCGAGAAGGAGCTGGACCGCTCCACCGGGCAGTACGTGAGCCAGATCGACGAACTGGTGAAGCACAAAGAAGGCGAGTTGCTGGAGGTCTAGCGGCCGTCAGCAGTCATACCCCGTGGCAGACAACAACACCGGCGTAGACGCCGCGGAACAAGAGCCCAAGCAGTCCCGAGCCGGACGCAACCTGCCGGCGGCGATCATCGTCGGCGGCCTGCTCTCCGGCATGCTCGTCGCCACCCTGCTGTACGCCCCGCGGCTGTGGCTGCTGATCCTGGCGGTGGCCGCGCCGATCGCCACCCATGAGGTGACCCGTCGGCTGCGCGAAGCCGGCTACGACGTGCCGTTCGTCCCGCTCGCGCTCGGCGGCCAGGCCATGCTGTGGCTGAGTTGGCCCTACGGTCCGGTGGGAGTGCTGGGGGCGTTCGGCGGCACCATCGTGCTGTGCATGGTGTGGCGGCTCGTCGACCAGGGCCTGAACCACACCCCGGTCAACTACCTGCGCGATATGTCGGCGACGGTGCTGATCGCGGTATGGGTGCCGCTGTTCATGAGCTTCGGTGCGCTGCTGACCTATCCGGATCCGCACGAGGGCGCCGGGCGGGTGTTCTGCCTGTTGCTGACGGTGGTGTTCTCCGATATCGGCGGGTATGCGGTCGGTGTGCTGTTCGGCAGGCACCCGATGGTGCCGGCGATCAGTCCGAAGAAGTCCTGGGAGGGCTTCGCCGGGTCGATGGTGTTCGGGTTGACCGGCGCGGTGCTGGCGGTCACGCTCTTTCTGCACCAGCCCGCCTGGACCGGCGTGCCGCTGGGGCTGTTGCTGGTGCTCACGGGGATCCTCGGTGACCTGGTGGAGTCGCAGGTCAAGCGCGACCTGGGTATCAAGGACATGGGCCGGATGCTGCCCGGCCACGGCGGCATGATGGACCGTCTCGACGCGCTGCTGCCCGCCGCGGCGGTCACCTGGATCGTGCTGACCGTACTGACCTGACCATGAAGCCGCAGCTGGTGTTCACCGCGCCGCGACGGGCCCTGCCGCCGCGGCACCTGGCCGACCTCGACCCGGCCGGCCGTGCCGCCGCCGTCGCCGAGCTGGGCTTGCCGGGGTTTCGGGCCAACCAGCTCGCCCACCACTACTACGGCAGGCTGATCGCCGATCCGCAGCAGATGACCGATCTGCCGGCCGCGGTGCGCTCGGCGGTGGCCGACGCACTGTTTCCCACGCTGTTGACCGCGGTGAGCGAGATCGAATGCGATGCCGGCGAGACGCGCAAGACGCTGTGGCGGGCCGGCGACCACACCAGGTTCGAGTCGGTGCTGATGCGCTACCCCCGCCGCAACACGGTGTGCATCTCCTCGCAGGCCGGCTGCGGCATGGCCTGCCCGTTCTGCGCGACCGGCCAGGCCGGACTCACCCGCAACCTGTCGACGGCCGAGATCCTCGAGCAGGTGCGGGCCGCCGCGGTGGAGTTGCGGGACCGCGATCATGGTCGGCTGTCCAACATCGTGTTCATGGGGATGGGGGAGCCGCTGGCCAACTACGCCCGGGTGGTGGCCGCGGTCCGGCGGATCACCGAACCGCCACCCAACGGGTTCGGCATTTCGGCGCGATCGGTGACGGTCTCGACCGTCGGGCTGGCCCCGGCGATCCGCAAGCTCGCCGACGAGGGGCTGGGGGTGACGCTGGCCTTGTCGCTGCACACCCCCGATGACGAGCTACGTGACACCCTGGTGCCGGTCAACAACCGCTGGAAGGTCGCCGAGGCGCTCGATGCCGCCCGCTACTACGCCGATGTGACCGGCCGGCGGGTCTCGGTGGAATACGCGTTGATCCGCGACGTCAACGACCAGCCGTGGCGGGCCGATCTGTTGGGCCGCAAGCTGCACAAGGCGCTGGGACAATTGGTGCACGTCAATCTGATTCCGCTCAATCCGACCCCGGGCAGCGACTGGGATGCCAGCCCCAAGCCGGTGGAGCGGGAGTTCGTCCGGCGGGTACGGGCCCAGGGCGTGGAATGCACCGTGCGTGACACCCGCGGACGTGAGATCGCCGCTGCCTGTGGTCAATTGGCGGCGGACAGCAAGTGAGCGACCCGCGCGTGCGCACTCACCACGCCGGGCGATCGGGCCTTAGCGCAGCCAGCCGCGTTTGCGGCCGATGATGTCGCGTAGCACGACGAACAGTGACAGCGCGGCGAACCCGAGCAGGAAGTAGTCCTCGACGTGGCCGACGTGGTTGCCGCGCAGCATCAGCAGCAGGAAGCCGACGATGCCCAGGCCGACGATGTGCCAGGTGCGGTAGTTGATCGCGCTCCAGCCCCAAGCCGCGGACGGAACGTCGGCGGTGTCAACACCATGGCGCTCCACTTCGGTACCGGCCACTTCGACTCCTCTGTTGTTCACCTGAGCGACTGCGCAACATTCTGGCATACCGCCGTGCTAGCCGATCTCGAACGTCCGGTAGGCGGCCCGGCCGACGATCTCGGCCAGGCTTTCGGGGGTCCACTGCTGTTCGGCGTCGAGCAACATGCGTGCGGCCGCTTCACAGATCGCCAAGAACACCTCGGTGAGCGCCGCCAGCGTGCGGTCGGACTGTTCCCGTGACTCCAGCAGGGGGCGCATCACGGTGGCGACCCGCTCGGTGAGGCGTGCCCGGCCCGAGACGACGGCGGCGGCCAGCACCGGATCCTGGTCGGCGGTGAAGATGATCCGCCACGACGCCGGACGCTCACGCACGGTGGACAGGAACGCGCAGAACCCCGCGACGAACCGGTCCTCGACACTGCTGGCCCGTTGCGGCGGCAACGCGGCGAGCAGACTGGTGAGCATCAACTCGGTCTCCCGGTCGAGCAGGGCGGCGAGCACCTCGCCCCGGCCGTCGTAACAGGCGTACACCACCGGCCGGGTGACCCCGATCCGCTCGGCGATGGCCGCCATGGTCACCCCGGCGATGCCGTGCTCGGCGGCGATCTCCAGGGCGGCGTCGAGCACCTGCGGGCGACGTCGGTGCGGGCCGAGATGCTCCGCGCGGGACCGGTGGGGGGCTGGTTCCGGCACCGGATCAGCGTAGTTGGATATCGGCGATGACCAGCACCGGCCAGGCGACGATCTCCCCGAGTACGGAGAACACCTTGTCGGCGCCCCGGACCTGCGTCAGATGCTGGTAATGGCTACCGGCCCAGAACAATCCGATCACCAGGTAGGCGCCGAGCAGCGTCGACCCCATCACCGCCAGATAGAGCAGCTGGCGGATGCTCACCCGGCGGTCCAGCAGCTGCCGCAGTCCGTCCAGCCTCACCGGATGCTGCCCAGGATCGGCTGGGATTCGATGAGTGGCTCGTCGCTGGGGGCCCGGCCCTCACCGAAGACCCGGTTCGCCTGCTTGGCCCGGAATTCCAGATGGGCCTGCGCCGGCACGGCGTAGCCGAAGCGCCGCTGGGCCTCGCGCGGTGTCGTGGTCACCGGGTTGACCGGCGGGATCGACCGCAGCACCCGGGTGCCGATCGGCAGCGTCATCGGTGAGATCAGCTGCAGCAGCATCAACTGCACCCGGGGGCTCAGGCTCAGCAACGTGAACGCGGCGCTGAGCGGCGGAACGATCAGCGCGTCGAGCACCCGGGAGGTGCCCACACCGCCGAGCTTGCGCATCCAGCGCGGCATGGTCGCCAGGGTGCCGCGGCGCAGGAAGGCGGTGATGACCAGCGTGGCGGGCCACAGCACCCGCGGCAACGATGAGGGCAGGATGACCTCGGCGTGCAACAGGTGGGCCATCGCGCGCCGGGCGATGTCGGAGTCGATCAGCTGCGGGCGCATCTGCTCGAAGTAGGCGCGGATGCCCTCGCGGGTGCGCGGCACGTCGGCCGGGTCGAGGGTCTGCAACTCGGCCGCCTTGGCGCAGTCGGCCCAATAGGCCGCCTCCTCGTCGGCCGACAGCCGACCGGGCCCGTACTTCTCGTAGGCGTACAGGATCGAGTGCCAGGCCGTGAGGTGGATCCACATCTGGGAGGCGGGGTCGTTGGCGTCGTAGTTCTCTCCGGTGACCGGGTCGACGCCGATGGCCTTGGAGTGAATCCGCACCAGCATGTCGGCGGCCTCGACGGTGGTGCGGCTTTCGCCGAAGGCCACCATTGCGAAATAGCGCAGGGTGCGGTCGTAGCGGGTGCGGGGCCGGTCGTAGATCGCCTGGGTGGCATCGACGGAGGCGACCAGCCCCGGATCGAGTTCCTCGATGACCACCGCGCGCTGGAAGCCGATCGACAGCGAGGTCGGATAGCTCCAGACCTTCCAGGTCACCGAGTCGGGGCCGAAGAATCCATAGTCCTCGGCGGGCTCGGCGTCGGGCAGGGACAGCCATTGGTGCAGCGTGCTCAATTTCCTCCGCCTTTCCAATTTCCTACAGTGTGTAGGATTCTGCCCGCGGGCCGATGGACCGTCAAGGGCCGGGTTGCCGCACTACCGTGGACGCCATGGCATCTGATGCCGTCGAAGCGCCCCCGAGCTGGCACTTCGCCGTGGCGCCGCCGCGCAGCGCGCCCGGCGTGACCTCGATGGTGGGCTACCGCGCCCTCGACGTGCCCGAGCGGATCCACCGGGGTATGCCGTCGTCGAACCTGACGTTCATCGTCAGCCTCGATGACGGGCTGCGCGCCGCCGAGAGTGCCGAATCGCTGCCGACGGCCCGGCCCGCCCCCGTCGTGTTGGGCGGCCTGCACGTTCAGGCCAGTCATGTCAGCCAGCATCCGGGCCAGGCCGGTGTGCAGTTGGCCGTGCATCCGCTGGCGGCGCGCGCCCTGTTCGGGGTGCCGGCCGCGCAGTTGAGCGTGACCGACTTCGACGCCGCACCGGTGCTGGGCCGCCCTGCGGTGCATCTGCATGAGCGGCTGACCGTCGCACGGTCCTGGCCGGAGGCGTTCGCCCAGATCTCGGCGTACCTCGTGGCCGAACGGCGTCGACGCGACACCGGCGTGCGGCGCGAAGTGGCCTACGCCTGGGAGCTGTTGCGGCGCAGCCGGGGGAGGGTATCGATCGCAGGCATCGCCGAGCAGGTCGGGTTGAGCCAACGTCATCTGATGACGCTGTTTCGCCGCGAGGTCGGCCGCACTCCGAAGACGGTGGCCATGCTGATGCGTTTCGAATATGCGACCGCCCGGATCGCCGACGACGTTCGCCGGTACGGACGGGCCGACCTGGCGCGCATCGCGGCCGCTGCCGGATACGCCGATCAGGCCCATCTGACTCGTGAATTCGTTCGGTACGCCGGAATTTCACCGGCAGCCTGGCTGGCCGAGGAGTTCCAAAACATTCAAGACGGCGGCCACGCGCAGCGCTCACAGTGGGGACATGACAGCAACGAATCCGACCGTCTGGTTGACCCTGCAAGCGCATGACGCGCGCAAACTCATCGACTACTACGTCGAGACCTTCGGTTTTGTCGTCACCGCCCGCCACGGGGAGGACGGCGAAACCGTCGCCCATGCCGAACTGCGCTGGCCAGCGGGTGTCGGCGGCATTATGCTCGGCAGCCACAAACCCGGTAATGACTGGTGCCGCGAACCGGGCACGGCCGGCGGCTATGTCGTCACCAAAGACCCGGACGGACTCTATCAGCGGGTCCTGGATCACCAGGCCGAGGTGATCCGACCGCTGGCCGACACCGACTACGGGGCCCGTGAGTTCGTCGTCCGCGACCCGGAAGGCAACCTGTGGAGCTTCGGCGACTACGCGGGAGCACAATAGGTTGGGTGAAGACCGGCCGGATCAAAGTTCTGCTGTTGGGCTCGACCGGCTCGATCGGCACCCAGGCGTTGCAGGTCATCGCCGCCAACCCTGACCGCTTCGAGGTGGTCGGGCTGGCCGCCGGCGGCGGCAACCCGGAACTGTTGGCCGCCCAGCGCGCCGAGACCGGTGTCGCCAACATCGCCGTCGCCGATGCGCAGGTCGGCGAGGCGCTCGACGCCCCCTACCGCGGACCCGAGGCCGTCACCCGGATCGTGCAGGACACCGAGGCCGACATGGTGCTCAACGCCCTGGTCGGCGCGCTGGGGCTGCGGCCCACCCTGGCCGCGCTGGCGACCGGGGCCCGCCTGGCGCTGGCCAACAAGGAATCGCTGATCGCCGGCGGCCCCCTGGTGCTGGCAGCCGCCGCGCCGGGCCAGATCGTGCCGGTGGACTCCGAGCACTCCGCACTGGCGCAGTGCCTGCGGGGCGGCACCCCCGACGAGGTCGCCAAGCTGGTGCTCACCGCCTCCGGCGGGCCGTTCCGGGGCTGGAGCGCAGCGGATCTTCAGCACGTCACACCCGAGCAGGCCGGTGCGCACCCGACCTGGTCGATGGGCCCGATGAACACCTTGAACTCGGCGTCGCTGGTCAACAAGGGACTCGAGCTCATCGAGACCCACCTGCTGTTCGGGGTGCCCTATGAGCGCATCGACGTCGTCGTGCACCCGCAGTCGATCGTGCACTCCATGGTCACCTTCACCGACGGATCGACGATCGCCCAGGCCAGTCCGCCGGACATGCGGCTGCCGATCGCGCTGGCCCTGGGCTGGCCCTCCCGGGTGCCCGGCGCCGCCGCGGCCTGCGACTTCACCACCGCCTCCACCTGGGAGTTCGAGCCGCTGGACAACGAGGTGTTCCCGGCGGTGGACCTGGCCCGGCGCGCCGGTGAGACCGGCGGGTGCATGACAGCGGTCTACAACGCCGCCAACGAGGAAGCGGCGGAGGCGTTCCTGGCGGGCCGGATCGGCTTCCCGGCGATCGTCGACACCATCGCCGGTGTGCTGAACGCCGCAGACCAATGGGCCGCACAACCCGCTACCGTGGACGAGGTACTCGATGCGCAGCGCTGGGCCCGGGAGCGGGCGGCTCGCGCCGTCGAGGCGGTGGCTATGAGAAAGGTCGTAAGCACCCGATGATGTTCGCGGTCGGCATCGCGCTGTTCGCGCTGGCCATCCTGGTGTCGGTGGCGCTGCACGAATGCGGCCACATGTGGGTGGCCCGGGCCACCGGCATGAAGGTTCGCCGTTACTTCGTCGGCTTCGGCACCACCTTGTGGTCGATCCGCCGCGGTGAGACCGAATACGGTCTCAAGGCGGTTCCGGCCGGCGGCTTTTGCGACATCGCCGGCATGACCGCGGTGGAGGAGCTGGCGCCCGACGAGGTCGACCGCGCCATGTACAAGCAGAAGACCTGGAAGCGGGTGGCGGTGCTGTTCGCCGGGCCCGGCATGAACTTCATCATCGGCCTGGTGCTGGTCTACACCATCGCGGTCATCTGGGGCCTGCCCAACCTGAACGCGCCGACCACCGCGGTCATCGGCGAAACCGCTTGCGTGGCACCAGAAGTCGTCAAGGGCGAGTTGGGCAACTGCTCGGGCCCCGGCCCGGCGGCGCTGGCCGGCATCCAGTCCGGCGACGTGGTGGTCAAAGTCGGCGACACGCCCGTGTCGACCTTCGAGGAGATGGCCGCCGCGGTGCGCAAGCAGCATGGTGTGACACCGATCGTCGTCGAACGCGACGGCGCCGAGCTGACCAAGTACGTCGAGGTCACCCCCACCCAGCGCTGGATCGCCGACGGGCGTGACAGCGAGGCCGTCCCGAGCACCGTCGGCGCCATCGGGGTGGGGGCCGCCCAGTTCGGGCCCACCCAGTACAACCTGGCGACCGCGGTGCCGGCCACGTTCACCTTCAGCGGCGACCTGTCGGTGCTGTTGGGCAAGTCGCTGGCCAACATCCCGTCCAAGGTCGGCGCGCTGATGCACGCCATCGGCCACCCCAACGGGCCGCGCGACCCGGAAACCCCGATCAGCGTGGTCGGGGCCTCCATCATCGGCGGTGACACCGTCGACCACGGGCTATGGGTGGCCTTCTGGTTCTTCCTGGCGCAACTGAACTTCATCCTGGGAGTGCTCAACCTGGTGCCGCTGCTGCCGTTCGACGGCGGGCATATCGCCATCGCGGTGTATGAAAAGCTCCGCAACATGGTCCGGTCGGCCCGCGGAAAGGTCGCTGCCGCGCCGGTGAACTACCTCAAGCTGATGCCGGCCACCTACGTAGTCTTGGTGGTGGTGGTGGGCTACATGCTGCTCACCGTGACCGCGGACTTGGTCAATCCGATCAGGCTGTTTTGACAGGAGATCCCTCATGAGCGTCGGCCTAGGGATGCCGGCACTACCGCCGCCCACCTTGGCGCCGCGGCGCAAGACACGCCAGCTGATGGTCGGTGATGTCGGGGTGGGCAGCGACCACCCCGTTTCGGTGCAGTCGATGTGCACCACCAAAACCCACGACGTCGACGCGACCCTGCAGCAGATCGCCGCGCTGACCACCGCCGGCTGCGACATCGTGCGGGTGGCCTGTCCGCGTCAGGAGGACGCCGAGGCGCTGTCGACCATCGCCAAGAAGAGCAAGATCCCGGTGATCGCCGACATCCACTTCCAGCCCAAGTACATCTTCGCCGCGATCGACGCCGGATGCGCCGCGGTGCGGGTGAATCCGGGCAACATCAAGGAGTTCGACGGCCGGGTCGGCGAGGTCGCCAAGGCGGCCGGAGCCGCCGGTGTGCCGATCCGGATCGGCGTCAACGCCGGGTCGCTGGACCGGCGTTTCCTGGCCAAGTACGGCAAGGCCACCCCGGAGGCCCTGGTGGAATCGGCGCTGTGGGAGGCGTCGCTGTTCGAGGAGCACGGCTTCGGCGACATCAAGATCAGCGTCAAACACAACGACCCGGTCGTGATGGTGGCCGCCTACGAGCAGCTGGCCGCCCAATGCGACTACCCGCTGCACCTGGGTGTCACCGAGGCCGGCCCGGCGTTCCAGGGCACCATCAAGTCCGCCGTGGCGTTCGGGGCGCTGCTGTCGCGCGGCATCGGCGACACCATCCGGGTGTCCCTGTCGGCGCCGCCGGTGGAAGAGGTCAAGGTCGGCAACCAGATCCTGGAATCGCTCAACCTGCGGCCGCGGGGCCTGGAGATCGTCTCGTGTCCGTCGTGCGGGCGGGCGCAGGTCGACGTCTACAAGCTGGCCAACGAGGTCACCGCCGGGTTGGAGGGGCTCGACGTCCCGCTGCGCGTCGCGGTGATGGGCTGCGTGGTCAACGGGCCCGGTGAGGCGCGCGAGGCCGACCTGGGTGTGGCCTCGGGCAACGGCAAGGGCCAGATCTTCGTCAAGGGCGAGGTGATCAAGACCGTTCCCGAGGCGCAGATCGTCGAGACCCTGATCGAGGAGGCGCTGCGACTCGCCGCAGAGATGGGTCAGGATCCCGGGGCATCTACCGGCGGTTCGCCCACCGTCGCCGTAAGCTGAACACAGCCGATCCGCCGACCGCGCCGGCAGTTCAGTTCGCAAGAAAGAGTCACTATGTCGGCTCCGCCGGATTTTCGTCTCGATCAGCGACGGGTGTCCGTCGTGCGCGATGCCGCAGCCGTCTGGCGAGTGCTCGACGCGGATCCGGTCGGCTCCTGCATGGTGGCCGCGCGGGTCGCCGACCACGGCGTCGATCCCCGCTCGATCGGCGGCGAGCTGTGGACGCGCGGCGGTGCGGACGAATCCCTGTGCTACGCAGGGGCGAATCTGATCCCGCTGCGCGGGGCGCCGGCTGACCTGACCGCATTCGCCGACAAGGCGGTGAGCGCCATCCGGCGCTGTTCCTCGTTGGTCGGCCGGGCCGAATACGTCTTGCCGATGTGGCAGCGGCTCGCCGATGTCTGGGGACCGGCTCGCGACGTGCGCGAGAGCCAACCGCTGATGGAGTTGCACACCATGCCCGGCTGCCCACTCGATCCGGAGGTGCGTCAGGTGCGCCCGGACGAACTCGACGCGTACCTGGTGGCAGCCGTGGACATGTTCATCGGCGAGGTCGGGGTGGACCCGCGGGTCGGCGACGGCGGCCGCGCCTACCGCCGGCGGGTGGCCAACCTGATCGCGGCGGGCCGGGCCTGGGCGCGCTTCGAGCGCGGCGAGGTGGTGTTCAAGGCAGAGGTCGGTTCGCAGTCGCCGGCGGTGGGGCAGATCCAGGGCGTCTGGGTGCATCCGGAACGGCGGGGGCACGGGCTGGGCTCCAGCGGGACCGCCATGCTGGCCGCGGTGATCGTCGGCACCGGGCGGATTGCCAGCCTGTACGTCAACGACTTCAACGCGGTGGCCCGGGCCGCCTACGAGCGGGTGGGCTTCACCCGGGCCGGCACCTTCGCCACCGTCCTGCTGGACTGAGCTGTCCTTCGCCGAGCCTGGACACACCAACGACACCCTCGGTGCGCCTCCGCCTGCCGCCCGTGTCCATTTCGTAACATCAGCATCAATGGCAACAAAAACAACATCCGTATCAGCAGTGCTGTTGATCGTGTTCGCCCTGGCCGCCTGCACCCCCCGCCCCGACGGGCCGTCGGCCACCGCCGAACGGTTCTTCGCCGCACTGGCCACCGGCGACACCGCGAGCGCCGCCGAACTCAGCGATGACCCGTCCATCGCCCGCAGTGCCCTCAACGCCGCCTGGGCCGGACTGCAGGCCGAACACCTCGACGCGCAGGTGCTGGGCGCACGCCACAACGACGACACCGGCACCGTGTCCTACCGCTACACCTGGCAGCTGCCCAAGAACCGGACTTGGTCCTACGACGGCCAGCTCAAGATGGTGCGCAACGAAGGCCACTGGGCGGTCCGCTGGTCGGCCACCGGCCTGCATCCGCGGTTGGGCGAGCACCAGACCTTCGCGCTGCGGGCCGACCCGCCGCGGCGGGCCTCGGTCAATGAGGTCGGCGGCACCGACGTATTGGTGCCCGGCTACGTCTATCACTACGAGCTCGACGCCGGCCGGGCCGGGCAGAACCTGATGCGCACCGCGCGTGCGGTGATCGACGCGCTGCGTCCGTTCGACGACACCCTCGGCGACCCGCAGTGGCTCGCCGAGCAGGCCAGCTCCTCGGTCACGCCGCTGGACCTGATCACGCTGCGCAAGAACGACCACGACCGCGTCGAAGCCGCCATCGGCCACCTGCCCGGGGTGGTGATCACCCCCCGTCCCGATCTGCTGCCCACCGATGACCGCTTCGCACCGGTGCTGGTCGGCGAGGTGAAGAAGGCCGTCTCCGCCCAACTCGAGGGCGAGGCGGGCTGGCGCGTGGTCAGCGTCAACCAGAACGGTGTCGACGTCGCGGTGCTGCATGAGGTGGACCCGTCACCGGCGCCGTCCCTGACGATCAGCCTGGACCGGTCGGTGCAGCGCGCCGCCCAGAACGCGGTCAACACCCGCGGTGACAAGGCGATGATGGTGGTGATCAAGCCCTCGACCGGCGAGCTGCTCGCGGTCGCGCAGAACGCTGCCGCCGACGCCGACGGCCTGATCGCGACCACCGGCCTGTATCCGCCCGGGTCGACGTTCAAGATGGTCACCGCCGGTGCGGCCATCGAACGGGACATGGCCTCACCGAATTCGATGCTGGGCTGTCCCGGCGAACTCGACATCGGCCAACGCACCATTCCCAACTACGGCGGGTTCGACCTCGGCCTGGTATCGATGTCGCGGGCCTTCGCCAACTCGTGCAACACCACGTTCGCCGAGCTGGCCAGCCGGATGCCGCCGCGGGCGCTGTCGCAGGCTGCCAGCCGTTACGGGATCGGGGTGGACTACCTGGTGGACGGCATCACCACGGTCACCGGTTCGGTGCCGCCGACGGTGGACCTGGCCGAACGCACCGAAGACGGGTTCGGCCAGGGCAAGGTGCTGGCCAGCCCCTTCGGCGTCGCCCTGGCCGCGGCGACGGTCGCCGCCGGCAAGACCCCGGTGCCGCGGCTGATCGAGGGCCGGCCCACCGCGGTCAACGGCCCGGAGGCGCCCCCGGTGAGCAAGGAGATACTCGACGGCCTGCGCCAGATGATGCGGCTGGTGGTCACCGACGGCACCGCGCGCGACATCGCCGGCTGCGGGCCGGTGTTCGGCAAGACCGGTGAGGCCGAATTCGCCGGCGGATCGCATTCCTGGTTCGCCGGCTACCGAGGCGACATGGCATTCGCCGCGCTGATCGTCGGCGGCGGCAGCTCGCAATACGCGGTGCGGATGACCAAG
This sequence comes from Mycolicibacter kumamotonensis, assembly GCF_002086285.1. Classification (GTDB taxonomy): domain Bacteria; phylum Actinomycetota; class Actinomycetes; order Mycobacteriales; family Mycobacteriaceae; genus Mycobacterium; species Mycobacterium kumamotonense. The sequence goes on along the minus strand of NZ_MVHU01000016.1, from coordinate 24,430 downwards.
GTGATGTTCGACTCGCTGCCGGACAACTTTCTGCTCTGAGGCGCAGGGCCGCCCGCGGCGGTAAGTTGAGAAGCCATGACGGGCATTGATAACGACGTGGCGGCGGTGCTGCGGATCTCGGATGCGGACCGCAACGGGACACTGCGCCGCCTGCACAATGCCGTCTCCCTCGGCTTGATCGACATCGGTGAATTCGAGGAGCGGGCGGCACAGGTCTCGCAGGCCAGGATGCGCTCGGAACTCGACACACTGATCGGTGACCTGCCCGGGCCGCGTGCCATCGTCACCTCGGCGGCCGACCGGGTCGAACTGCGTGGCTGGGCCGGCTCGCTCAAGCGGCACGGCGAATGGATCGTGCCGACCCGGCTGGCGTTGGTGCGCCGCCTGGGTTCGGTCGACCTCGATCTCACCAGGGCGCGTTTCGCCGGGCCGGTCGTCGTCATCGAACTCGATATGCGATTCGGCTCCGTCGACATCCGGTTGCCCGACGGCGCGAGCGCCTCGATCGACGACGTCGAAGTCTATTGCGGCAGCGCCAGGGACCACCGCAGGGACGCCCCCGCCGAAGGCACACCGCATGTGGTGCTGGCCGGACGCGTGGTGTGCGGGTCGGTGGATATCCGAGGCCCGCGGCGGCCGTGGCTCAGCCGGGGCCGGCTGCGCCGCTAGCGCCCGAACAGCGCTGTTCCCGCCCGCAGCAGCCGATCCCACCCGCGGGGGCGCCCGAGCAGCGTGAGGGCCAGCGGTGTGGCGTCGGGGCCATGCTGCGAATCTAGTGGAGACCTCCTTGCCCGGGAGTCGTTAAGCTGGCGTGATGCCCGTTCGTACCCCGCTTTCTCCCGGTGTGGTGTCCCCGACGTTGCCGGTGCCTCGATCCATCCCGCGCCCGGAATACGTCGGCCGGTCCACCGCCGCCGAGGGCAGTGAGCCCTGGGTCCAGACCCCCGAGGTGATCGAGAAGATGCGGGTCGCGGGCCGGATCGCGGCCGGGGCGCTGGCCGAAGCGGGCAAGGCCGTCGCGCCCGGAGTGACCACCGACGCCCTCGACCGCATCGCCCACGACTACATGGTCGACCACGGCGCCTACCCGTCGACGTTGGGCTACAAAGGCTTTCCCAAGTCGTGCTGCACGTCGCTCAACGAGGTCATCTGCCACGGCATCCCCGACTCGACCGTGATCGCCGACGGCGACATCGTCAACATCGATGTCACCGCCTACATCGACGGTGTCCACGGCGACACCAACGCCACGTTTCTGGCCGGGGACGTCTCCGAGGAGCATCGCCTGCTCGTCGAGCGCACCCGGGAGGCGACGATGCGCGCCATCAAGGCGGTCAAACCCGGGCGGGCGCTCTCGGTGATCGGTCGGGTCATCGAGGCGTATGCGACCCGATTCGGCTACAACGTGGTCCGTGACTTCACCGGGCATGGCATCGGAACGACGTTCCACAACGGGCTGGTGGTCCTGCATTACGACCAGCCCGAGGTCGACACCATCATCGAGCCCGGGATGACGTTCACCATCGAGCCGATGATCAACCTCGGGAGCCTGGACTACGAGATCTGGGACGACGACTGGACGGTGGTCACCAGCGACGGGCGGTGGAGCGCCCAGTTCGAGCACACACTGGTCGTCACCGAGGACGGCGCCGAGATTCTCACACTGGTGTGATTTCCGCGCCGGTTGCCGTTGATGTGCTGGCCTGTGAAAACGGCCGATGCGCCCCGACGCGGCCCTGCTGGCTGTAGCGTTGCGGAGATGCCTGGCACGATGATGACCATCGACGGGTTTCCGATCCCGGTCGATATCGCCGGCCCGCACACCGGGCCCGTCGTCGTCCTGCTCGCAGCCGCCCAGCATCCGCTCACCTCGTATGACGCGGTCTGTCAGCGGCTGCACACCGCGTCCTTGCGCACCATCGTTATCGGCGCGGACGCGCGGCTGACGCCTAAGTCCGTGGTCGGAATCCTCGATTCGCTGGGAGTCCAGTGCGGCGTGCTCGTCGGAGATCGGACCGGTGCTGACAACGCCTGGGAGCTGGCGGCCACGCGCCCGGACCGGTTCACCGGCTTGGTGGTACTGGACCGGGGCCATCCGCAAGCACCGGATCTGAACGGGGAGATCCGCGATGAGCGGTGCCCCCCGGTGGAGATCAACACCACCGTTCTGGTCAGTAACCGGGCGTCGGCCTCGGTGGCCAACGCCAGCCAGCGGTTCGTCTACGGCGAACACCGTCTGGTGATACTTCCGGGGCGCCGCAGCGCCCAGGAGTTCACGGCGCAACTCGCGATGGAGATCGTGTTGCGGGCCAGCACCTGGTAGGGGTTGGCGAGGAGAGTATTTTCGCTATGGCCGGGCGTCATCGGGGGCGTCGGCTTCAAAAATCGAATACGCATCTTGGGGGTAGAAGTGAAGTCGTGGGGACAGTCAATTCCGGCGCTGCTGCGAGAACGCGCTGAGCAGTGGCCGGACCGAGCGGCGTTCACCTTTCTCGACTACGAGGTCGATCAGGCTGGCTACGCCGACACCCTGACCTGGTCGCAGATCCTCGGGCGCACTGAATCCGTCGCCGTGGAGGTGGCCGCGGTGGCCTCGCCGGGCGACCGGGTCGCGCTGCTGGCCCCGCAGGGCCTGGAGTACATCGCCGGGTTCTTCGGTGCGATGGAGGCCGGGTGCATCGTGGTGCCATTGCCGGTACCGGCGTTCGGCAGCCATGACGAGCGGGTCACGGCGGCTCTGAAGGACTGTGCACCGACAGCGGTGCTCACTACGTCCGCCGTGGTCGGGGACATCCAGGCGTGCATCAACGCCCTCGGGGGGAATCTGCCGGCGATCATCGAGGTGGATCTGCTCGACCTGGACTCACCGGCCGGATGGAACGGGACCGGCGCGCTGCCGACGAAGGCTGCGCTGCTGCAGTACACGTCCGGCTCGACCGGCTCGCCCAGGGGCGTTGTCGTTTCGCACCGAAACGTGTTCGCCAACATCGAGCAGGTGATGCAGGATTACTTCGGCCAAGACGGCGGGGCCCCGCCGGAGGACACCACGCTGGTGTCGTGGCTGCCGTTCTACCACGACATGGGCCTCTTGCTCGGCGTCATGGGTGCCGTCACGCTGGGCCGCCCTTCGGTGGTGATGAGCCCGATCGGCTTCCTGCAGAAGCCCGCCCGCTGGATACAGCAGCTGGCCATCAACCCGTCCTCGTTCACGGCCGGGCCGAACTTCGCGTTCGAGTTGGCCGCACGCCGTACCACCGACGAGGACATGGCCGGTCTTGACCTCGGTGGCGTGCACACCATCCTGTCCGGCAGCGAGCGCATCCACGCCGCGACGATCCGCCGGTTCACCGAGCGGTTCGCCCGTTTCAACCTGCCGGCCAATGCGTTGTCACCGTCGTACGGGCTGGCCGAAGCGATGGTCTACGTGGCCTCGGCGCCGCGCGCGAACCGACCGGTGACCGTCCGGCTCAACTACGAGAAGCTGGTGGCCGGCACCGCAGAAGCCGACCCCGCCGGTGCCGACCTGGTCAGCATCGGCGCCCCGCGCGCCTGCACGGTGCGGATCGTCGACCCGGAGACGCGTACCGAGTGCCCGGACGGCCGGGTGGGCGAGATCTGGATACACGGGCCCAATGTCGCCAGCGGGTACTGGCACAACCCGGAGGCGACCGAGCGCACGTTCGGCGGGCGGCTGGATGCTCCGACCCCGGGCACACCGGCGCAGCCGTGGTTGCGCACCGGGGACCTGGGCGTCATCCACGACGGCGAGATGCTGGTCGTCGGCCGCATCAAGGACCTGTTGATCGTCGACGGCCGGAACCACTACCCGGACGACATCGAGGCCACCGTGCAGGAGCTCACCGGGGGTCGCGTCGCTGCGGTCCCGGTCACCGGCGACGGTCGCGAGCAACTCGTCGTCATCGCCGAACTCAAGAGCCGGGGTACCTCGGATGAGGAAGCGCAGCGGATACAGAACCTGAAACACGAGGTGTCAGCCGCGGTTTCGCGGTCACACGGGGTGCGGGTGTCCGACCTGATGTTTGTTGCCCCCGGCTCGCTGCCGATCACCACCAGCGGAAAAATCCGCCGGTCGACATGTGCGGACTGCTACCGGTCGCAGCAATTCAGTCGGCTGGAGCCGATCGGCTGACGCCGGGCGGGTAGCCTGACAGCACTCAAGGTCAGGGGGGACCGTCGTCGGTGAAGGAGCGCAATGACCCGGCCCGCGATGCTGTCCCCGGTAGAACTCCAGCAACTGGTCGGGTGCGGCGAGATCGACACCGTGGTGGTGGCGCTCACCGACATGCAGGGCCGGCTGGTTGGTAAGCGAGTAGCCGCGCAGCACTTCCTCGACGAGGTCGCCGGGCACGGCGTGGAGTGCTGCAGCTACCTGCTGGCGGTCGACGTCGAGATGAACACCGTTGCCGGCTACCCGATCGCCGACTGGGGCACCGGTTATGGCGACCTGGTGCTCAGGCCCGACTTCGCGACGCTGCGGCGCATCCCGTGGCTGCCCGGCACCGCGCACGTGCTGGCCGACGCCTACTGGCCCGACGGCAACCCGGTCGCGGTGGCGCCCCGCCAGATCCTGGCCGCTCAGGTTGCGCGGCTGGCCGAGCGTGGGCTGGTCGCTTACGCCGCAACGGAACTGGAGTTCCTGGTCTTCGACGACAGCTACCGGCAGGCCTGGGCCGCCGGTTATCGCGGCCTGACACCCGGCACCGACTACAACGCCGACTACGGCCTGGTCGCCGGTGCCCGGCTGGAACCGCTGCTACGCGACATCCGCTTGGGGATGACCGGCGCGGGCCTGCGCTGCGAAGGCGTCAAGGGAGAGTGCCACACCGGCCAGCAGGAGATCACGTTCCGCTATGAGGAGGCGCTGGTCGCCTGCGACAACCACAGCGTCTACAAGAGCGGCGCCAAGGAGATCGCCGACCAACACGGCAAGAGCCTGACGTTCATGGCGAAATTCGACGAGCGGGAAGGCAACAGCTGCCACGTGCACCTGTCGCTGCGCAGCAGTGAAGGCGCCGCGGTGTTCGCCGATCCGGCCGCGCCGCACGGCATGTCGGCGTTGTTCTGCAGTTTCCTGGCCGGTGTGTTGGCCACCTTGTCGGAGCTGACGTTGTGCTACGCGCCGAACGTCAACTCCTACAAACGATTCGTCGGCGGCAGTTTCGCCCCCACGGTGATCGGGTGGGGCCTGGACAATCGCACCTGCGCGTTGCGGGTCCTCGGCCGCGGTGACTCGATGCGGGTGGAGTGCCGAGTGCCCGGCGGCGACGTCAACCCGTACCTGGCGGTGTCGGCCCTGATCGCGGCGGGCCTGCACGGCATCGACAACGATCTCGAATTGCCCGACCCGGTCGACGGTAACGCTTACTTCGCCGGGTTGCCGCACCTGCCGTCGACACTCGCCGAGGCCGCCGACGCCTTCGCCGAATCGGCGGTGGCGCGCAAGGCGTTCGGCGATGATGTCGTCGCGCATTACCTGCACGGCGCACGGGTGGAGCTGGATGCGTTCAACACCGCGGTGACCGACTGGGAAAGGGTTCGGGGTTTTGAACGATTCTGAACTCGACGGTTCAGCGAGGCTCGACGGAGGAGAGGCGAAGCTGGGACCGTCGCCTGGACCGAGCGGTTCAGCGAGGCTCGACGGAGGAGAGGCGAAGCTGGGACCGCCGCCTGGACCGAGCGGTTCAGCGAGGCTCGACGGAGGAGAGGCGAAGCTGGGACCGTCGCCTGGGTACAGGCGTCCGGTGATCGGCCTGACCACCTATCTCGACCGGGCGCAGACCGGCGTCTGGGATGTGCGCGCGGGCCTGCTGCCCGCCGACTACCTCGAGGGCATTACCGGCGCAGGCGGTATCGCGGTGCTGCTACCGCCGCAACCGGTGACCGCGGAGGTCGCCGCCCGTGTGCTCGATGGCGTTTCCGGGCTGGTAATCACCGGCGGCAGGGACCTCGACCCCGCCGGCTACGGCCAGACCGCGCACGCCGAGACCGATCGGCCCGACCTCCTGCGCGACGCCTGGGAGTTCGCGTTGCTGTCCGAGGCGCTGCGGCGCGGGCTACCGGTGCTCGGTATCTGCCGCGGCGCCCAGGTGCTCAATGTCGCGCTCGGTGGGACGCTGCATCAGCATCTGCCCGACGTCCTCGGCAACGCCGACCATCGGGCCGGCAACGGTGTCTTCACCCCGATGCCGGTGAGCACGGTGGCCGGTACCCGGCTGGCCGAGCTGGTCGGTGAGACCTGCGAGGTGCAGTGCTACCACCACCAGGCGATCGCCGAGCTGGGTGACAAGCTGGTGGTCAGCGCGCGTGATGACGACGGCGTCATCGAGGCGATCGAGCTCCCCGGGGAGGATTTCGTGGTGGCGGTCCAGTGGCACCCGGAGGCGTCGCTGGGGGATCTGCGTTTGTTCACCGCGATCGTGGACGCCGCGCACGACTATGCGGCGGCGCGGGAGAGCCGATGACCCACGAGCTGGTCAACCCGGCCACCGGGGCGGTGTTCGACGTCGTCGAGCATGTCGACACCGCCGCCGTCGACGACGCGGTCCGCCGGGCGCAGGCCGCACAGAAGCGGTGGGCGCGGTTGGCGCCGGCCGAGCGTGCGGCGGCGCTGCGGGCGTTCGCCGCGGTCGTCGATGCCCACGTCGACGAGCTGGCCGCACTGGAGGTGACCAACTCCGGTCATCCGGTGTCGGCCGCCGAATGGGAAGCCGGGCATGTCCGCGACGTGCTGCAGTTCTACGCGGCCAGCCCGGAACGGCTTTCGGGTCAGCAGATACCGGTGGCCGGCGGGTTGGATGTGACGTTCCACGAGCCGCTCGGCGTCATCGGGATCATCACCCCGTGGAACTTCCCGATGCCGATCGCCGCATGGGGGTTCGCCCCGGCACTGGCCGCGGGGAACGCGGTGGTGATCAAGCCCGCGGAGTGGACGCCGCTGACCACGGTCCGGTTGGGCGAGTTGGCCGTCGAATCGGGTTTGGATCCAGACCTTCTGCAGGTGCTGCCCGGCCCGGGGGCGGTGGTGGGGGAGCGGTTGGTCACCCACCCGGACGTGGCCAAGATCGTGTTCACCGGTTCCACGGTCACCGGCACCCGGGTGCTGGCGGCCGCGGCCGCCGGGGTCAAGCGGGTGACGCTGGAGCTCGGGGGCAAGAGCGCCAACATCGTGTTCGCCGACTGCGATCTGGAGCGTGCGGCGGCGACGGCGCCCTACGGTGTGTTCGACAATGCCGGGCAGGACTGCTGCGCCCGCAGCCGGATCCTGGTGCAGCGCAGCGTCTATGGCCGTTTCATGGAGTTGCTGGAGCCCGCGGTCGCCGGTGTCGTCGTCGGCGACCCGGCCTCGCGCGACACCGAGATGGGCCCGCTGGTGTCGCGCCCGCATTGGGAGAAGGTGGCCTCCTATGTCCCCGACGACGCGCCGGTGGCCTTCCGCGGCCGGGCCCCGGAGGGCCCCGGATTCTGGTTCCCGCCGACCGTGCTGACGCCGGCGCCCACCGACCGCTGCGTCACCGAGGAGATCTTCGGCCCGGTGGTCACGGTGTTGCCGTTCGAGGATGAAGCCGATGCCGTGGCGTTGGCCAATGACACGGTGTACGGGCTGTCGGGTTCGATCTGGACCGATGACCTGTCGAGGGCACTTCGGGTATCGCGGGCGGTGGAAGCCGGGAATCTGTCGGTGAATTCGCATTCCTCGGTGCGCTTCAACACCCCGTTCGGCGGGTTTAAACAATCCGGTCTGGGCCGGGAGCTGGGGCCGGACGCGCCGCTGGCCTTCACCGACACCAAGAACGTATTCATCGCAGTGAAGGAGATGCAGTGACCGATCTGACCCAGCGCCTGTCCGGGCGGGTTGCCGTGGTGACCGGTGCGGGCGGCGGAATCGGCCTCGCCGCCGCCCGGCGCATGCACTCCGAGGGCGCGCGCATCGTGGTCGGCGACCTCGACCAGTCCGCGGGCACCGCGGTCGCCGACGAGTTGGACGGTCTGTTCGTGCCGGTCGACGTCTCCGATCAGGAGCAGGTCGATGCGCTGTTCGACACCGCGGCCGCGACGTTCGGTGCGGTCGACATCGCCTTCAACAACGCCGGCATCTCACCTCCGGACGACGACCTGATCGAGAACACCGAATTGCCGGCCTGGCAACGGGTTCAGGATGTGAATCTGAAATCGGTGTATCTGTGCTGCCGGGCGGCCCTGCGGCATATGACGCCGGCCGGGCGCGGCTCGATCATCAACACCGCGTCGTTCGTGGCGGTGATGGGGTCGGCGACATCGCAGATCTCCTACACCGCTTCCAAGGGCGGCGTGCTGGCCATGTCGCGAGAGCTCGGCGTGCAGTACGCCCGCCAGGGGATCCGGGTCAACGCGTTGTGCCCCGGGCCGGTGAACACCCCGCTGCTGCAGGAGCTGTTCGCCGCGGACCCGGAGCGCGCAGCGCGCCGCCTGGTGCACGTGCCGCTGGGCCGCTTCGCCGAGCCGGAGGAGATCGCGGCCGCGGTCGCGTTCCTGGCCAGCGATGACGCCTCGTTCATCACCGGCTCGACGTTCCTGGTGGACGGCGGGATCAGCTCCGCCTATGTGACGCCGCTGTAGGGTCCGGCCAGAGCCCGACGCCGACAAGATCCCGCACTAATACCACAGTGACACAAGTGAATACAGGGGCGTCAGAACCACTCCGGGCGCATCTCCAACGTGGTGCGGTCCAGGCTTTCCAGCAGGTCGAGCTGTGGGCCGGTTTTCGGCAGTTCGTAGCGGAAGAAGTACCGGGCGGCCTGGCGCTTGCCGTCGTAGAAGTCCCCGCTGCGTCCGGCGATGGCCGACAGCTGCTCCAGCCACATCCAGGCGATCACCACGTGACCGAAAGCCTCCAGGTAGACGGCGCTGTTGGCCAGCGCGGCGGCGATGTCACCGGCGGCGAACATGCCCGCGGTGACCGCGACCAGGCGCTGGACCACCGCATCGAGTTGTGCTGCGACGTGGGCTGCGTCGTCGCCGGACCGGCGCGCGGCGGCGATGCTGTCGGTCATCGCCCGGTGCAGGGCGGCCAAGTTCGTCCCGTCATGCTGCACCACCTTGCGGCCCAACAGATCCAGGCTCTGGATGCCGTGGGTGCCCTCGTGGATCGGGTTGAGCCGGTTGTCGCGGTAATGCTGTTCGACGTCGTACTCGCGGGTGTAGCCGTAGCCGCCGTGCACCTGAATCGCGAGGTCGTTGGCGGCCAGGCACCACTGCGACGGCCAACTCTTGGCGATCGGGGTGAGGATGTCCAGCAACGCCGTGGCCTGGTCGCGTTCCTCGGACGATTCCGCGGTGTTCGCGATGTCGACGAGCCGCGAACAGTACAGCGCCAAGGCGAGCGCCCCCTCGACGTAGGACTTCTGTGCCAGCAGCATCCGTTTGACGTCGGCGTGCTCGATGATCGGAACCTGCGGTGCCGTAGGGTCTTTCGCCGACACCGGTCGGCCCTGGGGCCGGCTGCGGGCGTAGTCCAGCGACTTCAGGTAGCCGGTGTAGCCGAGCGCGATCGCACCGATGCCCACCCCGAGCCGGGCTTCGTTCATCATGTGGAACATGTAGCTCAACCCGCGGTGCTCCTCGCCGATCAGGTAGCCGATCGCCCCAGGTTCACCGCCAGGCTGGTAGCCGCCCTCCCCGAAGTTGAGCACGGTGTTGGTGATGCCGCGGTAGCCCATCTTGTGGTTGAGCCCGGCCAGCACAACGTCATTGCGCTCGCCGACGGTGCCGTCGGATCCCACCAGATACTTCGGCACGATGAACAGCGAGATGCCCTTGGTGCCGGCCGGGCCGCCGGGGATCTTGGCCAGCACCAGATGGACGATGTTCTCGGTCAGCTCGTGGTCACCACCGGAGATCCACATCTTCGATCCGAACAAGCGGAACGTCCCGTCAGCGCGCGGTTCGGCACGGGTGGTGATGTCGGCCAGCGATGATCCGGCCTGGGTTTCCGACAGGCACATCGTCCCGGTGAAGCGGCCGGAGATCATGGGTTTGACGAAGGCGTCGATCTGCTCGGGGCTGCCGAATTTGGCCAGCAGGTTCGCGTTGGCCATCGTCAGCATCGGGTAACCGGCGGTGCTGACGTTGGCGGCCATCAGCCAGGCGAAACCGGCCTGGGCCACCGTGATCGGCAGTTGCGACCCGCCCACGGCGTAGTCCATCGCCATGCCGATCAACTCGGCGTCGGCGCAGGCGGCCAGTGCCTCCTTGACCTCCGGGATCACGGTGACCGCCACCCCGTCGAAAGTGGGCTCGTGGGCGTCGCTCTTCTTGTTGTGCGGGGCGAAATATCGGGTCGCCAGCTGTTCGCACAGGTCCAACGTGTCAGTGAACGTCTCTCGGGAGTGCTCGGCGAACCGGGCCCTTCGGGTCAGCTCATCGACGTGCAGCCAGTCGAACAGCAAGAAATCCAGGTCTTGTCGCGACAGCAGGGTGGATTTCATCGGTCTCCTTTCCGCGCCTCCGGCCTCACTCCAGGCCCAGCAGCGCGTTTTCCACGACCTCCGGCAGCGCCGGATGAATCCAGTACTGGCCGCGGGCCATCTCCGGCGCGGTCAGGCCGAAGCTCATCGCCTGGATCAGCGGCTGAATGATCGAGGACGCCTGGTGGCCCATGATGTGCGCCCCCAACAGCCTTCCGCTGTCCCGCTCGGCGATGAGCTTGACGAACCCGGTGGTGTCTTCCATGGCCCAGCCGTAGGCGACGTCGGCGTATTCCTGGACCTTCACCGAGATATCGAAACCCTGTGCTACGGCTTGTGTTTCGCTCAATCCGACCGTGGCTATCTGCGGATCGGTGAACACCGCGAACGGTACGTAGCGATGGTCGGTGATCCGCATCGAGGCGGTGTCATCCCAGTCGCACAACAGGTTGTGCTGCACCACCCGGGCTTCGTGGTTGGCGACGTGTTTGAGCTCATAGGGAGATGAGACGTCGCCGAGCGCGAAAACCCCGGGTGCACTGGTTCGTTGGTACTCGTCGACCACCACCCGGCCGTTGACGACGTCCACCCCGGCCTGTTCGGCGTCGAGCAGATCGCCGTTGGGCACTCGGCCGGTGGCCACCAGCAGTGCGTCGCCGCGCACCAGTGACCCGTCGTCGAGCTGCAGCTCGACACCCCTACCGGCATTGCGGGCACCGGTCACTTCGCGCCGCGCCCGCAGATCCCACTTGCGTGCCGCCGCCTCGGTGTAGCGCTGGGTCACCGTGTCATCGCAGTGCCGCAGCATCGTCTGGCTCCGGATCACCACGGTGACCCGGACACCGAGCGCGGAGAACACGTGGGCGAACTCGGCGGCCACGAACCCCCCGCCGACGATCACCAGGTGCTCGGGCAACTCGGGGATGCGCATCACGTCGTCGCTGGTGTAGTAGTGCACACCGCTGTCGGCGATCACCGGCGGAATCCACGTTCGCGCTCCGGCTGCGATCACCACCTGGGTGGCGGTGAACTCTTCGCCGGCCTTGGTGCGCAGCAGATACTTGCCGTCCGAGCCGACCGGCCCGAACGCGGTGTGCTCGGCGTAGACGTCGACGCTGGGCAGGCTGCGCCGATACTCCTCGCCGCCGGCGGCGATCGGGTCGATACGACCGAAGACCCGCGAGACGATGTCAGGCCAGCGAACGCGCTCGATACGGGCGTCGATGCCGTAGCGGGCGGCTTCGGTCACCGTCTGCGCCACCTCGGCGGCGTAGACGAACATCTTCGTCGGAATGCACCCCACGTTGAGGCAGGTGCCGCCGAAGGTGCCCCGCTCGCAGATCGCCACCCGCTTATCGGCGTACCGCTCGTCGAGAATGCTGTTGCCCGAACCGGTTCCGATGATCGCCAGATCGTAGCTTTCCACTGAGGTATCCCATCCGCCGCGCAGCCCGTCGTCCGGGTCAGCTTAAGGCGTACGCGGGATTAGCCTGTGACCTGTGCCCGCCCCCGCCACGACTGACGTCGCACTGATCGGCGCGGGCATCATGAGCGCCACCCTGGGGGCGCTACTGCGCCGGCTGGAGCCGGACGCCTCGATCACCCTCGTCGAGCGGTTGGACCGTGCTGCCGCCGAGAGCAGTGACCCCTGGAACAACGCCGGTACCGGCCATGCCGGGTTGTGCGAACTGTTCTACACGCCGCAGAAACCCGACGGCTCGATCGAGATCGCCAAGGCGGTGCGCGTCAATGAGCAGTTCCAGGTGACCCGCCAGTTCTGGGCCTACGCGGTGCACACCGGCATGCTGGAGCGGCCGCGCGACTTCGTGCAGCCACTCCCGCACGTCAGCTTCGTGCAGGGCGCCGACGGCGTCGACTACCTGCGTCGCCGTCACCATGCGCTGGCGTCCAACCCCCTGTTCGCCGGAACCGAATTCATCACCGACTTCGACGAGTTCGCCGCACGCCTGCCGTTGATGGCTGCCGGTCGAGACGCCGATGTTCCGGTGGCCCTGGACTGGGCGCCCGGCGGCACCGACGTCGACTTCGGGGCGCTGGCCAGGCAGCTGATCGGTTACGGAGTGCGTGGCGGCACGGAGGTGCTGTTCGGCCACGAATTGCGCAGCATCGGCCGGGAGCCCGACGGTAGCTGGATGTTGGAACTGGCCGAGCGTCGCACCGGCGAAACTCGCAGGCTCAAGGCCAAATTCGTCTTCATCGGCGGCGGGGGAGCCACGCTGGGACTGCTGCGGAAGGCCGGTGTCCCCGAGGTTCGCGGCCTCGGTGGATTCCCCATCGGCGGCCGGTTCCTGCGCTGCGGTATCCCGGCTATCACCGGCGGGCACCGCGCCAAGGTCTACGGCGCCCCGGCGCCGGGTGCGCCGTCGACGACCGCGCCGCACCTGGACAGCAGGGTGGTCGACGCCGCGTCGTGGCTGCTGTTCGGGCCGTTCGCGAGCTGGTCGCCGAAATTCCTCAAGCACGGCCGGGTCACGGATCTGCCGAAATCGGTCCGCTTCGACAATGCGGCCTCGCTGCTGGGCGCCGGAGTCCGCGAGCGTGCACTGGTCGGCTACCTGCTGCGCCAACTGCGCCACACCCACGCCGACCGAATCGAGGCGCTGCAGGAATTCGTCCCCGAAGCACTCGAGCGGGACTGGTCGCCGGTACGGGCCGGTCAGCGGGTACAGCTGATCCGGGAGGGACGACTGGAGTTCGACACCACGATCGTCACCGCCGCCGAGGGCAGCATCGCGGGCCTGCTCGGCGCCTCCCCGGGCGCCTCGACCGCGGTGCCGGCCATGCTCGAGGTGCTGGCGCGCTGCTTCGCCGGCCGGTTCGCCGGCTGGCGGCCCAGACTCGAGGAGATGGTGCCGTCGCTGGGCACCCGGCTCTCCGATGAGCCCGACCTGTTCGAGCAGGTGTGGGAGTGGGGAACTCGTCAGCTCGAGCTAGGGGATTGATCGGTGGCGACCCGCAGCGCCCGGCTTCGCCGCGCGCGCGAGCCACTAGAGTTGCCGGGTGACCGAGAACCCATACCTGGTCGGGCTGCGGCTGGCCGGCCGCAAGGTTGTCGTGGTGGGCGCGGGCAGCGTCGCCCAGCGCCGGCTGCCACTGCTGGTGGACAGCGGCGCTCGGGTGACGGTGATCGCCCCCGCCGCGACCCCGGCGGTCGAGGCGCTCGGGTCGCGCAAACCAGGCATCACGCTGGTGTCGCGGGCCTACCGCGACGGGGACCTGGCCGATGCCTGGTACGCGATCGCGGCCACCGATGACCCCGACATCAACGCCGCCGTTGTCGCCGAGGCCGACCGACGGCAGATCTTCTGCGTGCGTGCCGATCTTGCCGTGGAGGGATCCGCGGTCACGCCGGCCACCTTCGGTTACGCCGGCCTGTCGGTGGGAGTGCTGGCCGGCGGTGAGCACAGCCGCTCGGCGGCGATCCGATCGGCGATCCGGGAGGCTCTGCAATCCGGTGTGATCACGGCAGAGACCTCCGATGTGGTGCGCGGCGGCGTGGCGCTGGTCGGCGGCGGGCCCGGCGATCCGGAGCTGATCACCGTGCGCGGCCGCCGCATGCTCTCGCACGCCGACGTCGTGGTGGCCGACCGGCTCGCGCCGCCGGAACTGCTCGCCGAACTGCCGCCGCACGTCGAGGTCATCGACGCCGCCAAGATCCCGTACGGGCGGGCGATGGCCCAGGACGCCATCAACGCGCTGATGATCGACCGCGCCTCGGCGGGCAAGTTCGTGGTGCGTCTCAAGGGCGGCGACCCGTTCGTGTTCGCCCGCGGGTACGAAGAGGTGCTGGCCTGCGCCGACGCCGGGATCCCGGTGACGGTGGTGCCCGGTGTGACCAGTGCCATAGCGGTGCCGGCCCAGGCCGGCGTTCCGGTCACCCACCGCGCCGTGAACCACGAATTCGTGGTGGTCAGCGGCCATGTCGCACCGGATGACCCCGAATCGTTAGTGAATTGGGACGCACTGGCCGCGATGCGCGGAACCATCGTGCTGCTGATGGCCATCGAACGCATCGAGCAGTTCAGCGCGGTGCTGCAAAAAGGCGGGCGACCTGCAGATACGCCGGTGCTGGTGGTTCAACACGGCACCACGCCCGCCCAGCACACGCTCCGGGCGACGCTGGCCGACGCGCCGGAGAAGATCCGCGCAGAAGGCATCCGACCTCCCGCGATCGTCGTTATCGGCGCCGTCGCGGGGTTCGGGGTTTAAACATCTCTTAATATTACTGTAGGGTAGCCGGTTATGACTGCTCTTGATGATGCAGGACGGGCGACCGCGCAATGGTCGACTGATACCGCCGGGGCGGCTTCTCCAGGGCGTCAGGGGTCGGACATCGTGAGCCGGACCAGCAAATATGTCTCCTCCTGGCTGCCGTCTCGCCGCTTCATCTATGCCGTGATCGCCATCGGTGGCATGCAATTGCTGGCCACGATGGACAGCACGGTGGCGATCGTCGCGCTTCCTAAGATCCAAAACGATCTGGGCCTGTCCGACGCCGGGCGCGGCTGGGTGATCAGCGCCTACGTGCTGACCTTCGGCGGCCTGATGCTGCTCGGCGGTCGACTCGGCGACACCATCGGCCGCAAGCGCACCTTCATCAGCGGGGTCGCGCTGTTCACCATCGCCTCGGTGCTGTGTGCGGCGGCCTGGGACGCCCCCACCCTGGTGATCGCGCGATTGCTGCAGGGCGTGGGCTCGGCGATCGCCTCACCGACCGCGCTGGCGCTGATCGCCACCACCTTCCCCAAGGGCCCGGCCCGCAATGCCGCCACCGCGGTGTTCGGCGCGATGACCGCCGTCGGTTCGGTGATGGGCCTGGTCGCCGGCGGCGCGTTGACCGAGGTGTCGTGGCGGCTCGCTTTCGCGATCAACGTGCCGATCGGCCTGTTGATGATCTACCTGGCTCGCACCGCGCTGACCGAGACCCACCGCGAGCGGATGAAGCTCGACGCCGCCGGGGCCTTGTTGGCGACCCTGGGCTGCACCGCTGCGGTGTTCGCGTTCACGATCGGCCCCGAGAAGGGCTGGATCTCGGTGATCACCGTCGGCTCCGGCGTGGTGGCGGTGGCCGCACTGCTGGCGTTCGCCTTGGTGGAACGCACCGCCGAGAACCCGGTGGTGCCGTTCAGCCTGTTCCGGGACCGAAACCGGCTGGCCACCTTCGCGGCCATCTTCCTGGCCGGCGGTGTGCTGTTCACCGTCACCGTGACCATCGGCCTGTACGTGCAGGACCTGATGGGCTACTCGGCACTGCGTGCCGGGGTGGGATTCATCCCGTTCGTGATCGGGCTCGGCGTCGGGCTGGGTGTCTCCTCCCAGCTGGTGCGGCTCTTCCCGCCGCGGGTGCTGGTGATCGCCGGCGGAATCGTGGTGCTGGGGGCGATGATCTACGGCTCGACCGTCGACCGGGACATTCCCTACTTCCCGAACTTCGTGACGCTGATCGTGCTCGGCGGCCTCGGGATGGGCGTGATCGTGGTGCCGTTGACCCTGTCGGCGATCGCCGGCGTGGGCTTCGACCAGATCGGCCCGACTTCGGCGATCGCCCTCATGCTGCAGAACCTCGGCGGCCCGATCGTGCTCGCGGTCATCCAGGCCGTCATCACGTCGCGCACGCTGTACCTGGGCGGCACCAATATGCCGGTCAAGACCATGGACGCCACCCAGATCGCAGCGCTGGACGCCGGCTACACCTACGGACTGCTGTGGGTGGCCGCGGTCGCGGTGCTGGTCGGCGCCATCTCGCTGCTGATCGGGTACTCCGCCAAGCAGGTCGCGCATGCCCAGGAGGCCCAGGACGCCTTCGGCGCGGGCAACCTGTAACTTCGCTCGACGCCGCGTTGACGGGTCGCCCCGTCGTTAAGCTGGCGTCTTATGGCCGCGCCGGGTAGGTCCCCATCGGCCGGTCAGCCGTTGTCGTCCAGCGTGCTCGGCATCGCCATCGTGGCGATCACCGGCATGCAGCTGATGTCGACGCTGGACGGCACGATCGTCGTGGTGGCCCTGCCGCGGATGCAGGCCGACCTGGACCTCTCCGATGCCGCCAAGAGCTGGGTCATCACCGCCTACGTACTGACCTTCGGCGGACTGCTGCTGCTCGGCGGGCGGGTCGGCGACGCCATCGGTCAGAAGCGGGCGTTCGTGTCCGGCGTCGGGCTGTTCACCATCGCGTCGTTGGTGTGCGGGGTGGCCACCGAATCCGTCACCTTGATCGCGGCCCGGGCCGTGCAGGGCATCGGGGCCGCGGTGGCCGCCCCGACCGGCCTGGCGCTCATCGCGACCACGTATGCGGTCGGGCGGGCCCGAAACCAGGCGATGGCGGTCTCGGCGGCCATGCAGGGTATCGGCTCGGTGCTCGGACTAGTGCTCGGCGGCGCCTTGACCGTGGTCTCGTGGCGGCTGGCGTTCCTGATCAACATCCCGATCGGCATCGCCATCATCGCGGTCGCGGTGGCGCGGGTGACCGAAACCGACCGCGAGCGGCTCACCCTCGATCTTCCCGGGGCGCTGCTGGCGACTGCCGGCTGCAGTGCTGCTGTGCTGGTCTTCACCCAGGGCCCGCCGCACGGCTGGAAGGGGCCGCTGGTCTTCGGCGCCGGCCTCGCCGCACGGCTGGAAGGGGCCGCTGGTCTTCGGCGCCGGCCTCGCCGCGGTGGTGTTCATCGGGGCGTTCGTCGCCGTCGAGCGCGCTGCGGTCAACCCGCTGGTGCCGGCCGCGGTATTCGACAACCGCACCCGGGTGATGACGTTCGTCTCACTGTTTCTGGCCGGTGGGGTGATGCTGACGCTGACGGTGATGATCGCGTTGCTGGTGCAGGACGTGCTGGGATACTCGGCCTTGCGGGCCGGCATCTCGTTCATCCCGTTCGCGCTGGCCTTCGGCCTGGGCACGGTGCTGGCAGCCCGGCTGGCATCGCTGATCGCACCGCGCTGGCTGGTCATCGGCGGCGGGGCGCTGGTCTTGGGCGCCATGCTCTACGGCTCCACATTGACCCGAAATATCCCTTATTTCCCAGACCTTTTCGCGCCGATCGTGGTGGGCGGCCTGGGCATCGGGATCATCGCCGTGGTGTTGCCGCTGTGCGCGCTCACCGAAGTCGGACCACGTGAGATCGGGCCCGTTTCGGCCATCACGCTGATGGTCTACAACCTCGGCGGTCCGGTGGTGCTGGTGGTCATCCAGGCCGTGCAGACGTCCCGGACGCTGTATCTGGGCGGCGTCAGCGGCCCGGTCAAGAACATGACCCCGGCGCAGCTGGACGCGCTCGGCGCCGGCTACACCTATTCGCTGCTGTGGGTGGCCGCGATCGCGGTCCTGGTCGGCGCGGCGGCGTTACTCATCGGGTTCTCCGCCGACCAGGTCGCCCGCGCCCAGCACACCCGGGATGCCGTGGAGGCCGGAGAGCTGTAGCCGGCTCGCCCGGGCGAGCAGACGCAGAATCGCACCCCGCGGGCTCTACGAGTGCGAGTCCGCGTCTGCCCGCGGCTGAAGATAAGCTCTCCCGCTGTGATCACCCGGATGTCCCAGCTGTTCTTGCGCACGCTGCGCGACGACCCCGCCGATGCCGAAGTGCCCAGCCACAAGCTGCTGATCCGGGCCGGCTACATCCGCCCGGTCGCCCCCGGACTGTACAGCTGGCTGCCGCTGGGTCTGCGGGTGCTGCGCAACATCGAACGGGTGGTGCGCGAGGAGATGAACGCCATCGGCGGTCAGGAGATCCTGCTGCCAGCGCTGCTGCCGCGCGCCCCGTACGAGGCCACCAACCGCTGGACCGAGTACGGCGACACCATGTTCCGGCTGCAGGACCGCCGCCGCAATGACTACCTACTCGGGCCCACCCACGAGGAAATGTTCACCCTGACGGTCAAGGGGGAGTACGGCTCCTACAAGGATTTCCCGGTGCTGCTCTACCAGATCCAGACCAAGTACCGCGACGAGGCGCGGCCGCGGGCCGGCATCCTGCGGGGCCGCGAGTTCGTGATGAAGGACTCCTACTCCTTCGACGTCGACGACGCCGGACTGGCGGCCGCCTACGACGCGCACCGCGAGGCCTACCAACGGATCTTCGACCGTCTGCAGGTGCGCTACGTGATCGTCTCCGCGGTGTCTGGCGCGATGGGCGGTTCGGCCTCCGAGGAGTTCCTGGCCGAAAGCGAGGTCGGTGAGGACACCTTCGTGCGCTGCCCGGAGTCCGGCTACGCCGCCAACGTCGAGGCGGTGACCACCGCACGTCCACAGCCGCAACCGATCGAGGGCCTACCGGCCGCCCAGGTATACGACACCGGCGACACCCCGACGATCGCGACCCTGGTGGACTGGGCCAACGGCGCCGGCCTGGGCCGCACCGTCACCGCCGCCGACACCCTCAAGAACGTGCTGCTCAAGGTGCGCCAGCCCGACGGGGAATGGGAGCTGCTGGGCATCGGGGTGCCCGGCGACCGGGAGGTCGACGAGAAGCGGCTGGGCGCGGCTCTGGAACCCTCCGAGTACGCCTTGCTGTCCGACGAGGATTTCGCCAGGCACCCGTTCTTGGTCAAGGGCTATATAGGGCCGAAAGCATTGCAGGACAACGATATCCGGTATCTGGTCGACCCGCGCGTGGTGGACGGCACCAGTTGGATCACCGGCGCCGACCAGCCCGGGAAGCATGTCGTCGGGCTGGTGGCCGGACGTGATTTCACCGCCGACGGCACCATCGAAGCCGCCGAGGTCCGCGACGGCGACCCGTCCCCGGATGGGAAAGGCACGCTGGTCAGCGCCCGCGGCATCGAGATCGCCCACATCTTCCAGCTCGGCCGCAAATACACCGACGCGTTCACCGCCGACGTCCTCGGCGAGGACGGGCGCCCGGTGCGCCTCACCATGGGCTCCTACGGTGTCGGCGTGTCCCGGCTGGTCGCCGTCATCGCCGAACAACAGCACGACGAGCTGGGTCTGCGCTGGCCGTCGCAGGTCGCACCGTTCGACGTGCACCTGGTGATCGCCAACAAGGACGAGGCCGCCCGCACCGGTGCGACGGAACTGGCCGCCGAGCTCGACCGGCTCGGCATGGAGGTGCTGTTCGATGACCGGCAGGCCTCACCGGGAGTGAAGTTCAAGGACGCCGAGCTGCTCGGCGTGCCGTGGATCGTCGTGCTGGGTCGCGGCTGGGCCGACGGGATCGTCGAACTGCGGGACCGCTTCTCCGGGCAGACCCGCGAGCTGTCCGTCGGCGCCGACCTGGCCGGGCAGATCCTCGCCGCGGTTCGCGGGGACGGCTAACCCGGCGCCTGGGTGCACATGGTGCTGCGCGCCGCGCGCACCACGGTGGCGGCCTGTTCGGGGCTGGCCCCGTACTGCCCGGCCACCTGGTCGATCACCGCATTCGACGGCTGGCCGGTGTAGAGCAGGCGGCACGCCTGCTTGCCGGCCAGCAACAGCTGGTCGTCGTCGCCGGGAAAGTTGCCGCGGGTCGCGTCGAGGTACCTGGTGTCCTCGGGAGTGTAGGGGATCGGCCATGCGCCGGCCGGCCCGGCGGCTAGGCCCATCAGGGCTCCGGCCGCGGCCGCCAGCACACCTGCTTTCGATACCGGCATCGGTCCGCTCCTCTCGTTCGGCTTCGCTCAATCCTGCCCGCCCGGGAATGCCCGGGTGATCGGCCAATTGCCCAATGCCTGGTTCCAGTGCGCGGCCAGCACCGCGCTTTGGCCCAGCGCGGTTGCCGCGAACTCCCGGTCCGAGGGCTCCCGGGCCTGTTCGACGACGGCGCGCCAGGCGGTCGCGGTGTCGTTTTCCATCCGGACCGCCAGCCGCAGGGCGTCGTCGGACGTGGTCAGGGGCAAAGGCAGCTGGTATCCGGCGGCGGCGGGCGGAATGGCAATCGAGCGGGCCCGCAGGATCGCGATGGTCCGGTCCCGGCGGTCGCGATGCTGACGGATGGTGGGAACCACCAGGTCGTTGAACTCCGGTAGCGAGTACGCCGACACCATTCCGTAGCCGTAGACGACCCCGTATTCGGTGGCCAGGGCATCGCACAGGGCGGCGTCGGGGCCGCTGAGCGCGCTGGGTTCGACCGAGGTCATGACTGCGTCACCAATGCGACCGCGTAGGAGGCCGTGCAGGCCGCGGCGATGGAGGCAAGCAGCCCGGCCCGGTAGCCCGACGAGGCGATGGCCAGCTTCCCGGCGCCCTCGGCCGCCGCCCGCAGGGCGTTGACCACTTGAGACACCGTGGGTGCGGGCCCGTCCGGGGTGCTGGCCGAGGTGGTGGTCTCGGTGGTCTCCGGGGCGGGCCTGCCGGCGGCCCGGGCGATCTCGGTGGCCAGCGCCCGGGCGTGTTCGGCCCGTTCCAGCGCCACCTGATCCAGGGCCGCTGCCAGCGCCTGGGAACCCGGCCCGGTCAGCGCGGCGCCGGCCGCGGCGGCCAGTTCACTGTCGCGCAAGGCCACCTGCCGCTGCGCTTCCAGGTCGTCGACGGCCGGCGGGGTCGGGGAGTGGCCGCACGCCGGCGCCGCCAGGGCGATCAGAGCGAGCATCCCGGCGCCGGTCAGCACGCGCCGCCGGTCGAGGGCGGTCAGGGGGCCGGACACCTGAGACATCCTGCCACCCCGATGCCGCCGGAGGGACGCGGCGTGGCCGACTGACACACGGCGGTGCTTTTCCCGGTTTGCTGTGGCTGTGCACGTCACGGCGTATCGTTGGTGGCTGGTTCCCGGCCGCGCCTGGCGCGTGGGAACGCGACGTCGGAGACAACTCAAGATGAGGAGCTCGCCGTGGCCACCCGGCTACCTTCGCAGACGCAGGTGATCGAGCTGCTCGACGCTGAGTTCACGCGCGCCGGATATGAGATCGAAGACGTCGTCGTCGACGAGCATGCGCCGCTGCCGCGCATCACCGTGGTCGCCGACGGCGACACCCCGCTGGACCTCGACACCGCCGCGGCGTTGTCGCGCTCGGCGTCGGATCTGCTGGACGGCCTGAACTTCGACGGGCAGTACGTGCTGGAGGTCAGCTCCCCCGGTGTGCAGCGGCCGTTGACCACGCCCAAACATTTTCGGCGCGCTCACGGCCGCAAGGTCGAGGTGACCTTGTCCGACGGGACCGCCGTGACCGGACGGGTGGGAGTCGTCGAGGACGACGTCGTGACGCTGGTGGTGCGCGCCGGGCGGGACTGGAACCGGCGCCGGCTTCCGCTGAGCGAGATCAGCAAAGCGGTGGTGCAAGTCGAATTCTCGCCGCCGAGCGAACGTGAGTTGGAGTTGACGGGCCGGCAGGCCACCGATGCGGGAACGGAGGCGGGCGGATGAACATCGACATGGCCGCGCTGCACGCGATCGAAGCCGACAAAGGCATCTCGGTCGACGTAGTGGTGGAGACGATCAAATCGGCGTTGCTCACCGCCTACCGGCACACCGAGGGGCATCAGGCCGACGCGGTCATCGAGGTCGACCGCAAGACCGGAATGGTGCGCGTGCTGGCCCGCGAGACCGACGCCGACGGCAATATCATCAGCGAATACGACGACACTCCCGAGGGCTTCGGCCGCATCGCGGCGACCACCGCCCGGCAGGTGATCCTGCAGCGGCTGCGTGACGCCGAGAACGAGAAGGCCTACGGCGAGTTCTCGGCGCGGGAAGGCGACATCGTCGCCGGCGTCGTGCAGCGCGACGCCCGGGAGAACGCCCGTGGCGTCGTGGTGGTTCGGCTGGGCACCGAAGCCAAGGGATTCGACGGTGTCATCCGGCCCGCCGAGCAGGCGCCCGGCGAAGGCTACGAGCACGGCGACCGGCTGCGCTGCTACGTGATCGGGGTGACCAGAGGGCTGCGTGAACCGCGTATCGAGCTGTCTCGCACCCACCCCAACCTGGTGCGCAAACTGTTCGCCCTGGAGGTGCCCGAGATCGCCGACGGGTCGGTGGAGATCGTCGCGGTCGCCCGTGAAGCCGGGCACCGGTCCAAGATCGCGGTGGCCTCGCAGGTTCCCGGGCTCAACGCCAAGGGCGCCTGCATCGGCCCGATGGGCCAGCGGGTGCGCAACGTGATGAGCGAGCTGGCCGGCGAGAAGATCGACATCATCGACTACGACGAGGACCCGGCGCGTTTCGTCGGCAACGCCTTGTCGCCGGCCAAGGTGATGTCGGTGACCGTGATCGACCAGGCGGCGCGTGCGGCCCGGGTGGTGGTTCCGGACTTTCAGCTGTCGCTGGCCATCGGCAAGGAGGGCCAGAACGCCCGGTTGGCGGCCCGGCTCACCGGCTGGCGCATCGACATCCGTAGCGACGCGCCGACCCCCTCGGACAGCGAACCCGACCACGTTGCCGGATAAACATTCTTTTTTGTCGCGTCCGTAAATCCTGGGAATTGCCCGGCTGATTTCCTGTATGTGGCGTAACGTCGATTCACGTTCATAATCGAGCGTCATGACTGAACGCGAGTCGTACGGGGGATGTTAGTCATGAATGGTCATCGATTTGTGTTTGCCATCGGCGCCGGTCTGGGTGCCTCGCTCTTCGCCGGCCCGGCCGGTCTCGCGGCCGCTGATACCCTGCCACCCGGCATTGTCTCTGCACCGGGGACGCCCACGGGCGTCATCGATTTCGACGACTTCGCGCCGTACTTCCAGTACCACCAGGTGACCTGGCCTTACAACGTCGCCGACGACAGCGGCGACATCGTCGGGACGTTCGGCGTTACGCGCACCAGCTGGGGCGGCGGTATTCCCTTCCTGGCCGTCAACGACTTGCGCGACGAGATCACCGATGGCACCGGTAGCGCCTCGGCGTGGACCGGATCGGTGGACGAGAACTTCTCACTCCAGACGGTCGCAGCGCTCGGCGGCTATCTAACGATCTTCGGGAATCATTACATCCAGAATCCGGAGGGGACATCCGACTACGTCACGCTGTTCAACAACGTCGTGCCGCTTTTCGACACCTTCCCTCAGGAGACGTCGACGGCGGAAGCCACCCTGGGTCAGCTCGCCGGGGAGACGCCAGACCTGTCCAGCTCGTTCGATACGAACGCCGCCGACACCGGCTGGCTGGCGGATCTGGGCCAGTTGCTGGATATCGGCACCCTGTTCTGAGCCGCTGCGCGGCGGGCGGCGACCGGCGGTACTGAGCGTGTTCGGATGACGGTCGCGGTATGGGTAGACTGAGCCGTGATCCAGCGCGAGACTCCGACGACCGGCTCGCGGACGCACCGCTCCCCGCAGGGACCGGTGCGCACGTGTGTCGGCTGCCGGAAACGCGAGTTGGCCGTCGAATTGCTTCGGGTGGTCGCTGTGTCAGGGAACGGCAACGATGCCGTCACCGTCGACACGGCGGGCAACCAGCCGGGACGGGGTGCGTGGCTGCATCCCGCGCCGCAGTGCCTGCAGGCGGCGATCCGGCGACGAGCGTTCGCGCACGCGCTGCGGATCAGCGGTTCCCCGGATGTATCCGGGGTGGAGGAGTACTTCGATCGCCAGATCGGCTCGCCGCCCCGGCTAACAGAACAGGTAGCGAAGAACATGAGCACACCGTGAAGTCCCGATGACCATGCGTCATAGCTAAACCCGAGGCGCGGCCCACCACCGCTGTCGCCTCATAGACAGGAGAAGTAGTGGCAAAGGCCCGCGTACACGAGTTGGCCAAGGAACTCGGTGTTACCAGCAAGGAAGTTCTCGCCCGGCTGAGCGAGCAGGGCGAATTCGTCAAGTCGGCATCCTCGACGGTGGAAGCCCCCGTCGCGCGGCGCCTGCGCGAATCGTTCGGCGGCGGTAAGCCCGCACCGAAGGCTGACGAGCCGGCGGCCAAGGCACCCGCCAAATCCCCGGCCCCGGCCAAGACCGCGCCGGCCGCAGCCGCCGACGGCCAGGCCGTCAAGGCCGAGGCCCCGGCTGCTCCCGCGGCGAAGCCGTCGGCTCCGGCCGCGCCGGCCGCCGAGGCGCCCGCGGCGCCGCCGCCCGCCCCGGCGCAACCCGGCCC
>NZ_MVHU01000015.1 GCF_002086285.1 Mycolicibacter kumamotonensis | reverse complement strand
CCACGGTCAGAAGGTGCAGAGCGCCGGCAACAACATGGCCAACACCGACGCCTCCGTCGGCTCCAGCTGGGCCTGACCAACCAGGGCCCACCGGGGCAGTGCACCGTCACCGGCTGATCGGAGATCCACGCGGCGGCCGATCGACCAGAGGTGGAGGGCATGGATTTCGGAGCATTGCCACCGGAGATCAACTCGGGCCGAATGTATTCCGGCCCCGGTTCGGGACCGTTGCTGGCGGCCGCCGCAGCGTGGGACGCATTGGCCGCCGAATTGAGTTCGACCGCGTCGTCGTACAACGCGGTGGTCACCAGCCTTACCCAAGCGTGGTCCGGGCCGACGGCGGCGACGATGTCGGCGGCCGCACGGCCCTACGCCGGCTGGATGGGCAGCACGGCCGTGCAAGCCCAGCAGGCCGCCGCTCAAGCCCGGGCCGCTGCGGCCGCCTACGATGCCGCGTTCGCCGCGACGGTGCCGCCACCGGTGATCGAAGCGAACCGCAGTCTGTTGCTGTCGCTGATCGCCACCAACATCCTGGGCCAGAACACCGCGGCGATCGCCGCCGCTGAGCTGGAATACGCCGAAATGTGGGCCCAGGACGCCGGGGCGATGTACGGCTACGCCGGCGCCTCTGCCAGTGCCACCGCCTTGCCCCCGTTCGCCGCGCCGCCCCAGACCACCAACCCGGCCGGCTTGCAGGCCCAGGCCGCGGCAGCCACCCAGGCGGCGACCGGAACGGCTGCCCAGACGCAGTCGTCGTTGAGCCAACTGATCTCGATGGTGCCGCAGGCGCTGCAGAGCATGGCGGTATCGGGGCCCGCGCAGGCGGACCCGACGGCGATACTTGATTTTCTGGCCGGCCCGCTGTCGCCGATCTCGCTGTTCGGAGTGGGCGGCATTCCCTACCTGCTGGCGATCCAGTGCGTGCTGCTGCCGATGAACGGCGCGAACGTGGTCTCCGCGGTCAACCGGGCGATGGGGCCCAAACCCTGGCTCGACGAACCGAAGGCGCTTCCGGCCGGGGCGCTGGCAGGAAGCCGATTGGCCGGTGCCCCGATGGTGTCAGCGGGATTGGGCAACGGCGGGGCGATCGGGCGACTATCGGTGCCGCAGGGCTGGATCGCCCAGACCACGACCGCCAAGGCTGTCGCCGCGGTCTTCCCGGAGGCCGGGCCGCAAGCCGTCGCGGCGGTTGCCGCGGAGGGCGAAACCGGTCTGGCCGGCGATCTGGCCCTGAGTAGCCTGGCCGGACGCGCCATGGCGGTCAGCCGGGGAGCCGCCGGTCGCGACGTGGGCGGGGCGACCGGCCTGGCGGCGGCGAGCAAGCCCAGTAAGCCGAGCAAGGCGACCATCATCGTGATCCCCCCGTCGGCGGAGGACTGAGCGGTGTCCGGCGTGGACTTCGGCGCGCTGCCACCGGAGATCAACTCCGCGCTGATCTATGCCGGCCCCGGTAGCGGCCCGATGCTGGCCGCGGCCGGCGCCTGGCGGGGGCTGGCCGGGGAACTCAGCGCGGTGGCCGCGTCCTATCAGGCGGTGATCGCCGAGCTCAGCGGGCAGAGCTGGTTCGGTCCGGCATCACAGGCGATGGCGGCCGCGGCGACGCCGTACGCGAACTGGCTCCGCACCACCGCGGCGGCGGCCGAGCACACCGCGAGCCGAATGATGCTGGCGGTGAGCGACTTCGAGCAGGCGTTTGCCGCGACGGTGCCGCCGCCGGCCATCACCGCCAACCGGGCCCAGTTGGTGGTCCTGGTGGCCTCCAACGTGCTCGGGCAGAACAGCACAGCGATCGCGGCGACCGAGGCCGAGTACCACCTCATGTGGCTGCAGGACGCGACGGTGATGTACGGCTACGCGGCCCGCTCGGCCGCCGCGACGACGCTGCAGCCCTTCACCCCGCCGCCCCCGGTGACCGATGGGTCGGCCGGAGGGGACACCGCGGCCACCCAGAACCAGCTGTCCCCACTGCTGAACGCCATACCGCAGACACTGCGCGGGCTCTCCGGCTCCGGGGGTGCGCAGGCCTCGCCGATCGGTGCGCTGGCCTCGGCGCAGAGCACCGACCCGGCGGCGCAGGCCGCCTCCTACATCGAGACGTTGGCGCGCACCGTCCTGCCCGCCAACGACACCAACATCTCGGTGCTCTACGGCATGGGCCAGTATGCCCGCAACCTCAACACCGACCTCGACATCTCCCAGGCCACCGGTGGCAGGGCCGGGTTCGGTTCCGGCGCAAGGGCATTGGCCGGTGCCGAATCGACTGCTCTGACCGAAGGCGTTCGGCCGGTGGTGGCCGCGAACGCAGGGAGCGCGCGAACTGTCGGCAAGCTCGCGGTCCCGCCGACCTGGGCCGAGTCGCTACCCGAGACCGCGCCCACCGCGTGCGCGGCGCCCACCGCCGCGTCGGCGGCCGCGGCCGCACCCGCCGGACATGGTGCCGGCGTCGCTGCGGCCGGCTTGGCCGCCGGACGGCCGGGCCGTCGCGCACCTGCAGGCCGGGCGGAGGCACCCAGCGAGCGAATCGCCGACCGACTCACCGGGATCGAGGTACGGCACTGGCACGTCGAGCCGGGCGAGCTCAAGAGCCTGTTGGGGGAGGTGGCCGGGCAACCCGGTATCCACGAGGTCTACTTCGACACCGGCGAACCGGTTCCGGGTCAGGAGTGATCGCCATGGATTTCGCCGCACTGCCGCCGGAGGTGAATTCCGGGCGCCTGTATGCCGGCCCCGGATCGGGACCGATGCTGGCCGCTGCAACGGCGTGGGCGCGTCTGGCCGCCGAAACCGGTTCGGCCGCCAGGGCTTACCGGTCGGTGCTGACCGGCCTGACCGACCAGGGGTGGCTGGGACCGACGTCGGAGGCGATGGCGGCCGCCGTGACGCCCTACCTGGCCTGGCTCGACGCCACCGCGGCGCTGGCTGAGCAGACCGCCGCGCGAGCCATCGCGGCCGGAGCCGCGTTCGACCAGGCCTATGCGGCCGTCGCGCCCCCGCCGGTGATCGCCGCGAATCGCAGCGCGCAGACGACTTTGGTCGCGACGAACGTGCTCGGGCAGAACAGCGCGGCGATCGCGGCGCTCGACGCCGATTACGCCCAGCTGTGGGTGCAGGATGCGATCGCGATGTACGGATACGCGGCCCAGTCGGCGGCCGCGACCACACTGACCCCGTTCACCGAACCGCCGGCGACCACCGATCCTGCGGGTCTCGGCGGACAGGCGGCGGCAGTCGCCGCGGCCACCGCGGGCAGTGCACACGACCAGCTGTCGCAGCTGATCACCGCGATACCGCAGGCACTGAATGGGCTTGCTCCGGCGGCGGGGCTTGCAGCGGCGTCGACGCAACCGGCACAGACCGCCACCGGCCTGTCGTTGACCCAGGTCGTCTCGTATGTCGAACTGGTGGCCAAGAGCATCGTGCCGTTCAACGATGCGATCAAGACCATCCTTTACGGACTGATCCAGTACTCACGCAATCTCACTATCGACCTCGACATCGCCGCGGCCACCGGCGGCAGCGCCGGATTCGGTTCCGGTGCAACGGTGCTGGCCGCCGATGCGTCCATCCCGGTCGGCTCCGCGCCGATCTCGGCCAGCGCGGGCAATGCGGGCACGATCGGCAGGCTCAGTGTCCCGCCGAACTGGGTGGCGACCGCGCCGGTGGCCAAGATGGCGGCCGTCGCGTTGCCGGGTGCCGGGCCGGCCGCGGCTGCCGCGATTCCCACCGGGGTGTTCGGGGACCTG
Source organism: Mycolicibacter kumamotonensis (assembly GCF_002086285.1). Lineage (GTDB taxonomy): Bacteria > Actinomycetota > Actinomycetes > Mycobacteriales > Mycobacteriaceae > Mycobacterium > Mycobacterium kumamotonense. The sequence continues at coordinate 97,805 of NZ_MVHU01000015.1, read as the reverse complement.
GCCCTGGCGGGCCTGGCGGGGCGGGCACTCACCGGCGCCGCGCCACGCAGCCGTCCCGCCGCGGCGATGAACGGCCATGCGCAGAGCCGGCTGGAACGCCTGGTCACCGAGCTGGCGGGCACCACCGAGGTGCAGCACTGGCACGTCGACCCCAGCCGCCTCGACAGCCTGCTGGAAGAGCTCGCCGAACAGCCCGGTGTGCACGCCGTACACGTCAAGCGCGACGGTCAGAACACCACCGGACCCGATCGGCAGCCCGGCTGACGCCGGCGCTAATTCTGCTTCGACGACAGGCTCTTTCGGCGCCGGTATAGTCCGGCTGCCGAGAAGCGGTCGGTGACGCGCCGCGCCCGATTGACCATGCCAGCCACCTGGTGCACTATGGTGAGGCAAGCACCTCGTTAGGTGAGGCGTCTGCATGGATACAGGCCACTGACCCCGAACGTCGAAAGACGCCCCGGGTCAGGACAGCTCTTCCCGGATTAAGGGTTGAGCCCAAGTGGCTTCCGGGTCTGCATTGTTTGCGCAGGCCAGGACACGCCGTGCAGTGCCGAAGCTCTGACGAGAGGGGTGCGGGGTCCGGCCGTGTCGCCGGGCGCATTCACCTCTTTGTGCATCAGTGCAGGCACCCGCGTGTGCCCAGGCCGAGAGGAGGTGAGAGCGACATTGAGTCCGAGTGATAGTTCCTATCCGAGATCGATGGTCGTCTCCTTCGCTCTCGGTACCGCTTTCACCAACTGATTCTCACCGGCGCTGACCTATTCGACTGGCGTGACTTCCGTTCGCGGAATGCGCCAGGATCCGATATGTCCTGAAATCGCTTGATGGCTCGGCCTTTTCGCTGAGCGGCGATTCGCTCGTCATGCCCAGCTCCGGCATGTCGTCATGACCTGCTGCCGAGTCTCCTGCCGGCCAACACGGCTGTAAACGCCTCGGGACATCGACCGTGCCCGCACACCCGCCAAGACCACCCAACGATTCACGAAAACCCTCGATCAAAAAGGAGCAATGCCATGGACTTCGGAGCATTTCCGCCGGAAATCAACTCGGCTCGCATCTACACCGGCCCCGGCTCGGGACCGATGATGGCCGCCGCAGGGGCCTGGGACAAGATGGCCGCCGAACTCGGCGCGGCCGAGGCCGCCTACCAGTCGGTCATCAACGGACTCGTCAGCGAAGCCTGGATGGGGCCGGCGTCGGCGGCGATGGCCGCCGCGGCCGAGCCCTACGTCGCATGGATGGGTGCCACCGCCGCCCAGGTGGAGCAGGCGGCGGCACAGGCGAAGGCGGCCGCCGCGGCGTTCGACGCGGCGTACGCGATGACGGTGCCGCCGCCGCTGATCGTGGCAAACCGCAGCCAGCTCGCGACGCTGGTGGCCACCAACTTCCTGGGCCAGAACGCCGCGGCGATCGCGGCCACCGAGGCGCACTACGGCCAGATGTGGGCCCAGGACGCCGCCGCGATGTACGGCTACGCGGCCGCGTCGGCGGCGGCCACCAAGGTGACGCCGTTCAGCCCGCCGCGCGAAGTCGCCGACCCGTCGGCGCAGGGCGCCCAGCAGGCCGCGACCGCCCAGGCTGCCGGCACATCGGCCGCGTCGAACGCGCAATCCACGCTGTCCCAGGCGATCACGAACACCCCGCAGACGCTGCAGGCTCTCGCGGCGCCGGTGCAGCCGCCGACCACGGGAGGCGAGGCGATCAGCGCCGGCGACCTGGGCAACGCGATGACCAACCTGATGAGCAGCTCCTTCAGCCCGATGGGCCTGGCGGGCATCACCCAGGCCGGCGCGGACATCGCGGTCATCCGCGGTGCCATGCTGGCCGCCGCCGACCCGCTGGGCTTGGGTGCGGTCGACCCGATGGACATGCTGCTGCCGAGTCTGGGCCTGCACGGCCTCGGCGCCGGCTTGGGCGGCGGACTCGGCAACGGGTTGGGCGGGCTGGGCACCGCCTCGGCGACCATGGGTCAAGCGGCCTCGGTCGGGGGGCTGTCGGTACCGCAGTCCTGGGCCGCGGCCGTGCCGACCACCGCACCCGCCAGCGGCGTCGCGGCCACGGGGTGGACGGTCGCCGCGCACGCCGCGGAGCCCGGCGCGGCCGGTATGCCGGGGGTGCCGCTGGCGGGCGCCGGGCAAGGCCGCAACTACGGTTTCGCCGCCCCGCGCTACGGCTTCAAGCCCACGGTGATGGTTCGGCCGGTGGTCGCCGGTTAGGCCGTGTGACAGGGTTAGCTCATGCAGACGCTGAGCGTCGCCGAGTTCACGCTGCGACTGGCCGTCGGGTTGGGCTGCGGCGCGCTGATCGGGCTGGAACGTCAGTGGCGGGCCCGGATGGCGGGGCTGCGCACCAACGCGCTGGTGGCTGCCGGCGCAACGCTGTTCGTGCTGTACGGCGTCGCCGCCAACGACACCAGCTCCACCCGCGTCGCCTCCTATGTGGTGTCCGGGGTGGGGTTTCTCGGCGGCGGGGTGATCCTGCGCGAAGGGTTCAACGTCCGGGGCCTGAACACCGCGGCCACCCTGTGGTGCTCGGCCGCCGTCGGCGTGCTGGCGGCGGCGGGAAACCTGCTGTTCGCGGTGATCGGAACCGGTGCGATCGTCGGCACCCACCTGTTGTTGCGGCCGTTGGGCCGGCTCATCGACCGTGACCAGCACATCGAGGAGGACGAGCCGCAGTCGCCCTACCGGGTGCAGGTGATCTGCCGGCCGAAATCCGAGAAGTACCTACGCGCCCAGATCGTGCAGCACACCGCCGGCAACGACCTGGTCCTGCGCGGGATCCACACCGGCCGCGCCGCCGACGACAACATCGCGCTCACCGCGTCGATGCTGTCCGACAGCCGGGCGCCGGACCGTCTCGAGCGCCTGGTCGGCGAACTGTCGCTGCAGCCGGGGGTCTATGCGGTGCACTGGCACTCCGAGGATCAGGCGGCACTGTCGCCGGAATAATGACGGACGGGACACGCCGTTAGGCTGGTGTCGGTGGAGGTGAGCACGGTGGATGCTATCGCTGGTGTGTGGTCGGTGTTGCCCGGGCCGATGCGCGACCCGGTGCTGTTCGCCATTCCGTTTTTCCTGCTGCTGCTGACCCTGGAATGGACTGCGGCCCGCAAGCTCGAAGATCTCGAACGCGGGTCCTACCGGAGCAGGGACGCATGGACGAGCATCTCGATGGGATTGGTGTCGGTGGCCACCACCGCCGGGTGGAAGTTGCTGGCGCTGCTCGGCTACGCGGCCCTCTACACCTATGTGGCGCCGTGGCACCTCTCGCCGAGGGATTGGTACACCTGGGTGATCGCCATCCTCGGGGTGGATCTGCTCTATTACACCTACCATCGGATCGCGCACCGGGTCCGGCTGATCTGGGCGACCCACCAGGCCCACCATTCCAGTCAGTACTACAATCTGGCTACCGCGCTGCGGCAGAAGTGGAACAACAGCGGAGAGATCCTGGTGTGGATTCCGTTGCCGCTGCTGGGGATTCCGCCCTGGATGGTGTTCGCCGCATTCTCGGTCAACCTGATCTACCAGTTCTGGGTGCACACCGAGCGGATCGACAAGCTGCCGCGCGTCATCGAATTCTTCTTCAACACTCCGTCGCACCACCGGGTGCACCACGGCATGGACCGCGAGTACCTGGACAAGAACTACGGTGGCATCCTGATCATCTGGGACCGGCTGTTCGGCACCTTCGCACCCGAGCGGTTCCGTCCGCACTACGGGCTGACCAAGCAGGTCGACACCTTCAACATCGTGAAACTGCAGTTCCACGAATACGCCTCGATCATCGCCGATGTGCGCGGCGCGAGCCGCTGGCGCGACCGGCTCGGATATGTGTTCGGGCCGCCCGGCTGGCAGCCGGTGCCGTCGGGAGCGGCGGAGGCGTCGGCGGCACTGCGGCAATGAGGCGCGCACCGTCCGCGGTTCGCATAGGCTTGCGACGTCGCATCAGCGCGACAACGCCCCGGCGTGTTCGGCCGCGGCGTCCCGACGGGAAGGGAACAACGTGGCACAGAGCTTGGGAGACACGCTCACCGCAGGGAAGAAGCTCGTCAAAGGCGAGTCGCTGACCTCCAAGAACGGGGCGTACACCCTGACATTGCAAGACGACGGCAATCTGGTGCTGGCTTCGCGCGGCAAGGCGGTCTGGGCGTCTGGCACCAACGGCCAGGATGTGGTGCGCGCCGAGGTGCAGCCCGACGGCAACTTCGTGCTCTACACCGCGGACAAACCCGTCTGGCACACCGACACCAAGGGCAAGAAGGACGTCAAGCTGGTGCTCCAGGACGACCGCAACCTGGTGCTGTACGCCGCCGACGGTGCCGCCTGGTCCACCAAGACCGAGACCGACGCTCCGCCGCCACCGGCCGAAGAACCCAAGGCCGAAGCAGCCCCGGAAGCGCCCGCTGAGCCTGCTGCGCCCGCTGCGCGTAAGTACACCGTGGTCTCCGGTGACACGCTGTGGGCCATTGCCGAGCGGTTCTACGGTGACGGCAACAAATACCCGCAGATCGCCGAGGCCAGCGGTATCGCCAACCCGGACTTGATCCACCCCGGTCAGGAGTTGACGATCCCCTGACCGCCGCTGACGGCCGACGCGGCGGCCCGGAGTCCACACGGAGCCGGGCCGCTGCGCTGCGCCGGTGATTACGGCGGTCGAATCCCGGCCGGAACCGAACCGGCCTCAACGATCGGAGTCGACGGTGCGCGGGCGCATTGTGCGGGTGCTGGCGGTGGGTGTTGCAGTCGGGGCGACGGCCGCGGCTCCGGCGATCGGCACCGCTCGCGCCGATCTGGTGCTGGTGTTTCCCGGCATGGAGATCCACCAGGACACCCACGTCTGCACGCTCGGTTACGTTGACCCGGTCATGCGCGTCGCCTTCACCGCCGGGCATTGCCGGGGGAGCGGCCCGGTCAGAGACCGGGACGGCAACGTCATCGGCACGCTGGCGACCTTCCGCGACAACACCCCCAACGGTGCCACCGTCAACACCGACCAGGTGATCGCCGACTACGAGGCGATAGTGCTGGCCGACGGCGTCGACACCAATGACATCCTTCCCGGTGGTTTGCGCCTGGAGGCCGGGCCGGACGACCACGTGGCCCCCGGCGAGCCGGTCTGTCACTTCGGCATCGTCACCGGAGAGACCTGCGGAACCGTGGAGCGGGTCAACAACGGCTGGTTCACCATGGACCACGGCGTCCGCAGTCAACAGGGTGATTCCGGTGGCCCGGTGTATGTGATCCGCGGCCCCGGCCTGGCCCGGATCGTCGGCCTGTTCAACAGCGTGTGGGGGGAGTACCCTGCCGCCGTGTCATGGTCGGCGATCTCCCAGCAGGTCCGCGAAGACGTCGGCGTGCCGACCCCCTGACATGATCCCGACGCCCCGACCACCCGTTCAGATCGCTTGGGTCACCGGTGATCTGGCCGCCACCGAAGCGATGTTGAGCGCGCTGTTGGGGGTGCGCAAGTGGGTCCGCATGCCGGGGGTGCACTTCGCCCCGGACACCTGCCGTTACCGGGGCGAGCCGGCTGATTTCGTCGCCGACATCGCGCTGAGCTATCTCGGCGACATGCAGCTGGAGTTGATCGCACCGGTGAGCGGGCGCAGCCTCTACGACGACTTCCTGCGTGTCCACGGTCCGGGTCTGCACCATGTCTGCATCGAGGCCGAGGACCCCGAAAACTTCGACGTTATGCTGAACGACGCCGCCGAGCAGGGCGCCGACGTGGTTGCCCGGGGCGTGATGCCCGGCGGCATGAAATTCGCGTACGTCTCGGCTCCGGAAGCCGGCATCCCCTACCTGGAGATCGCCTACGTCCCGGCCGAGATCCGTGCGGTCTTCGACTACATCAAACAGGAGCAGCGGCAATGAGCACCCAGATCCCGGACACCACCAGTGCCGAAGCTGTTTCGGAGTGGTCCGACGACGTCGACGTCGTGGTGATCGGCTTCGGCATCGGTGGCGGCTGCGCGGCGGTCACCGCGGCAGCGGCCGGAGCCCGGGTTCTGGTGCTGGAGCGCGCGGCCGAGGCGGGCGGCACCACCGCCATGGCCGGCGGCCACTTCTACCTCGGCGGCGGCACCGCGGTCCAGGAGGCCACCGGGCACACCGACAGCCCGGACGAGATGTACAAGTACCTCGTCGCGGTGTCGCGTGAACCCGAACACGACAAGATCCGGGCCTATTGCGACGGCAGCGTCGAGCACTTCAACTGGCTCGAGGACCTGGGCATCAAGTTCGAGCGCAGTTACTACCCGGAGAAGGCGGTGATCCAGCCCAACACCGAGGGGCTGATGTTCACCGGCAACGAGAAGGTGTGGCCGTTTCTCAACGAGGCCGTTCCGGCGCCGCGCGGGCATAAGGTTCCGGTGCCCGGTGACACCCAGGGCGCCAAGATGGCGATCGACCTGCTGCTCAAGCGCGCCGAAAACCTTGGCGTGCAGATCCGATACGAAACCGGCGCCACCGGTCTGGTCACCGATCCTTCCGGCGCCGTCGTGGGTGTCACGTGGAAGCACTTCACCGAAAGCGGTGTCATCAAAGCGAAGTCGGTGGTGATTGCCGCCGGCGGCTTCGTGATGAATCCGGAGATGGTCGCTCAGTACACGCCGAAGCTGGCGGAGAAGCCATTCGTGCTGGGCAACACCTATGACGACGGCCTGGGCATCCGGATGGGGATGTCGGTGGGCGCCGCCACCAAGCACATGGACCAGATCTTCATCACCGCACCGGTCTATCCGCCCTCGATCCTGCTCACCGGGATCATCGTCAACAAGGAGGGCAAGCGTTTCGTCGCCGAAGACTCGTATCACTCACGTACGTCGGGGTTCGTCATGGACCAGCCCGACAGCGCGGCGTTCCTGATCGTGGACGAGACGCACATGCGCAAGCCGCAAGTGCCCTTGGTTCCGCTGATCGACGGTTGGGAGTCGGTACCGGAAATGGAAGCGGCGCTTGGTATTCCGGAGGGAAACCTGGTGGCGACGCTAAACCGCTACAACATGTACGCGGCGCGCGGGGAGGACCCGGACTTTCACAAGCAGCCGCCGTTCCTCGCTCCGCAGGACACCGGGCCGTGGGGCGCGTTCGACCTGTCGCTGGGCAAGGCGATGTATGCCGGGTTCACGATCGGCGGGCTGGCGACCTCGGTGGACGGCCAGGTGCTGCGCGACGACGGCAGCCCGGTGCCCGGGCTCTACGCCGCCGGCGCGTGTGCGGCCAACATCGCCCAGGACGGCAAGGGCTACGCCAGCGGCACCCAGTTGGGGGAGGGTTCGTTCTTCGGCCGTCGCGCCGGGGAACACGCGGCCAGATCTCGGCGCGAGCAGACATAGAGTCGCACTGAACGGTCTGCGCCGATGCGATTCCGCGTCTGCTCGCCGCGGGAGACTAGACCGCGGAAACCGGACCGCGGGAGACTAGACCGCGGAAACCAGACCGCGGGAGACTAGGGAGACTAGACCGGACTCAAGTCCCAGCGGCCGCCCCCGAGCAACTCGAGCACCTGGTCATGGTGCTGGCGCACCGTGTGCCGGTGGCTCACGCTGACCAGGATGGTCTGGGGAAGCTCGGCGCGCAGCAGCCGGTAGAGCGTCAACTCCAGACCTTCGTCGAGCGCCGAGGTCGACTCGTCCAGGAAGGCCGCCTTCGGCCGGGTCAACAGCAGCCGGGCGAACGCCACCCGCTGCTGCTCGCCGGGAGAGAGCACCTTGGCCCAATCCTCGACGTCATCGAGCCGGTCGACCAGATGCGGTAGCGCCACCTTGACCAGCGCGTCGGAGATCTCGGCGTCGGAGACCTCGCCGGCCGCCAGCGGGTAGGCCACCACCGCCCGCAGATCACCGAGCGGAATGTAGGGCAGCTGGGAGATGAACATGGTTTCGTTGACCGCGTCGGGGCGCCGAAGGGTGCCCGACGCGTACGGCCACAGCTGGGCCAGGCTGCGCAACAGCGTGGTCTTGCCGCTGCCCGACGGCCCGGCGATCATCAGCGCGTCGCCGACCCCCAGATCGACATCCAGGGCTTCGATCAGCGGGTCCCCGTCGGGTTTGCGCACCTCCACGCCCTCGATCGTCACCGTGCCGTCCGGGCTGGGCTTGACCAGCAGCTCGGGCAGGTCGCGGGCCTCGCGGTCGACCTCCACCAGCCCGTGCAGACGGATGATCGAGGCGCGGTAGCCGGCGAAGTTGTCATAGGCGTTGCGGAAGAACGACAGCGAATCGGAGATGTTGCCGAAGGCGGACGCGGTCTGCGCGACCCCGCCGAACATGATCTGCCCGGAGAACAGCCGCGGTGCCTGGATCACCCAGGGCAGCGGCACGATCGCCTGACTGACCGACAGGTTCCAGCCCGCGAACCCGATGGTCCGGTTCACGAATTTCAGGTAGTTGTCGATGATCGCCGAGAACCGCTGCCGCAGCTGGATCCGCTCGGCGAGCTCACCCCGGTAGAACGCGACGGACTCGGCCGCATCGCGTACCCGCACCAGGGCGTAGCGGAATGCCGCGTTGGTGAGCTCGTTGCGGAAGCTCAACCGGATCAGCGGCCGGCCGATCCAGAACGCGACGATGGTGGCGATGGTGACGTAGACCAAAACGATCAGGAACATCGCCCGGGGGATGTCGACGCCCAACACGGTCAGCGTGCCCGACAGGTTCCACAGGATGGCCGTGAACGACACCACCGTCACCATCGATTGGACGGCGCCGAACAGCAGGGTGGAGCCGGTGCCGTTGGCCGGGGCGTTCGGATTGGCGCCGTTGCCGGCGGTGAAGATGTCGATGTCCTGCTGGATGCGCTGATCGGGGTTGTCGATGGCGCCCTCGATGGCCTCGCCGATCGCCGGGTCCAGCGGCGACTTGATGAAGTGGGCGCGGTAGTAGGCCCGCCCCTCCAGCCAGTCGCCGGTGAGCCGCTCGGTCAGCCAGATGCGCCAGTTCACCATGAAGTGCTGGGTCAGGTAGATGTCGAGCATCACCCGCGCCACGTGCAGCACCGCCATCACGCTGAAGATGCCGATCGACATCCAGAAGCCGTGCACCCCGGACTGTTTGATCGCGTCGTCGCCGCCGGCGGCGCCCTGGAACGCGGTCTGCAGCGAGGAGTACATGTCGTTGCCCTGGAAGCTGAACAACACGTTGAGCCGCACGGCGGTGATCACCGAGAGCAGCAACACGCCCAGCATCAGCCAGACCCGGCCGCTGTCACGCCCGGTGAAGTAGGCGCCGGTGATCTCCCAGAACTGGCGCCCCCAGCGGGTGCTCACCCGCAGCAGCGCCGCCACGGCCAGCACACCCACGGCGCTGATGACCCAGGCCATCGCGATCCACCGCAGCGAGTCGGGCAGGGCGTGCGACCAGTCGATGGACGGGTTGAACAGCTTCGAGTCCACTGCCACGTCTCCTTGCTGTCCGGGGTGTATCCGAGTCGAGAAAATCCCGTGCGAAACCTACCCCAGCGGTGTGCCGTCGCGTCGGATGAGCGGAGCCGCAAAGGCCGGTGGACGCGGCGGTGCCCCCGCCTCGCAGACGGTGGCCACCGCGTACGGTTGTGCTGTGGCTAACACCTCCAAAACGGTCTCCGGGACCACACGTGCCAAGTCGGGCCGGCTGAGTGGAAAATTCTGGAAACTGCTGGGCGCCAGCACCGAGAAGAACCAGAGTCGCTCGATGGCCGAGGTCAACGCGGCGGCCGACTACGCCAAGAAGGCCGCCGGACTCGACGACGAGCAGCTGCGCAAAGCCGCACAACTGCTCAACCTCAAGGATCTGGCCGACGCATCGGACATTCCGCAGTTCCTCGCGATCGCCCGCGAGGCCGCCGAGCGAAGCATCGGGCTGCGCCCGTTTGATGTTCAGCTGCAGGGCGCACTGCGGATGCTGGCCGGTGACGTGGTCGAGATGGCCACCGGCGAAGGCAAGACGCTCTCGGGTGCCATCGCCGCCGCCGGCTACGCCATCGGCGGACGGCACGTGCACGTCGTGACGATCAACGACTACCTGGCCCGCCGCGACGCGGAATGGATGGGACCGCTGCTGACCGCGATGGGGGTGACGGTCGGCTGGATCACCGCCGACTCCAGCCCGGCCGAGCGCCGCGCGGCCTACCAGTGCGACGTCACCTACGCGTCGGTCAACGAGATCGGTTTCGACGTGCTGCGCGACCAGCTGGTCACCGACGTCGAGGATCTGGTCTCGCCCAACCCCGACGTGGCGCTGATCGACGAGGCCGACTCGGTGCTGGTCGACGAGGCGCTGGTGCCGCTGGTGCTGGCCGGCACCACCCATCGGGAGACACCCCGCATGGAGATCGTCGAGCTGGTCGGCCGGCTGACCCCCGGCGTGGACTACGACTCCGATGAGGACCGGCGCAACATCCACCTCACCGAGAAAGGAGCGCGGCGCGTCGAAGCCGCGCTCGGCGGCATCGACCTGTACTCCGAGGAGCACGTGGTGTCGACGTTGACCGAGGTCAACGTCGCCCTGCACGCCCACGTGCTGTTGCAGCGCGACGTGCACTACATCGTCCGCGACGGCAAGGTGCAGTTGATCAACGCCTCGCGCGGGCGAATCGCTGCCCTGCAGCGCTGGCCGGACGGCCTGCAGGCCGCGGTGGAAGCCAAAGAGGGCATCGAGACCACCGAGACCGGCGAGGTGCTCGACACCATCACGGTGCAGGCCCTGGTCAACCGGTACCCGACGGTGTGCGGCATGACCGGGACGGCGTTGGCGGCCGGCGAGCAGCTGCGCCAGTTCTATCAGCTGGGGGTCTCACCCATCCCGCCGAACATGCCCAACATCCGCGAGGACGAGGCCGACCGGGTCTACATCACCGCCGCGGCCAAGAACGACGCCATCGTCGCCCACATCGTGGAGGTGCACGAGACCGGGCAGCCGGTGCTGGTCGGCACCCACGACGTCGCCGAGTCCGAGGAGCTCTACGAGCGGCTGCGCAAACGCGGGGTCCCGGCGGTGGTGCTCAACGCCAAGAACGACGCCGAGGAGGCCACGGTGATCGCCGAGGCCGGCAAGCTCGGTGCGGTCACCGTCTCCACCCAGATGGCCGGGCGGGGCACCGACATCCGGCTGGGCGGCTCCGACGAGGCACACCACGACAAGATCGTCGAGCTGGGCGGTCTGCACGTGATCGGCACCGCCCGGCAGCACACTCAGCGTCTGGACAATCAGCTGCGCGGTCGGGCCGGCCGCCAGGGTGACCCGGGCTCGTCGGTGTTCTTCTCCAGCTGGGAGGACGAGGTCGCCGCGACCAACCTGGAAGCCGGCAAGATGCCGACCGAGACCGACGAAGACGGTCGGATTGTGAGCCCCAAGGCCTCCGGGATGCTCGACCACGCCCAACGCATCGCCGAGGGCAAGCTGCTCGACATCCACGCCAACACCTGGCGCTACAACCAGCTGATCGCCCAGCAGCGCGCGATCATCGTGGAGCGGCGCAACACGTTGCTGTCCACGCCGACGGCCCGCGAGGAGCTCGCCGAGCTGGCCCCGCAGCGCTACGCCGAGCTGCGGGAGAAATTCGGTGACGACGCCGATGCGAAGCTGGAGAAGATCTGCCGGCTGATCATGCTCTACCACCTGGACCGCGGCTGGGCCGATCACCTGGCGTTCCTGGCCGACATCCGGGAGAGCATCCACCTGCGTGCGTTGGGCCGGCAGAATCCGCTCGACGAATTCCACCGGATGGCCCTGGACGCGTTCGCATCGCTGGCCGCCGACGCCATCGAGGCCGCCCAGCAGACCTTCGAGACATCCGAACAGATCGAGTCCGAGCCGGGCATCGACCTGTCCAAGCTGGCGCGGCCCACCTCGACGTGGACCTACATGGTGCGGGACAACCCGCTCAGCGACGACACGATGGACGCGCTGAGCCTCCCCGGGATCTTCCGCTAGGGGTAGGCGCGAACATGCCTGTGGGGTCAGACCGTGACCGGGTGCTGACGGTGCCCAACGTCATCAGCCTGGCCCGGCTCGGGCTGATCGGCGCCTTTCTGTACCTACTGCTGGTCGCGCGGGCGGACGGGCCGGCGGTGGCGATCCTGATGCTCAGCGGGTTCTCGGACTGGGCCGACGGCAAATTGGCCCGGTTGCTGGACCAGTCCTCGGCGCTGGGCGCGCTGCTCGACCCGGCGATCGACCGGCTCTACATGGTGGCGGTCCCGGTCGCCTTCGGACTGCGCGGCCTGGTGCCGTGGTGGATCATCGGCGTGTTGCTGGCCCGCGATGTGCTGCTGGCCGCGGTGCTGCCGGTGTTGCGCAGCCGGGGATTGACCGCGCTGCCGGTGACCTACATCGGCAAAGCCGGCACCTTCGCGCTGATGTCGGCGTTTCCGCTGATCCTGCTGGGGCAGTGGGACGCGCTGGCCAGCCGGGTGGTGCTGTCGGTCGGCTGGGCCTTCCTGATCTGGGGCCTGGGCATGTACCTGTGGGCGTTCGTGCTGTACCTGATTCAGGTGGCGCTGGTGGTCCGCACCATGCCCAAGGTCGCACCCCGAGTGGCCGATGTCTGAACCGTTCTTCGCGCTCAGCGGCTACGAAGGCCGCGATGACGGGGGTGCGCACGAGGCCGGCCGCCCGCAGCGGTTCGCGGTGCCCTCGCTGCTGCGCTCGCTGCTGTCCGAGCACCTCGACCCCGGCTACGCCGCCGCGGCGGCCGCCCGCGACGGCGGGCGGGCCACCACGAGGCGGGCCCGGATCGCGGGCTGGGAGGCGCTGGCGGCGCTTGTGGTGGCGACGGTGTTCGCGGTCGCGTTCGCGCAGGCCAAAACGTTGGCGCCCGGCGTGCGTGACGCCCAGCAGGTGCTGGCCACCAACGTGCGGTCCGCCGAAGACGTGACCGGCAGGCTCGCCGACAAACGCGACACGCTGACGAACCGGGTCGATGACTTGCGCCGGCACCGGCTGGCCGACGACGCCGAGGGGCAGCGGGTGCTGGCCGGCCTCGACGCACTGAGTCTGGCCTCCGCCAGCACCCGGGTCACCGGCCCCGGCCTGACCGTCACGGTGACCGACCCGGGTGCCGGGCGAAACCTCTCCGACGCCTCCAAACAGCGGGTGTCGGGCAGTCAACAGATCATCTTGGACCGCGACCTGCAGCTCGTCGTCAATTCGTTGTGGGCCAGCGGCGCGGAGGCGATCGCGATCGGCGATGTCCGGATCGGCCCCAACGTGACGATCAGGCAGGCCGGCGGGGCGATCCTGGTCGACAACAAGCCGATCAGCAGCCCCTACACGGTGCGCGCCATCGGTCCGCCCCGCGAGCTGCGCGAGGCCTTCGACCGGACACCCGGGCTGTACCGGCTGCGACTGCTGGAAGTGTCCTACGGGGTGGGGGTGCGCGTGGACGGCCGGACCGGTGCCGACCTGACCCTGCCAGCGGGTTCGCTGCGAGATGTCCGGTTCGCCAAACAGATAGGGGAGTCGTGACGCAAGCTTGCGCTGCAAGCCGTGGCGCCGTCGGCGTCGCGTCGGAGGTCGGGAGGCCGGGGTGAGTTCTCGATGATCGGTATCGTCGCGCTGATCGCCGGAATCGTGCTGGGGCTGATTTTCCAACCCAGCGTTCCGGAGGTGGTTCAGCCCTATCTGCCGATCGCCGTGGTGGCGGCGTTGGACGCCGTGTTCGGCGGTCTGCGGGCCTACCTGGAGCGGATTTTCGACGCGAAGGTGTTCGTCGTGTCATTCGTCTTCAACGTTCTGGTCGCTGCGCTGATCGTCTACCTCGGTGACCAGCTGGGGGTCGGAACGCAGCTGTCCACCGCCATCATCGTGGTGCTGGGCATCCGCATCTTCGGCAATGCCGCGGCGCTGCGTCGACGACTGTTCGGGGCCTGACGCCGGTGGGTACCGAACCGGTGCCGCACGGGCGGCACGAGCTGCCTGTGACCGACCACGATGCGCCGTCACGGCGCGCCTGGTTCGGCCGCTCCGGGCCGCTGTTCGGGGTGCTGGCGATGCTGCTGTGCCTGCTGCTGGGAGTCGCCATCGTCACCCAGGTCCGGCAGAACGACTCCGCCGACGCCCTGGAGACGGCCCGGCCGGCCGATCTGCTGGTGCTGCTGGATTCGCTGCGGCAGCGCGAAGCCGCGCTGGGCACCGAGATCGCCGAACTGCAGCAGACGCTCAACGCGCTCCAGGAGTCCGGCAGCAGTGACCAGGCGGCGATCGAGAACGCCCAGGCCCGGCTCTCCGCGCTGGCGATCATGATCGGCACCGTCGGCGCCGTCGGGCCCGGAGTGGTCATCACCGTCGACGATCCGGCGCGCGGGGTCGCCCCGGAGACCATGCTCGATGTGATCAACGAGCTGCGCGCCGCCGGGGCCGAGGCGATGGAGGTCCGCGACGACACCAAGGCGGTGCGGATCGGAGTGGACTCCTGGGTTGCCGGTACCCCCGGGGCGCTGGAATTCGACGGGATAGGCTTGGCTCCGCCGTATTCCGTTCTGGCGATAGGCGATCCACCCACCCTGGCAGCAGCGATGAACATCCCCGGCGGGGCAGTCGACAGCGTCAAGCGGCTCGGCGGCGCCATGGGCGTGCAGCAGGCCGACCGGGTAGAGGTGACCGTGTTGCGGCAACCGAAACCCCGCCAATACGCTCAGCCAGTCAAGTGAACCCGACCAGCGCAAGGAGCACGATCACCGTGAGCTCGGAAAGCCAAGTTCCCTCCGATTTGTATTACACCGCTGAGCATGAGTGGGTTCGGCGCACCGGGCAGGACACCGTCCGGGTGGGCATCACCGACTTCGCGCAGGCGGCACTGGGTGACGTGGTTTTCGTGCAACTGCCCGGCGTCGGCACCGAGGTGACCGCGGGGGAGAGCTTCGGCGAAGTGGAGTCGACCAAGTCCGTTTCGGATCTGTACGGGCCGATCTCGGCGAAAGTGGTTGCGGTCAACGCCGAGCTGGACGCCGGCCCGCAGCTGGTCAACTCCGACCCGTACGGCGCGGGGTGGCTGCTGGATCTCCAGGTCGGCGACGGCGGGGCCGAAGCGCTGGATGCGGCCCTGTCGGGACTGCTGACCCCCGACGCGTACCGCGCGACGCTGGCCGAATGAATATTGCTAGCCTGCCTGCCGGGACGCGGGTATTCCGTGACACGATCCCGCGGTGCGGGGCACATTATCGACCGCTGCGCGGTACGGTCGACTCAACGATTGTGGGTCCGGTGCCATGGATGTCCGGCGGGTACGACCAGGTAGCACGACAGTGGCCAGTGAGGAGCAGTGGGTGACGGAGAAGGACTCGGGAAACGGGCACGAGCAGGCAGGCGACGAGGTCACGGTGGAAACCACATCGGTCTTCCGCGCTGACTTCCTGAGCGAACTCGACGCACCCGCGCAGGCCGGCGGTGAGAGCCTGACCTCCGGTGTCGAAGGGCTGCCCGCGGGATCTGCGCTGCTGGTCGTCAAGCGGGGCCCCAACGCCGGGTCGCGTTTCTTGCTCGACCAACCGGTCACCGCGGCCGGGCGCCACCCCGACAGCGACATCTTCCTCGACGACGTCACGGTCAGCCGCCGCCATGCCGAGTTCCGGCTGGAGGGCAACGAATTTCAGGTCGTCGACGTCGGCAGCCTCAACGGCACCTACGTCAACCGGGAGCCGGTGGATTCGGCGGTGCTGGTCAACGGCGACGAGGTCCAGGTCGGCAAGTTCCGTCTGGTGTTCCTGACCGGCCCCAAGCCGGGTGAGACCGAGGCCGGGCCGGGGAGCTGAGTTGAGCGCGCCTGACAGCCCTGAACTGGCCGGGATGTCGATCGGGGCGGTACTGGATCTGCTTCGTCCCGAATTTCCGGATGTCACGATCTCCAAGATTCGCTTTCTGGAGACCGAGGGGCTGGTGACGCCGCAGCGCGCGGCGTCGGGCTACCGCCGGTTCAGCGCGTACGACTGCGCGCGGCTGCGGTATGTGCTGACCGCGCAACGCGACCAGTACCTGCCGCTGAAGGTGATCAAGGCGCGGCTGGACGCCGAGCCGGACGGGGCGCTTCCGCTGACCGAGTCGCCCTATCCCGTCCCGCGGTTGGTGCCGGCCGCCGACGATGCCGCTCACAACGGCACGGCGCTGCCGACGCCGCCGCGACGGGTCCGGCTGAGCCGGGAGGATCTCCTGGAACGCTCCGGCGCCGATGACGCCCTGCTGACGGCGCTGGTCAGATCCGGCGTGATCACCGCCGGGCCGGGGGGATTGTTCGACGAGCACGCGGTGGTGATCGCGCAGTGCGCACGCGGCCTGGCCGATTACGGCGTCGAGCCACGACACCTGCGGGCGTTCCGCTCGGCCGCCGATCGGCAGTCGGACCTGATCGCCCAGATCGCCGGGCCGCTGGTCAAGGGCGGCAAGGCCGGCGCACGCGACCGCGCCGACGACTTGGCCCGCGAGGTCGCGGCACTGGCGATCGCGCTGCACACCGCGCTGCTCAAGTCGGCGGTACACGACGTTCTGCACGGCTGAGGACTAGACTTCGCTTCGGCGGCTTGTTGTGCGATATGCGGTTGTCCGACCGGGTTTCGCAGCGAGTCGGGCTGGCAGACAGCCACTGGGACACAAGCAAATGTGGAGGGCTGACTGGAGATGGGTGAAGTACGCGTGGTCGGCATTCGCGTCGAGCAGCCACAAAACCAGCCCGTGCTGTTGTTGCGCGAAGCCGACGGTGACCGATACCTCCCGATCTGGATCGGGCAGGCCGAAGCCGCCGCCATCGCCCTGGAGCAGCAGGGCGTGGAGCCGGCCCGGCCGCTGACCCACGATCTGATCCGCGACCTGATCGCCGCGCTGGGGCATTCGCTCAAAGAAGTCCGGATCGTCGATCTGCAGGAAGGTACGTTCTACGCCGACCTGATCTTCGACCGGGACATCACGGTTTCGGCGCGTCCGTCGGATTCGGTGGCGATCGCGCTGCGGGTGGGGGTGCCGATCTATGTCGAGGAGGCGGTGCTGGCCGAGGCGGGCCTGCTGATTCCCGACGAGAGCGACGACGAGAGCTCCGGTGCGGTGCGCGAAGACGAGGTGGAGAAGTTCAAGGAGTTCCTCGATAGCGTGTCGCCCGACGATTTCAAAGCAACCTGACCCGGCGCGGCGGCCTCAGCCCAGTCACAGATGCATCTCATCTGCGAGCGGTATGACGACACGCCCACGGCGAACGCGTGGCGCGGAAAACGCGGCCCCCATACTTGATCCAGAGGCGGGAACAACGGCGCGGCGGCTCGCCGGACAGCGTATGCTCACCAGCAACTCGGGCAAGAGCAAACGCGGCCACCGGCCAGCCAGTGGCAACGAGCGCGATCGGCGAGAGGAAGCATCGTGGGCGAGCAACCGGGGCAGGACCAGCTGGACTTCGCGGGTCGGTCCGAATCGGACCGCGATGTCGAGGCTGCCGCCACCGCTTCCGGCGCGGGGGAACCGGTGCAGGCCGGGCTGTTCCCCGACGACTCCGTCCCCGACGAACTGGTCGGCTACCGCGGTCCCAGCGCCTGCCAGATCGCCGGAATCACCTATCGCCAGCTGGACTACTGGGCCCGCACCTCGCTGGTGGTCCCCTCGATTCGGGGCGCGGCCGGCTCCGGCAGCCAGCGGCTGTACTCCTTCAAAGACATCCTGGTGCTCAAGATCGTCAAGCGGCTGCTCGACACCGGCATTTCACTGCACAACATCCGGATCGCCGTCGACCACCTGCGTGAGCGCGGGGTCCGCGACCTGGCCAACATCACGCTGTTCTCCGACGGCACCACCGTCTACGAGTGCACGTCGGCCGAGGAGGTCGTCGACCTGCTGCAGGGCGGCCAGGGCGTGTTCGGCATCGCGGTGTCGGGTGCCATGCGGGAACTGACCGGCGTCATCTCCGACTTCCCCGGCGAGCGTGCCGACGGTGGCGAGTCGATCGCCGCACCGGAAGACGAACTCGCCAGCCGCCGCAAGTTCCGCGACCGCAAGACCGGCTAGCGCCACCTCCCTTCGCGCGGCGCCGCGCGTCGTGATCACGGCGTGCGTTTGCGCCTCGCATCGCCGGGTAAACTGGTCAGCGCATCGCACTCGACGCGGGAGAGTTCTGCGGCAGCCAGCCGCAGACGCCGAAGGAGCAACACCTCTCCGACAACCTCTCAGGCCCACGGACCGCCCGGGATTCCGATGCCTCTGGAAAGTGGCGGCGGCCGGTGACGGCGCCGCCCGCCGATGGGGAAAGGCCCGCACCCGCGCCCGGCGCGGTGGCCGCGGCCGAAGCTCTCAGGCGCCCGGCGTACGGGTGAGGACAGAGGGGGAGGGCCAGATCGACTGACTCGTCATAGCCCGCTCCCGATGCCAGGAGACCCACTCGTGTCCCAACCCACCGAATTCCGCTTTGTCGACCGGCACCTCGGTCCCGACAGCGCCGCCCTCGCCACCATGCTCGCCACCATCGGTGTGGACTCGCTGGACGACCTGGCCGCCAAGGCGCTGCCGGCCGGCATCCTCGACGCGCTGAACCCCGACGGTGTGGCGCCGGGGCTGGACGGTCTGCCGGCCGCCGCCACCGAGACCCAGGCGCTGGCCGAGTTGCGCGAGCTGGCCGACGCCAACACGGTCGCGGTGTCGATGATCGGCCAGGGTTACTACGACACGCTCACCCCGCCGGTGCTGCTGCGCAATATCATGCAGAATCCGGCCTGGTACACCGCCTACACGCCGTATCAGCCCGAGATCAGCCAGGGGCGGCTGGAGGCGCTGCTGAACTTCCAGACCATGATCGCCGACCTGACCGGGTGCGAGATCGCCAACGCGTCAATGCTCGACGAGGGCACCGCGGCCGCCGAGGCGATGACCCTGATGCACCGCACGGTGCGCGGCAAGACAGACCGGCTGCTGGTCGACGCCGACCTGTTCACCCAGACCGCGGCGGTGCTGGCGACCCGCGCCGAGCCGCTGGGAATCGAGATCGTCACCGTGGATCTGCGGGACGGGCTGCCCGAGGGTGACTTCTTCGGGGTGGTCACCCAGTTGCCGGGGGCGTCCGGCCGGATCACCGACTGGTCGGAGTTGATCGCGGCCGCCCACGAGCGGGGTGCGATGGTGGCGGTCGGCGCCGACCTGCTGGCATGCACGCTGATCACTCCGCCCGGCGAGATGGGCGCCGACGTCGCCTTCGGCAGCGCCCAGCGCTTCGGGGTGCCGATGGGCTTCGGTGGACCCCACGCCGGGTATCTGGCGGTGCACGCCAAGCACGCCCGGCAGCTGCCGGGACGGCTGGTCGGGGTGTCCGTGGATGCCGACGGCTTACCGGCGTACCGGCTGGCGCTGCAGACCCGCGAGCAGCACATCCGCCGCGACAAGGCGACGTCGAACATCTGTACCGCGCAGGTGCTGTTGGCGGTGATGGCCGCGATGTACGCCTCCTACCACGGCGCCGAGGGCCTGACCGCGATCGCGCGGCGGGTGCACGGTCAAGCCGAGAAGATCGGCGCTGCCCTCGGTGAGGCATTGGTGCATGACCGCTACTTCGACACGGTGCTGGCCCGGGTGCCGGGCCGCGCCGACGACATCATCGCGGCGGCCAAGTCCGCCGGCATCAACCTGTGGCGCGTCGACGCCGACCACGTCTCGGTGTCCTGCGACGAGGCCACCACCGACGCCCATGTGGCCGCGGTGCTGGAGGCTTTCGGGGTGCGGCCCGCCGAGCCGGTATCGGTGGATATCACCACCCGCACCTCGGAATTCCTCACCCATCCGGCCTTTTCGCGCTACCGGACCGAAACCGCGATGATGCGGTACCTGCGCTCGCTGTCGGACAAGGACATCGCCTTGGACCGCAGCATGATTCCGCTCGGCTCGTGCACGATGAAGCTCAACGCCGCGGCGGAGATGGAATCGATCACCTGGCCGGAATTCGCCTGCCAGCACCCGTTCGCCCCGGCCGGCGACGCCGCCGGGCTTCGCCGGCTGATCGCCCAGTTGGAGCGCTGGCTGGCCGGGATCACCGGGTATGACGCGGTGTCGTTGCAGCCCAACGCCGGCTCGCAGGGCGAATACGCCGGTCTGCTGGCTATCCACGCCTTTCACGCCAGCCGCGGTGAATCCCACCGGAACATCTGCCTGATCCCGTCCAGCGCGCACGGCACCAACGCCGCCTCGGCCGCGCTGGCCGGGATGCGGGTGGTGGTGGTGGCCTGCCGGGACAACGGCGACGTCGACCTCGATGATCTGCGTGCCAAGATCGCCGAACATGCCGAGAACCTGTCGGCGCTGATGATCACCTACCCGTCCACCCACGGGGTCTACGAGCACGACATCGCCGAGATCTGCGCTGCGGTGCACGACGCGGGCGGGCAGGTCTACGTCGACGGCGCCAACCTCAACGCGCTGGTCGGGCTGGCCCGGCCCGGGCGCTTCGGGGGCGACGTCAGCCACCTGAACCTGCACAAGACGTTTTGCATCCCACACGGCGGCGGCGGCCCCGGTGTCGGGCCGGTGGCGGTGCGAGAGCACCTGGCCGGGTTTCTACCCGGACACCCGATGGCCCCTGAGTTGCCCGGCGGCGCACCGGTATCGGCGGCCCCCTACGGTTCGGCGTCGATTCTGCCGATCACCTGGGCCTACATCCGGATGATGGGCGCACAGGGTCTGCGGGCGGCGTCGCTGACCGCGATCGCATCGGCGAACTACATCGCCCGCCGACTCGACGAGTACTTCCCGGTGCTCTACACCGGCGAGAACGGCATGGTCGCCCATGAGTGCATCCTGGACCTGCGGGGAATCACCAAGGCCACCGGCGTGACGGTCGACGATGTCGCAAAACGATTGGCCGACTACGGTTTCCATGCCCCGACCATGAGCTTCCCGGTGGCCGGCACCTTGATGGTGGAGCCCACCGAAAGCGAGAGCCTGGCCGAGGTGGATGCGTTCTGCGAGGCGATGATCGCCATCCGCGGTGAAATCGACCGGGTCGGCGCCGGTGAGTGGACTGTCGAGGACAACCCGTTGCGGGGTGCTCCGCACACCGCGGAGTGCCTGATGGTCGAGAAGTGGGAGCACCCGTACACCCGGGAACACGCGGCCTATCCGCTGGGGCGCGACTTCCGCCCGAAGGTCTGGCCCCCGGTGCGCCGGATCGACGGAGCCTTCGGCGACCGCAACCTGGTCTGCTCCTGCCCGCCGGTGGACGCCTATGCCTGAGCCCGGAAGCATCCGGGCCCAGGCGCGGGGATCGGCTCAGAGGCCGTTGAGGCCGTCGAAGAAACCGTCCAGCCCGTCCATCACGTTCTGGAACTGAGCCGAGAGCTCGTTGCCCATGTCGTTGATTCCGGCAACCATGATCTGGAACTGGTTCGACAGGTCGTTGCCGAGAACGTTGAGGATGTTGCACAGGCTCGGCACCAGCTCACCGGTGGTGGGGTCGGTGTCCATGTTCTCGGCGAACTGCCACATCTGCGCCCAGAAGCCCTGCTCCCACTCGTCGAGATTCGCGCCCAGCGCGTTCATGCTCGCGCCCAGATCGGACCAGTCGAGATCGGCGAGCGAGGAGTTCACCACGTCGTTCAAGCTGGTGAACTGCTGATTGAGCACCTCGGGGACGTACTGCACGAAACGGCCGATCAGCTCGTTGACCTCGGCCATCTGAGTGGCGAACTGCCCCAGGCCCAGGAAGTCGCCCGGTTCCGGCGTGCTTGCCGCGGTGAGTTCGACCGCAGCCGTGGTCGGTTCGGCCGCGGTGTGCGGCGCAATCGGGCTGATGACCATGAACCCGGTCCACAGCAGGGCGATACCTGCCACCGCATCGAGCCGAGTCACCTGCTGTCCGACCATTGATTTCCCCCCAAAAGTCTTGTGCCGCTGTTCAGTTAGCGAGGAAAACCTACACGTGGGCGGAGGCCTTGCGGAAGTCGGAATAAAAACAATCACACTTTGTGCAATTTAGTTGCGTGCCGCGGGGAATCGGGTTGTAATGGCAGCCGACGGTCGACCCGAGCGGCGACCGGGCGATTCCGGGCACCGCTCGGGTCGACCGCTGCGCGCGTTGGGGTGCTGTAGTATAGCGAGGCTGCTGGCTTCCGAAACAGTTGCGCTGGCGAAAAATCAGTGAACTCTCATGTGTGACAAGAAATTAGTTTAAGCTGGTCTCACCTAACCGGTGACGGGGATCACACTGAGGAGAGATCATGCAGCAACTTGCGCTTCGCCCGTATCTCACCGCCGGCATCGCCGTCGCGGGCGCCGGCATCGTCGCGGTCGCGCCGATCGCGCCGGTGACACCGCTGCTCCCGGCCGCCGGCGCCGAGTTCCACGCCGTGCAGCTGACCGATGCCTGGTCGGATCTGTTCACCCACACCACCGCGAACCTGACCAACATCAGTGACAACGCCGACTGGGGCGCCATCACGGCGGTCTTCGGCAAGCTGTTCACCGACCCGTTCGGGGTGATCAGCGCGTTCACCAGCATTACGCCGACCATCACCACCGACATCTCCGACCTGCCGGCGACGGTCTCGGTGCAGCTGCCGCCCGGCCTCGAACTGGCGATCGCCAGCATGGGCGCGCAGGCGCTGACCTCCCAGGCGATCAGCAACGCCGCGGCCCAGATGGCCGGCGGGGACTTCTCCGGCCTGTTCAGCGCGCCGGCCACCATCGCCGACGCCTACCTCAACGGTGCCCAGAACGTCAGCCTGCTCGGCGGCATCATCAACATCCCGGTGCTCAACGGCGTGCTCGCCCCGGTGCAGAACCTGGAGGTGAACCTCAACCTGGTCCAGTTGCTCAACGCCCTGGGTCTGGGCAACCTGGACCTGACCAACCTGGACCTGCAGAACCTGATCGATCAGCTCGGGCTGGGCAACCTGACCCTGGGCAGCCTGCTCAGTGAACTGGGCATCAGCGACGACGGGCTGGGCGACCTGCTCAACCTCGGCAGCGGGATCACCGACCTGGGCGGGCTGCTGAGCTTCCTGGGGCTCGGCAACCTCGGGTTGGGCAGCCTCGGCTTGACCAGCGTCTTGAACGGGCTGGGCCTGGACACCGGAGTCGACCTGAACGATCTGCCGCTCAGCAGCGTGCTGAGCGCGTTCGGGATCGACCCGACGACGCTGCTGTCGCCGGCCAGCCTGCTGGCCCTGGTGGGGCTGGACCCGGCGAACGCGCTGTCGACGACCATGCTCAACAGCCTGCTCGGCACGCTGGGGCTCGACCCGACCGGCGGGGTGTCGACGGATGTGGTGAACGGCCTGTTGAGTTCGCTGGGACTGGACCCGGACGGGGTGATCTCGCCGGCGGTGCTGACCGATCTGCTGAACTCGCTGGGGCTGGATTCGGGCAGCGCCCTGACGCCGGACGTGATCAACAGTCTGCTCGGCGCGCTGGGACTCGACCCGAGCACGTCGGTGTCGACGACGATGTTGAACGCGCTGCTCGGTTCGCTGGGCCTGGACCCGTCGAGCACGGTCAGCCCGGATCTGCTGCTCAGCCTGATCGGCCTGGGCGCCGGCGATGCACTGCCCGGCGGGAGCGTGGTCAGTTTGCTGACGTCGGCTCTGGAGGGCGTGCTGAGCGCGTTCGGCATTCCGTTGAACGGCGTGGTGACCGGGGCGGTCAGCCTTCTCATCACCACTATCAGCGCCCTCATACCTTCCACCGCCCCGAGCATCGGCGGCCTGCTCGACGGCCTGTTCAGCGCCTTGGGTATCACGCCCGCCAGCCTGGGCCTCGACGATCTGCTCGGTGGCCTGGGGCTGTCGACCGCCGGCCTGACACTCGATGACCTGCTGGGTGCGCTGGGACTCTCCGGTGCCGGCACGACGATCGGTGACCTGCTCGGCGACCTGGGCCTGGACGGCAACGGCCTGACCGTCGGTGATCTGCTCGACGTTTTGGGTTCGACACCCGGCGGCCTGACGATCGGCGGCCTGCTCGGCGATCTGGGGTTGGACGGCAGCGGCCTGTCGATCGGCGGCCTGCTCGGTGACCTGGGTCTGTCGTCGAACGACCTGACCCTCGGTGGCCTGCTCGGCGATCTGGGGATCGTGCTCGGTCAGGACCTGACCGTCGGCGGGGTGCTGGAGGCGCTGGGCTTCCCGGCGTCGACCGGCGACCTGTCGCTGAGCGAGCTGCTGGGTGGATTGGGTCTAGGTGGCATCGACATCACCGGCCTGCTCAACGGCCTGGACCTGGGTGGCCTGATCAGCGGCCTGGGTCTCGACGACCTGCCGCTGAACCTGGGTGACCTGATTCCCCCGCTGGACCTGACCCTGACCGATCTGCTCGACAGCTTGGGCCTGGGGAACCTGGACCTGGCCGACATCAGCGTCGGATCCTTCGGTGGCATGATCACCCAGCTGGTGGACGTCATCCCGCAGCAGATCCTCGACGCCCTGGGCGCCTGACGGGCGGGATCAGCCCAGCAGCGTGTTCAGCGCGCCGGCCAGCTCGGGGGTGTTCGCCCCCCGAAGGTTCTGATACGTGCCGCCGGACAGTTGAGCCACCGACTGCCAGGTCGCCTGATCGGCGTCGGCGCCGAAGTCGATGACGTTCACGGCGACCGGGCGTTCGGGGTCGGTGTTCGACCGGATGAACTCCTGCAATCCGGGGCCGTCCAGCGTCCGGTCGGTGTGCGGGCCGGCGGTGATCACCAGCACCGAGTTGGTTTGCCCAGCACGGTAGTTGGACAGCGCCTGGTTGTAGACCAACCGCAGCGTGGTGAACGACACCGCGCCACCGGACGTCGAGCTCAGGCCGTCGAGTTCCCCGACCAACGTCTCGGACCGGAGTCCGCCGTTGACCTGTTCGTCCAGGGGGCCGGCGGTGACCACGTTGCGGCCCTCCACACCGTCAAAGGTCCACAAACCCACCGCGGAGTTCGGCGGCAGCGCCCTGATCCGTTGGTCCAGGGCGGCGATCACGTGGGCCAGCCGGGTCTTGCCGCCCTCGTCGGTGGTCATGGACGCATCGAGCATGATCGTCACCGCCGAACTGCCCGGCAGGGTGGTCAGCGCATTGGCCAAGGTGGCCCGCATCGCGTCGTCGCCCACCGACAGGGTGTCCGACACCGCCGGGAAGTCGGTGACTTCGCTGCTCGGCGAGGCGACGCCCTCGACCCGGAATCCGGCCTTGGCCAACTCCGCGAGCTGGTCCGGCTTGCGGGCGAAGCGGGCGAACTCGCTGGCGGCGCTGACCTGTTCCTGCGACAGCCACGACCCGGCGAGCAGGACGGTGGGGTAGTCGGCCACCGGCACCGGCCCGGCCGGCAGCCAGGAACCGAGCGAGCGCGACGGATCCGACAAGGACTGCGCCCGGGTGAACAGTTGCTGCTCGGTGGTCACCACCGCGTGTACCGGTGCGGCCGCCGGATCGCCTTGGCGCAGCAAAACGTTCATGGCCTCAGCCAGTGAGCTGTCGGCGAGTTGGGGCTGGGCGCCGGCCAGTCGGTGTACCGCGGGAGTCCCGTCGGTGGCGGGGGCGCCCTTCGGGGCGGTGCCGGCCGCCACGGCCTCACCGGCCAGGAAAGCTGCATCGCCGTTGCCGCCGATCGGCAGCGCCAGCCGCAACTGCCCCCAGCCGGGAAGCCCGAGTCGGCCCAAACCGTCGGGGTCGGTCTGCAGCTCCGGCAGGCTCGCCCAGGTCTGCTTCTGCAGAGCGGGCTTGAGTTCGGGTCGGACGGCCAGCAGCACCGGCGAGGTGACCAAAGAGCGGCTGTCGCTGACGGTCTCCTGGCCCGCCGAGGCCTGCAGGCGGGCCGCCGAAATCGAGCTGCCCGGGATCCACAGTGCGGGGCGCTGACCCAACTGGGCCGGCCAGTCACCGATGAATCCGCTGACGACGGCGTCCGAATCCACCGGTTTGACCTGGACCGACACGCAGCGATCGCCCACCGGCTTGGCGGTCTTGTTGAAGCGGTCGGCGAATCCCTGCACGTGATCGGCGATCGAAGGGTCCGCGACAACGGCGACAGTCAGGTCGCCCTCCGCGCAGGCGCCAGCGGCCACGGCCGACCGATGCGACAGTGAGTTGCCGAAGAAGCGCCACAGGATCACGGCGCCCACCACGACGATCACCGTCACCAGTGCGGCGACCACACCGACGCTGACACCACGGGGCCCGGCGTCGTTGCGGTGCCGGCGCCACCGGTCCAGGTTGCGGTGGCCGCCGCGAGGCTCGTCGCGTTCCGCCGAGGGGGATTCGCCGGCATGCGCGCCGAATGCGCCGAAAGGCCCGGTGCGGTAACGCGTTTCTTCGTCGTCGTGGCCGCCGCGCCGCATGTACTGCGCCGGGTCGGCGTCGTATCCGGCTCCGCCGCCGAACGAATCGTCGTAGAGCGCGTCGTGATAGTCGTCGACGTACTCGTCGTCGTCCGGGTCGCCGAAGCCGAACGGATCGGGCGTTGCGGTGTCGTCATCGCCGTAGTCGGGCTCGTCGCGCCCGAGTGGGTCCTCAGCGAAATCGTCCGGGCCGGGCAAACTGTGCCTACCCACGGTGGATGCGTCCTCTCCGCCCGGTCAGCTCTGCGGCCACGGTCAATTCCACTGAAGATCCGCCTGGGGCTCAGACGCCGGCGCGGGCTTTGAACTCTCGGCGGCGCCGGTGCAGGATCGGCTCGGTGTAGCCGTTGGGCTGACTGGTTCCCGACAGGATCAACTCCCGCGCGGCCGCGAACGCGATGCTGTCGTCGAAGTCCGGCGCCATCGGCAGATAGTTCGGGTCGCCCGCGTTCTGCCGGTCCACGGCCGGGGCCATCCGTTCCAGACTGGACTGCACGTCGTCAGCGGTGATCACCCCGTGCCGCAGCCAGTTTGCCAGCAGCTGGGACGAGATCCGCAGTGTCGCACGGTCTTCCATCAGTGCGACGTCGTGGATGTCCGGAACCTTCGAGCACCCCACACCTTGGGAGATCCAGCGCACCACGTACCCGAGGATGGACTGGCAGTTGTTGTCGACCTCTTCGCGGATCTCGTCGGGCGCCCAGGCCAGCCCCTCGGAGAGTGGAATCGTCAACAGCTGATCGATTGTGGCGCGGCGCTTTCCGGCCAGCTCCTTCTGCACCTCGAAAACGTCCACCTGGTGGTAGTGCATCGCGTGCAGGGTGGCGGCGGTCGGCGAGGGCACCCAGGCGGTGGTGGCACCGGCGCGCGGATGCCCGATCTTCTGCTCCACCATGTCGGCCATCAGGTCCGTCATCGCCCACATGCCCTTACCGATCTGGGCGTGGCCGGTGAAACCGGTCGCCAGGCCCGCATCGACGTTGTTGTCCTCATAGGCCAGGATCCACGGCTGCGATTTCATGGTGGCCTTGCGGACCATCGGCCCGGCCTCCATCGAAGTGTGGATCTCATCGCCAGTGCGATCCAGGAAGCCGGTGTTGATGAACACCACCCGGTCGGCGGCGGCTTTGATGCAGGCCCGCAAGTTGACGGTGGTGCGCCGCTCCTCGTCCATGATGCCGATCTTGAGAGTCGCCTGCGGCAACCCCAGGACATCTTCGACCCGGCTGAACAACTCGGCGGTGAACGCCACCTCGTCGGGCCCGTGCATCTTGGGTTTGACGATGTAGATCGACCCGGTGCGGCTGTTGATCAGCGGCCCGGTGTCCTCGGAGGCGGACAGGCCGTGCATGGCGATCAGGCCGGTGAACAGCGCATCCTGAATGCCCTCGAACACTTCGGCGCCCTCGTCGCCCTCGGCGCCGTAGAGGATGGCGTCGTTGGTCATCAGGTGGCCGACGTTGCGGACGAACATCAGGCTGCGCCCCGGCAGGGTCACCGTCGCCCCGTCCGGCCCGGTGAACTCACGGTCGGCGGCCAGGGTGCGGGTGAATGTCTTGCCGTCCTTGCTGACCTCTTCGGCCAGGTCCCCGCGGTTCAGGCCCAGCCAGTTGCGGTACCCGAGCACCTTGTCGTCGGCGTCGACGGCGGCCACCGAGTCCTCGAAGTCCATGATCGTGGTGACCGCGGACTCCAGCACCACGTCCTTGATGCCCGCGGCGTCTGTTGCCCCGATCGGCGACGACGGGTCGATCAGGATCTCGATGTGCAGTCCGTGATGGGCCAGCAGTACCGACGACGGCGATTCGGCGTCACCGGTGTAGCCGACGAACTCTCCCGGCGCGGCGACCGTTGTCTCCAGGCCGTCGCCCAGCGTGACCACCAGCGCGCCGTCCTTCACCGCGAAGGCCTTGACTTCGGTCCACGCGCCGTTGGCCAGCGGCACCGACTCATCGAGGAACTTTCGCGCGTAGGCGATCACCTTGTCGCCACGCACCGGGTTATAGCCGCTGCTCTCCCCGGGGGGCACCTTCGTGGCGCCGTCGTCCTCGCTGATCACGTCGGTTCCGTACAGCGCGTCGTACAGTGACCCCCAGCGGGCGTTGGCGGCGTTGAGCGCGAACCGGGCGTTGAGCACCGGCACCACCAGCTGTGGGCCGGCCTGCGCGGCGATCTCGTCGTCCACACCCGCCGTGGTGATCGTGAAGTCCTCCGGCTCGGGCAGCAGGTAGCCGATCTCGGTGAGGAATTCCCGGTAGGCCTCGGTGTCCAAGGGCTCGATCACCCGGTGCCGGTGCCACTTGTCGATCTGTGCCTGCAACTCGTCGCGACGCGCCAGCAGTTCCTGGTTTTTCGGGGTCAGGTCGGCGACGACCTTGTCCACACCCGCCCAGAAGCTGTCCGGGTCGATGCCGGTGCCCGGCAGCGCCTCGTCGGTGATGAAGTTGTACAGCACGCGAGCCACCCGCAAATCGCCCACCGACACCCGGTCCGTCATCATTTCCTCCCTCATAGCCAATCCACCACCTTACCGGCCGACCGCCTGACTATCCGCATCCGGCGACTGCCAATAGCAGGTCACACCGCTTGAGCAGGGCTGCCCGCAACGGCGCGGCCCGTTGCGCGATCCCGGTCTGGCAACGGACGTATTCGGCACGGCCGGCCGGGTTTTCGATGCGGATCGGCTCATAGCCGTACCCGCTCAGGTCATATGGGCTCGCCCGCATGTCGATCTCGCGCGCCGCCGCCGCCAATTGCAGGCAGTCCAGCAGCAACTCGGAGTCGATCAGCGGTCCCAGCTTGTAGCACCACTTGTACAAGTCCATGGTGGCGTGCAGACAACCCGGCTGTTCCCACGCGGTCTGGGTGGCCCTGCTCGGCGTCCCGGCGTTGCGGGGCACGGCCGCCGGAGTGAAGAACCGGAATGCGTCGAAATGCGTGCAGCGCAACGGTATTGCTTCAACGACCCGGTCCAGTTCGGCTGTGGTCAATCGCAGCGGAACGTGGCCGTGCCGGACGGTCTCGCTGCGATACAGCATCGCCCACTCGTGCAGGCCGAAACAGTTCAGCTGCGCCGGGCGGGCGGCGGTGGCCCGTAACAGCCGTGCGACAAACATCACGGTGTCGGCACGCTCACGGACGAACGCCTCGGCGACACCGACGCGGCCGTTCGCCACGGCGTACCCCCGGCGACCCCGGTAGTCGCGCAGCGCCGCGGCCCCCGTCAGCGCCACCCCGAATCCGGGGTTCCAGGCGCGCAACTGCCGCGGGCGCAGGCTGTAGTACCCGAACAGGAATTTCGGTACCGGATCCCCCGCGGCGATTCGGCGCAGCGCAGGGGTGAGAAAGTGCTCCAGTCGCAGCCGGTAGGCCGTCGCCCGGGCCTGCCACTGCTCGGTGTCCAGTGCGGATTCGCTCTCGTCACACACGATGCGTTCCATCGCGGACGGTGCCGACGACGTCCTGGACCAGGTCCTCGAGGGCCACCATCGCCACCACGGCGCCGTCCTCATCGACCGCCAGGGCCAGATGGCTGTTGGTGCGCCGCAGCAGGGTCAACGCGTCGGCCAGCGGCAACGACGCCGGAACCCGGGGCAGCGGCCGCACCACGCCGATGTCGACTACCGCCTGGCCGGCTCCGGAGCTCTGCGGGCTCTCGGGGCCTTCGAGAAGCGGCAGGACGTCCTTGATGTGCAGGTAACCGACGAATTCGCCCTGGTCCACGACGGGAAACCGCGAGTAGCCGGTCTGCGCGAGCGCTAGTTCGACGGCGGCCACGGCGGGGCCACGGCCGGCGGCCGCCGCCGGAACGGCCCGGATGTCGCCGACCGGGAGCGCCACGTCGGCGACGGCACGGGTGCGGATCTGCAGGGCGCGGGTCAACCGGGTGTACTCCTCGAGATCGAGCAGCCCCGCCGAGACCGACTCGGCGATCATCTCGCTCAGTTCGACGGTGGACACCGTGATCTCCAGCTCGTCCTTGGGCTGCACCCGCAGGGCGCGCAGCACGGCGTGGCCGCACCGGTGATAGAACGCGATGAACGGCCGGGCGGCCGCCATATAGATCAGATAGGGCGGGATCAACAGCATCGCCGCCGTCTCCGGGCCGGCCAGGGTGATGTTCTTCGGCACCATCTCGCCGAACAGCACGTGCAGCGTGACCACGATCGACAGCGCCACGACGAACGCGACGGTGTGCAGCAGCGGGTCGGGGATACCCGCCAGCCGGAACGGCTGCTCGAGCAGGTCGGCGACGGCGGGTTCGCCGATGCGGCCGAGCAGAATCGAGCACACCGTCACACCGAGCTGGAAGCCGGCCAGCATCAACGGGAGCTGCTCGCCGGCGCGGATCACGGTGACCGCGGCACGGCGGCCCTGTTCGGCCAGCGCCTCGAGCCGGTCCCGGCGCGCCGAGATCAGCGAGAACTCCGCGCCGACGAAGAAGCCGTTCGCCCCGATCAGCAGCACGGTCAACATCACGTTGAACAGGTCAGCCATTGCCGGCCCCCAACTGGGTGAGCGCCAGCAGGTCGATGCGTCGACCGTCCATCCGGACCACCCGGGCCAGCCAGCGGGGCGGGTGGGCGGACAGCTCGTCGGGGTCGAACGCGGTCAGTTCGACGGTCTCGCCGACCGCCGGAATGTGCCCGAGTTCCTGCAGCACCAGCCCCCCGATGGTCTCGTAGGAGCCCTCGGGGGCCCGGTAACCGGTGGCGGCGGCCACCTCGTCGATGCGCAGCAGACCCGACACCTGCCAGCCGCCGCCGGCCACCACCACGTCGGGGGTGGCGTCGTCGTGTTCGTCGCGGACGTCGCCGACGATCTCCTCGATCAGGTCCTCCACCGTGACTATGCCCGCGGTGCCGCCGTACTCGTCGACGACCAGGGCGGCCTGCTGGCCGTTGGCCCGGACCTGTTCCATCACCGCATCGCCGTCGAGGGTGGACGGCACCACCGCCACCGGCTTGGCGATGGCGGTGACCGGGGTGGTCGCCCGCTCGGCGGCCGGCACCGCGAAGACCTGTTTGACGTGCACGATGCCGACGGTGGCGTCGAGGTCGCCGTCGACCACCGGGAAGCGGGAGAAACCGGTCTCGATGGCGGCCGCGGCCAGATCCGCGACGGTGTCACCGGCCTGCAGGCTCACGATTTTGGATCGCGGTGTCATGAGCTCGGCGGCGGTCAGGGCACCGAACCGCAGGGACCCGCCCACCAGGGCGGCGGTGCTGGGGTCCAATGCTCCGCTGCGTGCGGAATTGCGGACCAGCGAGGCCAGCTCCCGCGGCGAGCGGGCCGATGCCAGCCGATCGGCGGGCTCGATGCCCAGCCGCCGCAGGATGAGGTTCGCCGCACCGTTGGTGAGCTTGATCGCGACCGTGAACACCCGCGAGAACAGCAGCTGTGGTCCGGCCACCGCCCGGGCGATCGGCAGCGGCCGCGCCACCGCCAGGTTCTTGGGCACCAATTCGCCGAAGACCATCGACAGCGAGGTGGCGACCACCAGGGCCAGGGCCAATGCCACCCCGGCGGCGGTCGCTTCGGGGAGGCCCAGTGCGGCAAGCGCGGGTCTCAGCCACCGCGCCAGCACCGGCTCGGCGAGATAGCCGGTGGCCAGCGTGGTGATCGAGATGCCCAGCTGGGCGCCGGACAGCTGGAACGACAGCGTGCGGTGGGCGTCTTGGATGTAGAGGTCGCGGCGTCCGCCGCGGCGGGCGTTGGCCTCCACGGCGCTGCGCTCCAGCGTGGTGAGGGAGAACTCGGCGGCGACGAACACCGCGGTGCCCAGGGTGAGGACCAGAAACGCCAGCAGGCTGAGCAAGGTCAAGGCGGTGGTCATGACGATCCACTGCTGGCCGCTAGGGGTCTCACCGGGGCCTCACCAGCCGAACGGGAGCGGATGGCCCTCGGCGAAGCCGGCGGCCGACTGTACCCCGAGCACGGCACGCTCATGCAACTCGGCCAGGTCGGTGGCGCCGACGTAGGTGCAGGTGCTGCGGAGGCCGGACGTGATGTGGTCCAGCAGGTCCTCGACTCCACCGCGATCGGGGTCCAGCGCCATCCGCGACGTCGAAATGCCTTCCTCGAACAGCGATTTGCGGGCCCGGTCGAAGGCACTATCGGCGGCGGTGCGCGCGGCCACCGCCCGCTTGGACGCCATTCCGTAGCTTTCCTTGTAGGGCCTGTCCTCGTGGTCGAACATCAACTCGCCGGGGGATTCGTAGGTGCCGGCAAACCAGGAGCCGATCATCACGTTCGACGCGCCGGCGGCCAGGGCCAGGGCCAGGTCGCGAGGATGGCGCACCCCGCCGTCGGCCCAGACGTGGGCGCCGAGCTCGTGTGCCGCCGCTGCGCATTCCAGTACCGCAGAGAACTGGGGGCGCCCGACTCCGGTCATCATCCGGGTGGTGCACATCGCGCCGGGGCCGACACCGACCTTGACGATGTCCGCCCCCGCGGCGACCAGTTCCCGGGTGCCGTCCGCCGACACGACGTTGCCGGCCACCAGGGGGACGCCCGGTTTCATGGCGGCCACCGAGCGGATGGCCTGCATCGCTTTTTCCTGATGCCCGTGCGCGGTGTCGATGACCAGCACATCCACCCCGGCCGACAGCAGCGCAGCCGCCCGGGTCGTCACCTCGCCGGTGATGCCGACCGCGGCACCGATCCGCAGCCGGCCGGCCGCGTCGGTGGCGGGGGTGTAGATGCCGGCCCGGATCGCCCCGGTGCGGGTCAGTACGCCGGCCAGCGTGCCGTCGGGGTTGGTCAGCACCGCGACGCCGATCGGTGCGTGCTCCAGTAGGTCGAAGACCTTGCGCGGTTCGGTTCCGATCGGTGCGGTGATCAGGTCGGAGATCGCGACGTCGCGAACGCGGCTGAACCGGTCCACGCCCTCGCAACACGCCCGGGTCACCAAGCCCGTCGGGCGGCCGTCGACCGTCACCACCGCGGCACCGTGGGCCCGCTTGGGGATCAGCGCCATCGCGGCGGACACCGAGTCGTCGGGGGAGAGCACCACCGGGGTGTCGGCGACCAGGTCGCGGCTTTTGACGAATTCCACGGTCTGGCCCACCGCGCCGATCGGCAGGTCCTGGGGCAGCACCACGATGCCACCGCGCCGGGCCACGGTCTCGGCCATCCGCCGGCCCGCCACCGCGGTCATGTTGGCCACCACCACCGGGATGGTGGTTCCCGATCCGTCGCGGGTGGACAGGTCGACGTCGAGGCGCGAATCCACGGCCGAGCGGTTGGGAACGATGAACACATCGTCGTAGGTCAGGTCGTAGCCGGGGTCGTGCCCGCGTGCAAACCTCATCGGACGCACACTCTCGGGCCGTTGGGTTCCGACGAGCCCATCTGTTCGCCTCCACAGGGTCCTGAGCCGGGGTTCGGGCAAACACCGGCGCCTCTCCGACCGCCGGGCGACACGTCGCGGCCCGGTCAGCCACGGTACCGCCAGCGCGCCGTCGGGCACCACTGGGTTTGGGGCTGGGTGAACCCGATGAAAAATTGATCTTCCTCACAGTCGGATAGTCGGGTAAGCTCATGACGTCGTTTAGGGGATCAGACATGACAGTTAGCTACGGCTGGCGGGGTGTGGCCATTCGGACCCCGGTCGGATCCCCGGTTGTCCCGCGGCTCGCGCCGTTCGGGCCTGCCGCCCTCAACCGGCGCGGGCCAGAAACTCCAGCGTTGTGGCGGGGGTGCGACGTCGAAGGCTACCTGCAGCGCAAACTGCACCGGCAGTGGCGTAACCGCGGTTCGTAGCCGGTCAGTTCCGAACCGATCTCCGGCCACCGCCGCGGGCACCGGGTGCGCACCGATCAGTTTGTAGCGCAAGGGTTATGGGCGTTCTTCTGACCACTGACGAGTAGGCGACGCAGGACTGGAACCCGGCGAAGCGCAGACTGCCGCCCGCGGTGACCCCGATAGGGACGAACAGCTCGCAGACGCCTCCGCGTTGCCACCTGCCCGATCGCGCCGTCCCGCTGCCGGTATCGGCTCCCGTGGCCGCCGGAGTGCCCGGAGAATGTCGGTGGATACCGCGGACACCCCGTCGATCAAAGTTAGCTAGCAGCAAATTCAATAGGCTCCCGCGATACTTAGAAATGACCAAACTGCGGAAATTTCTGGGCGTTAACTTCGCAGGTGAACCCACGCTACTTCCCACCAAAAGAGGTACGCACATGCAGGCAAACCATCTCCTGTCCCTCACCGCCGGTGCTGCCCTGGTCGGCGGCATCGCGGTCGCTCCGGTGCCGGCGCCGGTGCCCGCGGCAGCACCGGACATCCAGCTCACCAGCGGCGAGAACCAAGACGTCGTGATCGATGTCATCCGGCACGCCCAGATGATCTCGCCCTATGAAAACCTGCTCACGCCGTCACCGGCGTTCCCGGGGGCTCCGCTGAGCGACCTGGGCCTGCAGCAGGCGCAGGACGTCGGGCAGAAGCTGTTCGACGAGCTCGGCCCGGTCGCCGGGATCTTCGCCGGCCAGGGCCTCCGTGAGATGCAGACCTCCGCGCCCTTCGCGGCGCTGGAGAACATGTCCGACAACGTGCAGATCCTGCCGGGTCTCAACGAAGTCGACAGCGGAATCTATGCGCTGGACCCGATCGAAAGCCTCGGCGGCCGGCTCGCCTTCCTGACCGTCGGTGCGTGGTCGCTCGGCGCACCGCTGGGGTTGGCGCTGGTGCCCGGGCCTGGGTCCGAGGACGGCAACGGCCTGATGTTCAACGCGCGCTTCACCGACGCCATCAACACGATGTACGACCACGCCATCGCCAACCCGATCGTCAGCGACAACGGCCAGATCACCGATGTGGCGTTCAACAGCGAGGCGTCGATCTTCGCCTGGGTGCTGATGAACGTCAAAAACCCCGACATACCGTTCTTCCTGCAACGCATCATGGAGTCGCACACCGTCGCCAACGGATTGTCCACCATCCTGTTGCCCAACGCCGGCATCGTGCAGATCGAGGGCAATCCCACCGACGGGTGGACCCTGCTGAGCTGGGACGGCGAAGCCATCCCGGAAGATCCCGACCTGGCTAGCGCATTCTTCGTCGACGTGCGTGATGTGGTCCTGCCCTCGCAGACGGCGCTGTGGAATATCGGCGAGGCCATCCTCACCAGTGACCCGACCACGATCATGAACGCGGTTCAGAGCGGCTTCGAGCAGATCAGCTCGGCGCTGACCCAATTCCCGGGGGCGGTGCTGAACGACATCATCAACGCCTTCGGCGGCAGCGGCGACGCGCTGGGCGATTTGTTCGCCGGACTGTGATCAGGAGGTACCCATGAAGGTAGACGCACTCGCGACCGCCATCGCGCTGGCCGGCGCCGGCTTCATCGGCGTCCCGGCGCAGCCCGTCGGACCGGCCGTAGCCGGCGCCGGCTGGGCGCTGGCCAGCGCTGAAGCCCAGGACATCGTGATCGACGTCGTCCGGCACGGGCAGCGGATGCCACCGTTCAACGACGTCATCACGCCGTCGCCGGACCATCCGGGCCCGCCGCTCAGTGACCTCGGAGTGCAGCAGGCGCAGGAGGTGGCCGATCGGCTGCACAGTGAGCTCGGGGACCACGTCGCCGGGATCTTCTCCGGGCAGGCCATTCGCGACGTCGACACCGCCGCGCCGTTCGCCGCGCTGGAGAACATGGCGACGCAGATCCTGCCCGGGCTCAACGAGATCGACAGCGGTATCTACGCCGGCCAGCCGATCGCCAGCCTGTCCGGTTTCCTCTATCAGTTCACGCCGATGCTGTGGACGCTGTTCGGGTTGGTGCTGGTGCCCATCCCGGGCTCGATCGAGGACCCCAACGGGGTGGTGATGAACCAGAAATTCACCGACGCGGTCGACGCGATGTACAGCGCCGCGATGGCCAACCCGGTCGAAAGCGACAACGGGGACATCACCGTGGTGGCGTTCAACAACGAGGCTGACATCGCCGCGTGGGTGGCGCTCAACGTCAAGAACCCCGACATCTCGCTGCTGCTGCCGCTGACGCTGCAGACGATGTTCGCCAATGACGACGGCTCACCGCTGCTGCCCAACACCGGTGTCGTGCAGATCGCGGGCAACCCGACCGACGGCTGGACACTGGTCAATTGGAACGGGATCGCCGTCCCGGCGGATCCGGGGCTGCTGACGTCGCTGCTGATGGACCTGCGTGAGGTGATCATGGCTCCGCAGGTCGCGGTGTGGAACCTCTATCAGGCGCTGCTCGACGGCGATCCGGCCGGCATCACGACCGCGCTGCAGACCGGCCTGCAGGACGTGGCCTCGACGTTCCTCGGGTTCCCGGAAGCCGTCTTCACCGACATCACCGACGCGCTGACGAATCTCGGTGAGGCAGCCGGCGCCGGGTCCGCGCTGGACGATCTGCTGGCGTTAATCTGAGCCATGGCCCTTTCGAGCATGGCGCCCAGCGTGCGCGAATGGCTGGACGGCGGCAGGTTCGTGCCCACCGACGTGGGGCGGGTGTTCGTACGCTCAGCCTCCGGCGAGGGGCCGACTGTGCTACTGCTACACGGCTTTCCGTCTTCCTCCTACGATTTCCGCGGTGTCGTCGCCCGGCTGGCGGGCCGGTCCTGGCTGACCATGGACTTTCTCGGGTTCGGATTGTCGGACAAGCCGCGCCCGCACCGCTACAGCCTGTTCGAACAGGCCGATCTGGTGCAGCAGGTGGTGGCCTCGACAGTGACCGGTCCGGTGGTGCTGGCCGCCCACGACATGGGCACGTCGGTGACCACCGAGTTATTGGCCCGCGACATCACCGGCACGCTGGGCTTCGACCTGCAACGCGCCGTGCTGTCCAACGGCAGCGTCATCCTGGACCGGGCCAGCTTGCGGCCCAGTCAAAAAATGCTGCGTAGCCGCTTCGGCGCCCTCGCCGCTCGGGTATCCAACCGGCGCGGCTTCACCCGCGGCTTCGGCCGGCTGTTCTCCGCGCGGCACCCGATGTCTCCGGAGGAGGCTGCCGCCCAGTGGGATTTGTTGTCCCACAACGACGGTCATCGAATCCTGCACCTGCTCACGGCCTACCTCGACGAACGGGTGCGCTACGCGCAGCGCTGGCACGGCGCGGTGCGCGACTGGCCCAAACCGTTGGGGTTCGTGTGGGGGCTGGGCGACCCGGTCGCCACCACCAATGTGCTCGACGGCCTGCGTGAGCTGCGCCCGGCCGCCGACGTCGTCGAACTGCCCGGGCTCGGCCACTACCCGCAGATCGAGGACCCGAAGGCTTACACCGACGCCGTGTTGGGGTTGCTGGTCTAGGCCGGCACTTCGCTGCGGTCGGCGCTCCACTGCGTGTGGAACTTACCCTGCGCGTCCACCCGGCCGTAGGTGTGGGCGCCGAAATAGTCACGTTGGGCCTGGGTCAGGGCGGCCGGCAGCCGCTCGGTGCGCAGGCCGTCGTAGTAGGCCAGGGCCGAGGAGAAGCCGGGGGCCGGGATGCCGAGGCTGACCGCTGTGGTCACCACCCGCCGCCAGGAGTCGATGGCCGCCTCGACCGCGTTGCGGAAATACGGGGCGGCGAGCAGGCTCACCAGGTCGGGGTCGGTGTCGAAGGCCTCTTTGATGCGGTTGAGGAACTTCGCCCGGATGATGCAGCCGCCACGCCAGATCGTCGCCAGGTCTCCCGGGGTGACATTCCAGCCGTACTCGGCGCTGCCGGCCTGAATCTGGTTGAAGCCCTGGGCATAAGCAACGATCTTGGAGGCGTACAGCGCCTGCCGGACGTCTTCGGTGAAGCGGGCCGCATCCGCGGGGCGTTCGCCGAGGCTGCCGGCCGCCAGCCCCACCGCGGCGCGACGCTGCGGGACCGATCCCGACAGCGCCCGGGCGAACACCGCCTCGGCGATGCCGGTGACCGGAACACCCAGATCCAGAGCGGACTTCACGGTCCAGCGTCCGGTGCCCTTCTGCTCGGCCTCGTCGACGATGACGTCGACCAGGGGCCGGCCGGTCTTGGCGTCGACCTGGCGCAGCACCTCGGCGGTGATCTCGACCAGGTAGCTGTCCAGCTCCCCGGCGTTCCACTCGGTGAACACCTCGGCGATCTGCGGCGCGGCCAGACCCAGCCCGTCGCGCAGCAGGTGATAGGCCTCGCCGATCAGCTGCATGTCGGAGTACTCGATGCCGTTGTGCACCATCTTCACGAAGTGCCCCGCGCCGTCCGGCCCGATGTGGGTGCAGCACGGCACGCCGTCGACGTGGGCCGAGATCTCCTCGAGCAGCGGGCCCAACGACTCGTAGGACTCCTTGGGGCCGCCCGGCATGATCGAGGGCCCGTTCAGTGCGCCTTCCTCGCCGCCGGAGATTCCGGCCCCGACGAAGTGCAGGCCGCGGGCGGCCATCGCCTTCTCCCGGCGAATGGTGTCGGTGTAGAGCGCGTTACCGCCGTCGATGATGATGTCGCCGGGCTCCATCGCGTCGGCGAGTTCATTGATGACGGCGTCGGTCGGGTCACCGGCCTTGACCATGATCAGGACCCGGCGCGGCTTTTCCAGGGCGGCCAGGAATTCCGGAATCGACTCGCTGCGCACGAAGCTGCCTTCGGAGCCGTAGGCGTCGAGCAGTGCGTCGGTTTTGGCGACCGACCGGTTGTGCAGCGCCACGGTGTAGCCGTGGCGGGCGAAGTTGCGCGCGATGTTGGACCCCATGACTGCCAGTCCGGTCACGCCGATCTGGGCGGTGCCAACAACTTCCGACGCGCTCATGTATTCGCCTCTCGGTGGTAGGTGATTCGGTGCCCGGCCCGCCGGGCGGCGCGGGTTACCCCGCGATCAGTCGGTGCAGCTCGGTCAGCCACGGTACCGCCAGTGCCACCGTGGGCACTGTCAGCACCCCGGCTGCGGCCGTATAGGCGGCCGCAGCCAGCACCGGGCTGTTGCCCCGCCCCGACAACCGCTGCACGCGCAGCACCGTGTTGGTGCCACCGGCCGCCAGCGCCCCGGCGGGGACTTTGGTGGAGGCACAGGTCACCAGGGCGCGGGCCAGGGGAGGGGCCCCGGCCACCCGAACGGCGGCGTCGTCGGCGAGCAGTTCGATCAACAGCCGGACCGCGCCCAGGGCGCTGGCGCTGCGCACGAACCAGGGGAACGCGGTGTGCACGGCCGAGAAGGCCTCGAGTACCAGGTCGTGCCGGGCGCGCAGGTGGGCCCGCTCATGGCAGAGCAGCGCGGCCAACTCGGTGTCACCGAGTGCGTCGAGCGTGCCGGAACTGACCACCACCCGGCTCCGCACGCCGGGCAGGCAGTAGGCCAGCGGCTGCATCACCTGCAGAATGCGCAGCCCGCTGGCGCGCACCGCGGGCGGTCGGTCGGTGACGCTCACCAGGTCGACAAGCATGCGGTGGTGGGCCCGGCGCTGCCGGGTGCGGATAGCGACCCGCAACACCGTCCAGGTCAGGCGCATCCCGACCATCAGGGTCAAGACGAAGACCGCGACGTAGAAGGTCCACAGCGGCCAACCCAAACGATCCAGGGAGCCGAGGATGGTCGACGTGAGGCGGCCGTCCGGTCCGGGCATCAGCAGCCGGCTTGCGGTGGCCAGGCCGGCGCTGAACGCGGACAGCACCGCGGCGATGGCGATGGCCTGCCAGAGCACCAGCGCGGCCCGAGGAGCGCGAAGTGGCCAATCAGCGCGTGCCAGCAGGGCGGGTACCGGCCCCACGAGCAACAGCGCGACGATGGAAAAGGCCAGCGCGGACACGCTGTAAGTCTCCCTCAGGACGCAGGTCGGCCGCTACCTGGGAGGCGGATGCGATGTTTGGCCTCCAGTTCGTCCAGCGCACGCCGCAACGCGTCGGCCTCGTCCACGCCGACGCGTTCGACGAAGTGCACCAGTGCGGCCCGGCGGTCACCGGAGTCGGCGGCCTGATCGAGGGCTTCGACCATCAGCCCGGCGACCAGCTCGTCGCGGCCCCGGACCGGGGTGTAGCGGTGCGCGCGGTCGTCGCGGATCTGGGAGACCAGATTCTTCTTGGCCAGCCGCTGCAGGACTGTCATCACGGTGGTGTAGGCCAGGTCCCGCCGCGCTGACAGCGCCTCATGGACCTGGCGCACGGTCTGGGCCTCCGGCGCGGACCACAGGTGGTCCATCACCGCTCGTTCCAAATCCCCTAAGTGGGTCTGCTTCGCCATGTGGTAATCAACTCCCTGGGCAACGGAGCAAGCCTACCCTCAATTACTACCGGCTGTCGTATGGGCGGCTGTGCGTCTACTGGGCTGTGCAGGCGGACCAGAAGCCGTCGTGTACAACCATGACATGTCTGCAACCGGCCTCACGCCCGCCGACTTCGCGCCGTTCGACAGCGAAATCGGCCTGGTCTTCACCGAAATCAGCCCGGACGGCGCCAGCGCCACACTGGAGTTGCAGCCCAAGCTGTGCCAGCCGGCGGGCATCGTGCACGGTGGGGTGTACTGCTCGATCGTCGAGAGCGTGGCAAGCGTCTCGGCGCACACATGGCTCAACTCCGACGGTGGCCAAGCGGGCGGAACCGTGGTCGGGGTGAACAACAACACCGACTTTTTGCGAGCGGTCTCCTCGGGGACGGTGTACGCCGCGGCCACCCCGATCCATCGCGGCCGTCGCCAACAGCTGTGGCTGGTGACCATCACCGATTCCGAGCAGCGGATGGTGGCCCGCGGCCAGGTCCGGTTGCAGAATCTGCCGGCTGATCCGACCGCGGCTAACTGACCGCGCGTTCGGTGCCGCGTTGCGCCTCGGCGGCCAGCACTTCGAGCTGTTCCAGGCGGGTTCGCGCGAACGCCTGCTGCTCGGTGATGGTGAGCTGCCCCCGCCGGGTGCTCAGGAACGTCACGTTCCACGACAGCAGCGTGCTGATCTTGTTCTTGAACCCCACCAGGTAGATCAGGTGCAGCCCCAGCCAGGCCAGCCAGGCGAGGAAACCGCTGAACTCCAGCGGCCCGATCTTGGTGACCGCCGAGAACCTCGACACGGTGGCCATCGAGCCCTTGTCCAGGTACTGGAAGGGCTCCCGGTCGGCCGGGTCGGCACCGCCGAGCTCGGCTTTGATGGTGCTGGCGACGTGCTTGGCGCCCTGGATGGCACCCTGCGCCATTCCGGGGACGCCCTCGACGGCCGCCATGTCCCCGATGACGAACACGTTCGGGTGGCCGGGCACCGACAGGTCGGGCAACACCTTGACCCGCCCGGCGCGGTCGAGCTCGACGTCGGACTGCTCGGCGAGGTCGCGGCCCAGCGGGCTGGCCGACACACCGGCGGACCACACCTTGCACTGCGATTCGATCCGCCGGATGGTGCCGTCGGAGTCCTTGACGGTCAGCCCGTTGCGGTCGACATCGGTGACCATGGCCCCCAGCTGGATCTCCACGCCCATCTTCTCCAGCCGCTCGGCGGCCTTGCGGCCCAGCTTCTCGCCCATCGGGGGCAGCACGGCAGGAGCGGCATCGAGCAGGATCACCCGCGCCTTGGTCGAATCGATGTTGCGGAACGCGCCCTTGAGCGTGTAGTTGGCCAATTCGGCGATCTGCCCGGCCATTTCGACACCGGTGGGGCCCGCACCGACCACCGTGAAGGTCAGCAGCTTCTCCCGCCGGGCGGCATCCCGGGACCGCTCGGCCTGCTCGAAGGCGCTCAGGATACGGCCCCGCAATTCCAGGGCGTCGTCGATGGTCTTCATGCCGGGCGCGAACTCGGCGAACTGGTCATTGCCGAAGTAGGACTGCCCGGCGCCGGCCGCGATGATCAGGCTGTCGAACGGGGTGTCGTAGGTGTGGCCGAGCACCTCCGAGGTGACGAACTTACCGGCCAGATCGATGTGCGTGACGTCACCGAGCAGCACCTGGGCGTTGCGCTGCTTGCGCAGCACGACGCGCGTCGACGGGGCGATCTCGCCTTCGGACAGGATCCCGGTCGCCACCTGGTACAGCAGCGGCTGGAACAGGTGGTGAGTGGTGCGGGCGATCAACTTGACGTCGACGTCGGCCCGCTTGAGTTTCTTGGCCGCGGTCAATCCGCCGAATCCGGAGCCGATGATGACCACCTGGTGGCGTCGTCGGCTCTGCGCAGTGACTTCAGGCTGGGCACTCATGGGAATGTGGTTGCTCCTCGACGGCGACTGCGTTCATAAATACGCTAGTCGACGGGGTTGGTGCTCACCGCATTCCCTGGTTGTGGGATTAACCACTCGGGCCCATTATCAGCCGAAATGGGCTAATGCCCCGTGGCTGACGTGCAGCGTCTGGCCGGTGATGTGCCGGGCGGACGGCGTGGTCAAGAACACCGCCAGGCGGGCGATCTCGGCGGCCGCGCTGGGCGGGGCACTGGTGAGCCCGTCGTAGCCGGGGCGCGCGCCGGCGCCGGAGGCGACGACGTTGACGGTGATTCCCCGGGTGCCGAAGGCGGTGGCTTGCCCGGCGGTCCAATTCGACAGCGCGGCCTTGATCGCCGCGTCGGCGCTGCCGTCGACCGGGTTGTCTGGGATCACCGAAACGATCGTTCCACCGGAGCGCAGGTGATCGCCGACGGTCGCGACGGTCAGCACCGCCGAGAGCACCGTGGCGTCCAGGGCGTTGCGCCAGGCGGCGGCCTGATCGGCCAGCGAGTAGGCGCGCGGATCGCCGCCCTGCCAGCGCGGCGCCGGCACGTTGACGATGGTGTCCAGGTGGTGCGGGAACAGGCCGCGGGCCTGCAGCAGGCTGGCCGGGTCGGTGTTGTCGCATACGACCGCGTTGGCCTCGAGTTCCTTGGCTGCGACCTCGAGTTCGGGACCCCGCATCCCCGCCAGCGTCACCTTGTGGCCGGCTTCGGTGAAACCTTCGGCTACGGCGCGACCCAGCTCGGTGTCACCACCGGTGACCAGCACATCCATCGGTAGGACCTCC
Organism: Mycolicibacter kumamotonensis; assembly: GCF_002086285.1. Lineage (GTDB taxonomy): Bacteria > Actinomycetota > Actinomycetes > Mycobacteriales > Mycobacteriaceae > Mycobacterium > Mycobacterium kumamotonense. The sequence continues at coordinate 54,699 of NZ_MVHU01000015.1, read as the reverse complement.
TCGTGTTCCCAGCTATGTTACTGGACAGTAGCCGGTTTTCGGGCCAGGGGCGGAACTCGGCGCAGACACGATCCGGCCACGGTCCGGAAAAAGCGGGCCGAGGACGGCACCCGCTGTGCGGCTTCGCCGCGCTCGCGCTTCCCATTAGGCTGCGAGCCATGTGGCGAACCCGGGTGATCTCCGGTGCGGTATCGGTCATGCTGGCGGCGGGATTGACGAGCCTGACCGGATGTAGCTCCGAACCCGGCACGCCGTCGATCACGGTGTTCGCGGCGGCGTCACTGCGGCCGGCGTTCACCGAGATCGCCGAGCAGTTCACGACCGATCATCCCGGGGTCGACGTGGAGTTCAACTTCGCCGGCTCCTCGGACCTGGCCACCCAGCTGACCCAGGGTGCGGGCGCGGACGTGTTCGCCTCGGCCAACACCGCCCAGATGGACAAGGTCGCCCAGGCCGGCCTGCTCGACGGCGAGGCGCTGCCGTTCGCCACCAACACGCTGGTGATCGTCACCGCCCCCGGAAACCCGCACGCGGTGCGGTCCTTCGCCGATCTGGCCGCTCCCGGCCTGGCCGTGGTGTTGTGCCAACCACCGGTCCCGTGTGGAGCGGCCACCCACAAAATCGAGGACGCCACCGGTGTCCGGGTGCACCCGGTCAGTGAGGAACCCGACGTCACCGACGTGCTCAACAAGGTCACCACCGGCCAGGCCGACGCCGGTGTCGTCTACCGCACCGACGCGATCCATGCCGGCGACAAAGTCGCCACCGTCGAGTTCCCGGAGGCCGCCGGGGCGGTCAACACCTATCCGGTCGGAGTGCTCAAAGATGCGGCGCGACCCGGGCCTGCCCAACAATTCGTCGACCTGGTGACCGGTGCAGCGGGGCAGAAGATCCTGCACGCGGCCGGCTTCGGCAAGCCCTGATCCGGTGCACCGGCCCAACGACCTGCCGGGCTGGGTCTACGTGCCCGCCGCGATCGGCGCCGCGTTCGTGGTGTTGCCCCTGGCGGCGATCGCGGTCAGGGTCGACTGGCCGCATTTCTGGACGTTGATCACCAGTCCGTCGTCGACGGCCGCGCTGCGGCTCAGCCTCAAGACCGCCGCGGCCAGCACCGTGCTCTGCGTCCTCCTGGGCGTGCCGATGGCGCTGGTGCTGGCGCGCAGCCGGGCCCGGGTGGTGCGGCTGCTGCGGCCCCTGACGCTGCTGCCACTGGTGCTGCCGCCGGTGGTGGGCGGAATCGCGCTGCTGTACGCGTTCGGGCGACTCGGCCTGGTGGGGCGCTACCTGGACGCGGCCGGGATCCATATTGCGTTCACCACCACCGCGGTGGTGCTGGCGCAGACCTTCGTGTCGCTGCCGTTCCTGGTGATCGCGCTGGAGGGCGCGGCCCGCACCGCCGGCATCGACTACGAGGTGGTGGCCGCAACCCTGGGCGCACGGCCGAGCACCGTGTGGTGGCGGGTGACGTTGCCGCTGCTGACGCCGGGTCTGGTCTCGGGCGCGGTGTTGGCGTTCGCGCGGTCGCTGGGAGAGTTCGGGGCGACTTTGACCTTCGCCGGGTCCCGTGAGGGTGTCACCCGGACGCTGCCGCTGGCCATCTATCTGCAGCGGGTGACCGACGCCGACGCCGCGGCGGCGATGTCGCTGGTGTTGGTGGCGGTGGCCGCGGTGGTGGTGCTGGGGTTGGGCGCTCGCCGGCTGGCCGGTGTCTGGTGACCGCCGTGGCGGACGGGCTGACACTGCACGCGGTGGTGGCCGAGCGGGGCCTGGATGTGCGGGTGAGCGTTGCGCCGGGGGAGGTGCTTGCCGTCCTCGGACCCAACGGCGCCGGGAAATCCACTGTGCTGCATGTGATCGCTGGACTGCTGCGGCCCGACACCGGTGTGGTGCGAGTCGGCGATCGGGTGCTGACGGACACCGGAGCGGGGGTGCATGTCGCCACCCAGGACCGTCGGGTCGGTCTGCTGCTGCAGGATCCCCTGCTGTTTCCGCACCTGAGTGTGGCGGCCAATGTGGCGTTCGGTCCGAACAGCCGGCGTCGCGTCGGCCGCCGGCAGCGCACACGGGCGGTGGCGGCCCCGTGGCTGCGGGCGGTCGACGCGGCAGATCTGGCCGAGCGCAGGCCGCGCCGGCTCTCCGGCGGACAGGCGCAGCGGGTCGCGATCGCGCGTGCCCTGGCCGCTGAACCCGAGGTGCTCCTGCTCGATGAGCCGCTGGCCGGGCTCGATGTGGCCGCCGCGGCCGCGGTGCGCTCCGTGCTGCGCGATGTCATCTCCACCGCCTGCCGGACCACGGTGCTGGTCACCCACGACCTCCTCGACGTGTTCGGGCTGGCCGATCGGGTCCTGGTACTCGAGTCGGGCCGGGTCGCCGAGATCGGCGCCACCGCCGAGGTACTGGCCGCGCCCCGCAGCCGATTCGGGGCGCAGATCGCGGGATTCAATCTGGTGGCCGGGGTGATCGACGGCGAGGGCATGCTGCGCACCCGGTGGGGGGAGCGGTGGCATGGAACCGCCGATGACGATCTGGCCGTGGGGCGACCGGCGGTTGCGGTCAGCACACCGCAGGCGGTCGCGGTGTATCGGGAGCCGCCGCCACACGGCAGTCCGCGCAATCTCGTCGAGGTGACCGTCGCCGACGTACAAGCCCGCGGCAGCGCGATCCAGGTCCGTGGCATCGACCAGCCGGACGGGGCCCCGGGCCTGGCCGCAGACATCACCGCCGACGCCGCTGCAGAGCTGCGGCTGGCGCCCGGGCAGGTCGTCTGGTTCGGTGTCAAGGCGCAGGAAGTGACGCTGCGCGCGACACACCCCGGCGTGGATTAACTTGCGTACGGGTGCGGACGGGGTAGGTTTTTCTGCCATGAAGCAGGTGGACCCGACCTCAACGGCCCACAGGGGCATCCGAGCGCTGACCGCGACGACGTGGGCCGTCGCGATCGCCGGTGCGCTGGCGTTCGCCACGGCGACGCCGGCCTACGCCGACCCGGTGCCGCCACCTCCCCCCGCGCCGTCGGGAAGCGCCGACACCCCGCCGGCCGACACCCCGCCGGCCGACGCCCCGCCGGCCGACGCCAACACGCCGCCAGCCGACGCGAACGCGCCGGCACCCGTCGCCGAGCCGGGCGCACCCGAGGTGGGTCGGGTCGATGACGCGGCCGGCGGTTTCAGCTACGTCCTGCCGGCCGGATGGGTGCAATCCGACACCAGCCACCTCGAATACGGGTCCTCGTTGCTGAGCAAGAAGACCGGCGAGCCGCTGTTGCCGGGGCAGCCGGCGCCGGTGGCCAACGACACCCGGATCGTGCTCGGCAAGCTCGACCAGCGGCTCTACGCCAGCGCCGAGACCGACAACGCCAAGGCCGCCACCCGCCTGGGCTCGGACATGGGCGAGTTCTTCATGCCCTATCCCGGGACCCGCGCCAACCAGGAGAGCACCCCGCTGGCCGGGGGCGGGCTGACCGGTAGCGCGTCCTACTACGAGGTCAAGTTCACCGACCCCGCCAAACCCGTCGGCCAGATCTGGAGCGGCGTGATCGGTGTGCCGCCGGCCGACGGCAGCACCGCGGCCCAGGCCGAGCGCTGGTTCGTGGTGTGGTTGGGTACCGCGAACAACCCGGTGGACCGCGGCGCGGCCCAGGCGCTGACGGAATCGATCCGCCCGCTGCCCGCCGCACCGGCTGAGCCGGCCCCGGTGCCCGGCGTCCCGGGTGTTCCCGCGCCTGCGCCCGCGCCGGAGCCCGCTCCGGCCCCGGCGCCGTGATCACCGGCTGATCGCAGTCGCCCCCGCGGCGCTAGCAGACCGATTAGCCTGGCGCCATGAATGCGCAATGGGATGTGGTGGCGGCGAACGGCTTTCTGGCCGAGCGTTCGACCACGCTAACCAGTGTGGGCTGGGTCGGCTACATCATCATCGGGGCTATCGCCGGGTGGATCGCCGGCAAAGTCATCAACCGTGGTGCCTCCGGCATCCTGATGAACATCATCACCGGGATATGCGGTGCGTTGCTGGGCGGGTTCCTGCTGAGCTTCAGATTCGACACCGCGTCCGGCGGCTGGTGGTTCACCCTGTTCACCGCGACCCTGGGGTCGATCCTGCTGCTGTGGCTGCTCGGGCTGGTGCGTAAACGCTAACCCGTTTCGGGGCAACGGCGCGCAGAATGGCGTCATGGGCACACCGCAGTCCAACGTGACCATGAGTGCCTGGCGGGTGCAGCAGCCCGGCCCGATCGCCGGCAAGCCACTGCGCCGAGTCAGCACCGCTATGCCGCGGCCGCAGCCGTCGGAACTGCTTGTGGCGGTACGCGCCTGCGGGGTGTGCCGCACCGATCTGCACGTCGTCGAGGGTGACTTACCGGCTCACCGCCCCGGGGTGACACCCGGCCACGAGGTGGTCGGCGAGGTCGTCGAGGTCGGCGCCGAAGCCGGTGCGGACTTCGCCGTGGGTGACCGGGTGGGGATCGCCTGGCTGCGGCACACCTGTGGGTCCTGCCGGTACTGTCGCCGGGGCGCTGAGAATCTATGTCCGCAGTCGCGCTACACCGGCTGGGACGAGGACGGAGGCTACGCCGAGTTCGCCACCGTCCCTGCGGCATTCGCCCATCCCCTGCCCAGCGGTTACAGCGACAGCGAATTGGCGCCGCTGCTGTGCGCGGGCATCATCGGCTATCGGGCGCTGGCACGCGCCGACCTGCCACCCGGCGGCCGGCTCGGGCTCTATGGGTTCGGCGGCAGTGCGCACATCACCGCGCAGGTCGCACTCGCCCGCGGCGCAGAGGTGCACGTGATGACCCGCGGCCAGCGGGCCAGGGAGTTGGCGCTGCGGTTGGGTGCGGCCTCGGCGCAGGGGGCGAGCGACCCGCCGCCGGTGCCCCTGGATTCGGCGATCCTGTTCGCACCCGTCGGCGAGCTGGTGCTGCCGGCCTGTGAGGCCTTGGATGCCGGCGGCACCTGCGCGATCGCCGGGATCCACCTCAGCGACATCCCGCCGCTGAACTACCAGCGCCACCTGTTCCGCGAACGCCAGATCCGGTCGGTGACCTCCAACACCCGCGCCGACGCCCGCGAGTTCCTCGACTTCGCCGCGACACACCACATCGACGTGACCACACCGGAGTATTCGCTAGGTGAAGCGGACCGGGCACTGGCCGATCTGGAGGCCGGCCGGATCGCGGGGGCGGCGGTGCTGTTGGCGTGAACCGCCGGCGTCGGCGCTACCGCCGGTCAGGCGGACAGCTGCCACACCAGGGCAGCGGCCAGTGCGCCCACCCCGTTGAGCGACCAGTGCAGTGCGATCGGGGCGATGAGGCTGCCGCTGCGCCGGCGCAGCCAGCTGAACACGAAACCGGCCGCCGCGGTGGCCAGCACCGCAAGCGACACCCCGGCCACCATGCCCATAAATCCACCCCCGAACAGCCGGGTGAAGCCGACGTTGCTGCTGGTGAGCCCCAGCGAGGTGGCGATGTGCCAGAGCCCGAACAGCAGTGAGCCGGCCGCGGCGACCCCGCGGAAACCCCAGGCCCGGTGCAGCGCGCCGTGCAGCGCACCGCGAAAGGCCAGCTCCTCGGGGATGACGGTCTGCAGCGGGATGACGAGCATCGAGGCCACCACGGCCCCGGAAACGGTGGCGTAGTGATTGTTCAGGAACAGCGGCCGGGTCACGGGCAGCAGGGCGCCGACGGCGACCACCGACACCACCAGCAGCACCGCGGCTAGGGCGTAGCCGACTCCGGACTTCCAGTGCGCGCGGCCCAAACCCAGTTCGGCCCAGCTCAGGCCGTTGCAGCGGACCAGAACCACCAGGCCGATGGCGGTCGCGGGAACGGTGGCGACCGCCGCCCAGGGCGTGGTGAAATGCGCGACCAGATTGGCCAGCGCCAACACCACCACGACGACGGCGACGTCGACGAAGGCGCGAAACTGGTGCAACGCCGAGAGTTGCGACAACAACGGATGCCGCCCCCCGGGCGCCGCGAGATCGTGGCAAGGCATTGGACGGGATTCTACCCGCGGCCCGGCCCGGGCGTTGTTTCGCCGATTGCGGCCGGCCTCGCGCGGGTCAGCGCGGCCCGTGGGTCTCGCACAGCACCCGCGCCGGGTTGCCGGCCGCGGTGTTCTGGCTGACCACCTTGCCGTCGACGCTGACCGTGCAGCTCAGCGTTCCCGGACCGACGCCCTGGGCGCTCAGCGAGTAGGAGGCGGGACTGGCCATGTTCGTCTTGGAGCCGTTCAACTGGATCGACCAGGGCAGCGGCGCGTTGGTGGCGTGCGCCTGCCCGTTCTGGGTCTGGTAGGTGATGTAGCCGGCGACACCGGTCCCGGTCAGGTCGTAGCGCACCGGCACCTTGGTGAGGTCCGGGACCGCGCCGGCCGGGGCGGCGGTCGAGGCCGCGGCCGCGGCGATGAGGGCGCCCAGCAGCGCCGCCGCCTTGCGGGACATCGGTGACGGGTGAGCAATCATGGCCGTCACCTTATCTCGCCGTCGGCTTCGGCCATGCCGGTTCGCCACGTCCAGTCGGTGATGCGGGGGTCGTCCTCGCCGTGCTCGCGGGTGTAGAGCCGGGCGGCGAGCCGGGCGTCGACCATCTGCTGGCGCAGCACCGCACTGCGTTCACCCAGGCCCGGCACCCGATCGATGACGTCCATCACCAGATGGAAGCGGTCCAGGTCGTTGAGCATCACCATGTCGAACGGTGTCGTGGTGGTGCCGCGCTCCCGGTAGCCACGCACGTGCATCTGGTCGTGGTTCGTCCGCCGATAGGTGAGCCGGTGGATCAGCCAGGCGTAGCCGTGATAGGCGAAGATCACCGGCTTGTCGCGGGTGAACAAGGCATCGAACTCGTTGTCGGGCAAGCCATGTGGATGTTCAGTCGCAGGCTGCAGCCGCATGATGTCCACCACGTTGACCACCCGCACGGCCAGGTCGGGCAACTCCCGGCGCAGGATGTCGGCGGCAGCCAGTGTTTCCAGGGTCGGGATGTCGCCGGCGCAGGCCAGCACCACGTCGGGCTCACCGGCGGCGGTGCCGGCCCAGTCCCAGATGCCCAGGCCCCGGGTGCAGTGCGCCACCGCCTCGGTCACGTTCAGATAGGCCAGCGCCGGCTGCTTTCCGGCGACGATCACGTTGACGTAGTTGCGGCTGCGCAGGCAATGATCGGTCACCGACAGCAGGGTGTTGCCGTCCGGCGGCAGGTAGACCCGCACCACCTCGGGGCGCTTGTTGGCCACCAGGTCGATGAATCCGGGGTCCTGGTGTGACGCCCCGTTGTGGTCCTGTCGCCAGACGTGGGAGGTCAATAGATAGTTCAGCGAGGCGATCGGCCGCCGCCACGGCAGCTCGCGGCTTACGGCCAGCCACTTGGCGTGCTGATTGAACATCGAGTCGACGATGTGCACGAACGCCTCGTAGCAGTTGAACAGCCCGTGCCGGCCGGTCAGCAGATAGCCCTCCAGCCAGCCCTGGCACAGGTGTTCCGACAGCACCTCCAGAACCCGCCCGTCGGGGGCGACGTGATCGTCGCCGGGATCGATCGCCGACATCCAGACCCGGTCGGTCGCCTCGAACACCGCCGAAAGACGGTTCGAGGCGGTTTCGTCGGGACCCATCAAGCGGAACCGGTCGCGGTTGCGATCGATCACGTCGCGCAGGTACGCCCCCAGCACCCGGGTGGCCTCGTGGGTCTCGGTGGCCGGTGTGCTCACCGGAACGGCGTAGTCACGAAAGTCCGGCAGGTCGAGGTCGCGCAGCAGCAGCCCGCCGTTGGCGTGGGGACTGGCGCTCATCCGCCGATTCCCGCGCGGCGCCAACGCCGCCAGCTCCGGGCGCAGCCGGCCGGATTCGTCGAACAGCTCCGCGGGACGGTAGCTGCGCAACCATTCCTCCAGTTGCCTGCGGTGCTCGGGGTCGGTACGGGTCTGTGCGAGCGGCACCTGATGCGCCCGCCAGGTGCCCTCCACCTGCGTGCCGTCCACGATTGCCGGCCCCGTCCAGCCCTTCGGGGTGCGCAGCACGATCATCGGCCACACCGGCCGCATGGTCGCGTTGTCGGTGCGCGCGGTTCGCCGGATCACCGCGATGTCGTCGAACGCGTCGTCGAGTGCCGCCGCGAGCAACCGGTGCACGACGGCCGGGTCGTCGCCGGCGACGGTGATCGGCCGGTACCCGTACCCGCGCAGCAGCGCCTCCAACTCCGATTGCGGGATCCGGGCCAGAACAGTCGGATTGGCGATCTTGTACCCGTTGAGATGCAGGATGGGCAGCACCGCGCCGTCGACGGCGGGGTTGAGGAATTTGTTGGAATGCCAGCTGGCCGCCAGCGGCCCGGTCTCGGCCTCGCCGTCGCCGATGACACAGGCCACCACCAGCTCCGGGTTGTCGAAGGCGGCACCGAAGGCGTGCACCAGCGCGTAGCCGAGCTCGCCGCCCTCGTGGATGGAGCCCGGCGTCTCGGCGGCGACGTGGCTGGGTACCCCGCCGGGAAAAGAGAACTGCCGGAACAATTTTCGTATCCCGTCGGTGTTCTCCTCGATCCCGGTGTACACCTGGCTGTAGGTGCCCTCCAGGTAGGCGTTGGCCACCAGCGCCGGCCCGCCGTGGCCGGGGCCGGTGACGAAGATGACGTCGGCGTCGCGGTCGCGGATGATCCTGTTCAGGTGGGCGTACAGCAGATTGAGCCCGGGCGTGGTACCCCAGTGGCCAAGTAGCCGGGGCTTGACATGCTCGGGCCGCAGCGGCTCGGTCAACAGCGGATTGTCCAGCAGATAGATCTGGCCCACCGACAGATAATTGGCGGCACGCCAGTAGGCGTCGATGCGTGCCAGTTCATCGTCTGAGATCGCAGGCGGTGCCGGCGGCGTGGTCTCTGCACTCATCTCTGCGATTGTCCGCGTCGAAGCGGAGCCCCGGCAACCATTCAATACCCTGTCAGGGTGCTGCTGGAATCTGTTCGCGTCCTCGATCTGGCCGGGGGTGACGCGGACGCGGTCACCCGGTTGCTCGCCGATCTGGGGGCCGACGTGCTCAAAGTGGAGCCCCCGGGCGGTAGTTCGGCGCGCACCGCTCCTCCGCTGCTGGGCGGCGTGAGCATCTCGTTCGCGCTGCACAACGCCAATAAGCGGAGCGTGACCTTGGATCCGGCCGATGAGGCCGACCGCCGCCGGTTCGACGAACTGGCGGCGACCGCCGACATCGTGGTGGACAGCGGCCGGCCGGGGTACGGCGCCGACGTCGGGACCTGGCTTTTCGGGACCTCGTGTGCGGAGCTGGCCGACCGGTTCGGCCACCTGGTGACGATGTCGGTCACCGACTTCGGGACGAGCGGGCCGCGTTCACCGTGGCAGGCCACCGACGCGGTGCTCTACGGCCTCTCCGGTGCGCTGTCCCGATCCGGCCCGACCACCGGAACGCCGGTGCTGCCACCGGCCGGGATAGCCTCGGCGACCGCTGCGGTCCAGGCCGCTTGGGCGGTGCTGGTCGCCTACTACAACAGGTTGCGTTGCGGCACAGGAGATTACATCGACTTCTCGCGTTTCGACGCAGTGGTCACGGTGCTCGACCCGATATTCGGCGCCCAGGGCCAGGTCGCCGCGGCCCGCAGCGGAGCGAGCCGGTGGCGTGGTCGGCCCCGGAACCAGGACGCCTACCCGATCTACGCGTGCCGGGACGGCTACGTCCGGCTGTGTGTGCTGTCCCCGCGCCAGTGGCGCGGCCTCTGGAGCTGGCTGGGGGAGCCCGCGGAGTACGCCGACCCCAAATTCGGGGTGATCGGCGAGCGATTCGCGGTCTGGCCACAGATCAGCGTGCTGGTCCGCAACCTGTTCGCCGATCAGGACATGGCCGAGCTGGTTGCGGCCGGGCAGGCCCGCGGAGTGCCGATCGCCGCCGTGGGCGAACCGGCGCAGGTGCTGGCCGGCGAACACTTCGCGGCGGCCGGGGCCGCAACCCACGCCGAACTGGCCCCGGGCCGCACCGCGCTGATCCCGACCGGCTACTACGTGGTCGACGATCACCGGGCCGGCTTCCGCAGCCCGGCACCGGCCCTCGGCGGCCCGAACACCGGCTGGCGAGCCCGCCCGCCGGTCGGGCCGGCATCCGGCGGCGTGAGCGGAGCCCGGCCGTTCGACGGCGTCCGGATCGTCGACCTGGGGGTCATCGTGGCCGGCGGGGAAGCCAGTCGGCTCTTCGGCGACCTGGGCGCCGAGGTCATCAAGGTGGAGAGCGCGGCCTACCCCGACGGCCTGCGGCAGACTCGCCCCGGATCGGCGATGAGCGAATCGTTCGCCTGGACGCACCGCAACAACTTGGGGTTCGGCCTGGACCTGCGCAACCCGGCCGGCAAGGAGATCTTCGGCCGCCTGGTCGGCGGCGCTGACGCGGTGTTCGCCAACTTCAAGCCGGGAACACTTGCCGCCCTGGGATTTTCCTACGACACCCTGCGCGGTATCAATCCGCGGGTGGTGCTCGCCGAGAGCAGTGCGTTCGGCCAGACCGGGCCGTGGAGCGACCGTATGGGGTATGGCCCGCTGGTGCGCGCCACCACCGGCGTCACCGCGTTGTGGGCCGACCCCGATGCCACCTCGGATCCGGGCCGGCACCCCTTCTACGACGCCACCACCGTCTTTCCCGACCACGTGGTCGCGCGGGTCACCGCAATCGGGGCGCTGGCCGCACTGATCGCCGCCCGGCAGAGCGGCGCCGGAGTCCACGTCCACGTCTCGCAGGCCGAGGCCGCCGTCAACCAACTCGACACCTGCTATGTCGCCCGGGCCGGGGGAGCGGCGGTACAACCGGACACCGGGCTAGACCTGGTCTGCCCGTGCTCGGGTGATGACGAATGGTGCGTGATCTCGATCCGCACCGATGAGGACTGGCGTTGTGTCGCGGTGGCTTTCGAAGATGAGCGGTTGGCCTCCGATCCGCGCTTCAACACCGGTGCGGCCCGCATTGCCCACCGCGCGGAGCTGGTGGAGCAGCTGAGTCGGCACACCGGCCGGCGCGCCCCGGCCGACGTCGGGCAGCTGCTGCAGGCGGCCGGGGTGGCGGCCGCTCCGATGAACCGGCCGCCCGACATCGCCGAAGACCCGCAACTGGCCCACCGTTCGGTGTACGCCGAGATGACCCATCCGCTGATCGAGCATCCGTTGCCGGCTGAGACCGGTCCCGCACCGTTCCGCAACATCCCGCCCGCGCCGCAACGGCCCGCTCCGCTGCCCGGTCAGGACACCCGCGCGATCTGCCGCACGCTGCTCGGATTCGACGACGAGACAACGGAGCGGTTGATCGCCGACGGTGTGCTGTTCGGTGCCGATTAGTCTTACGCCCATGCCCGTAGACCCCCGGACACCGGTGCTGATCGGCTACGGCCAGATCAACCATCCCGACCACAGCGAACCCGTCGAACCCGTCGATCTGATGGCGGCGGCGGCGCGCCGTGCCGCCGAAGACCGGGTGCTGCGCGCCGTCGACTCGATCCGGGTGGTGAACCTGTTCTCGGCGCGCTACCGCGATCCGGGCGCGCTGCTCGCCCAGCGGATCGGTGCCGACCGGCCGGCCACCCGCTACACCCCGGTGGGCGGCAATGTGCCGCAGGCGCTGGTGAATCGGGCCTGTTTGGACATCCAGTCAGGCCGTGCGGGGGTGGTGCTGCTGGCCGGTGGTGAGATGTGGCGCACCCGAACCCGGCTGCGGGCCGCCGGCAGCAAGCTGGCCTGGACCCGGCAGGACGAAACCGTCCCGATGGCCGAATGCGAAGGCGAGGACGTGCCGTTGTCGGGCCCGGCCGAGGAAGGTATCGGCTTGGACCGGCCCGCCTACGTCTACCCGTTGTTCGAGCAGGCGTTGCGCATCGCTGCGGGGGAGAGCGTTGACGGCCATCGTCGGCGCATCGGTGAGCTGTGGTCGCGGTTCAACGCGGTCGCGGTCGACAACCCGCACGCCTGGATCCGTGAACCCGTTGGCGCTGAAGAGATCTGGCAGCCCGGGCCGAAGAACCGGATGATCAGCTGGCCTTACACCAAATTGATGAACTCCAACAATATGGTCGACCAGGCCGCTGCGCTGGTGCTCACCTCCGCGCGGGTCGCCACCGAGCTGCGGATCCCGGCGGAGCGCTGGGTCTTTCCACAGGCCGGCGCCGACGCCCACGACACCTACGCGATCGCCGAACGGGCCGAACTGCACACCTCGCCGGCGATCCGGATCGCCGGGGCCCGCGCCGTGGAACTGGCCGGCGCGGGCGCGATCGGCGAAATCGATTATGTGGACCTGTATTCGTGCTTCCCGTCGGCGGTCCAAGTCGCCGCGAACGAACTCGGACTGCCCACCGACGACCCCGACCGGCCGCTGACGGTGACCGGCGGGCTGACGTTTGCCGGCGGGCCGTGGAACAACTATGTGATGCATTCGATCGCCACCCTGGCCGAACTGCTGGTCGCCCACCCGGGCCGACGCGGCCTGATCAGCGCCAACGGCGGTTATCTGACCAAGCACAGCTTCGGGGTGTACGGCACCGAGCCGCCCGGAGCCGGATTCCGCTGGGAGGACGTCCAACCCGCGGTCGACGCCCAAGCCACTCGCAAGGGGATCGCGCAATGGCAGGGCGGCGGCACGGTGGAGTCCTGGACGACCCCGTTCGACCGGGACGGCTGCGCCCAGCAGGTGTTTGTGGCGGTCCGGACCCCCGAGGGCGCTCGGACCCTGGCGGTGATCCGCGATGCGGACGTCGCCGAATCCAGCGTGCGTGAGGACATCGCCGGCGCAGCCGTCGACGTCCACGAGGACGGCACCGCGGCGTTACGGTGACGCGAACGCCGGCGCTCAGGTGGACAGTTCGCCCAGCGGAGCCCGGGGATCGGCCAGCCGGTCGGGATCCACAGGTGCCTGCGTCTTGATCAGAGCCTTGATGTCGTCGAGGCCTTCCCAGATGTTGACGTTCATCCCGGCCAGCACCCGGTTGTCCTCGCCGAGCCAGAAACTGGTGAACTCACGCCCGGCGACGTCACCGCGGAACACCACGCGGGCGTAGCCGGGCGCGTGCCCGACGTATTCCATTCCGAGGTCGTACTGGTCGGTGAAGAAGTAGGGCAGTTCGGTGTATTCCGCCGTCTCGCCGAGCATGCCGGCCGCCGCGACCGCGGGCTGCTTGAGTGCGTTCGCCCAGTGTTCGGTGCGGATCCGGGTACCCAGCAACGGATGTTGTGCAGCCGCGATGTCACCGACCGCGTAGATGTCGGGATCGCTGCTGCGCAGTCCCGCGTCCACCAGGACACCGCCGTCACCGATTGCAAGACCGGCCTGTTGGGCCAGTTCGATATTGGGCTGGGCGCCGACGGCGACCAACACCGCGCCCGCATGGATCTGCGAGCCGTCGCCCAATCGCAGCCCGGTGGCGGCACCGCCGGACGTGGTGACCTCCGAGACGGCCGATCCCAGGTGTAGGTCCACGCCGTGCTCACGGTGCAGGTCGGCGAACACGGCGCCGTTCTCGGTGCCCAGGCTGGCCAGCAGCGGCAGCGCGGCGGTCTCCACCACCGTCACGTCGACGCCGCGCTGTCGTGCGCTGGCGGCCACCTCCATACCGATCCAGCCGGCGCCCACCACCGCCAGTGAGCTACCCGCCGCCAGCGCGGAGTCCAGCGCCGACGCGTCATCGATCGTGCGCAGATAGTGCACGCCGCCGGCGTCGGCGCCCGGGATCGGCACCCGCCGCGAGCGCGATCCCGTGGCCAGCAGCAGCTTCGCGTAGTCCAGGCTGGTGCCGTCGGCCAATCTGACCGTGTGACCGGTCGGGTCCAAACCCACCACGCGGGCGCCCACCCGCAGGTCGACATCGTGCTCGCGGTACCAGTCCTGGGGGTGCACGGTGAAGTCGCCGAGAGCCTTCTTGCCGGCCAGGAACTCCTTGGACAGCGGCGGGCGCTCGTAGGGAAGCTGCTGCTCCTCGCCGAGAAGCACGATGGGTCCGTCGAAGTTCTTGTCGCGCAATGCTTCCACGGCCTTGGCGCCGGCCAGACCGGCGCCGACGATGACGAATGGGGTTGATGCCGGCACGAGATCCTCCGCTCTGGGCGACGTAACCAGTCACCCTACCGGCGATCCGGTCGGGTGTTCGCTCAATCGACAAGCCGCTCGCGGACGTCGGCATCGATGGAGTAGCGCACCAGTGCCGCGGCGAGCTCGGCATTGCCTCCACGTGACAGCGCCCCGAGTTCGCTTGCGTCACCGGGTAACCCGAGATCGCGTGCTGCAGCCAGCGCGAGGTCATCAAAAGTGGACCGGGCCCAGGGCCAGACATCTTGGACCTCCCGAAGGAAGATGCTGGCGCCGGTGTCACCGATTCCCTTGAAACCCTTGAGCAGCTGAACGGCTGCCTCTACATTGCGACCGCTGCGCTCGGCCAGCAGGCGTAGGTCGCCGCGATAGTCCTGCTGCACGGCTTCGGCGATCTCGACCAGCCGCGTGGCCGAACTCTCGTCGTAACGGCGGTAATGGGCGCGGCCCATCGCCTCGATCATGGTGCGGCGATCGGCCTCGAGGACCTTGTGCGGGGTGCGCAGGCCGCTTCGGAACAGCTCACGCGCCGCCCGGGCCGCGATAGCGGCGTCGATCGGCTTGCTGGCGAGCATGCACAGGGTCAGCAGCTGAAAAAGCGGCATCGGCTGGTTGCGCAACCGGATGCCGGCCTCCTGTGCGTACGTCTTTCCTGCCCGCCGGAGCAGCCGGCGCACCAGTTCCTTGTGGGTGTGCACCGCGGGGGTCTACCCCCGTCTGCGGCGCGGCAAACCCGCAAGCGGCGGCCCTACGTCAGCGGGCCAGGTCGCACGCCGGGTACCTCGGCGCGCTCTGCGTGACGTCGACGATCTCCAGACCGACCGCGGCCAGCATCTCGGGGATCGCCCGGACGAAGATGCGGTCCACCTCTGCGACGTCGGGAGGCAGCTCCGCCATCGGCACCAGGTGCGGGTCCTTCTTGAGTACGGGGTCCTCATCGCCCAGGGTCCATCCGGCGGCGAGTTTTTCCTGCATCCACCGGTCGTGCTCCATGGAACCCAACTTGTCCAGCTCGGCGTCGGTGAACTGGAAGTCCTTGGCCTGCCAGTTGCGTAGCGGAGCGATGACACAGCCGATGCTGCGCAGCTTTACCCCGATGTGGCGCGCCTGGGCCCGGCTCGACTCCTTCAGCGCGTCGGCCAGTTCCGGCCACGGGGGCGGTGTGGGAGCACCCTCGGGCTGCATCAGGCAGTAGCGCCGGTGGATTTCCTGGGCGACGGCCTCCAGCGATCCACCCTCGACGAGTTCCACGCTGCAGGTCTCCTGCAGAGTCCTGAACACGGTGACCCCGGCCCC
This sequence comes from Mycolicibacter kumamotonensis, assembly GCF_002086285.1. GTDB lineage: Bacteria > Actinomycetota > Actinomycetes > Mycobacteriales > Mycobacteriaceae > Mycobacterium > Mycobacterium kumamotonense. The sequence goes on along the minus strand of NZ_MVHU01000015.1, from coordinate 39,357 downwards.
GCCGGGTGTCGCCTTCTCCTCCAGCAGTTCGGCCACTCCGTAGGCCCGCGAGATCGTCGCGACGACCGGAACCGAGTCGGGGAGGACGCGGCGCAGATTCAACGCCGCCTCCACGTTGCGCTCATCGCGATAGCCGGTCACATAGGCATGGGTGATCGGCCGGTCGGTTTCCTGCGCCAACCGGTCGATATCACGCATCGAGGTCGAGGCGTAGCTGAAGGCGCAGATCTCCTCCAGCGCGGGGTGCCGGGCGATCAGCGCGGCCACTTTGTCGGAGGCATGATCGTCGATCACCGTCACCGGCAGTGGCTGGTCATCGGGGCGTTCGGCGTGCCAGTGCCGGGCTGCTTGGAAGACCACCTCCGAACCGATGCCGTCGAGGTGAGCGACCGCTATATGCGGGTACCGGGCCTGTATGGGGTGCTGGTCCAGCAGAAGCCGGGCGGCGACGGTGTCGATGTTGAAGAAATCGACGACCGACTGCTCGTCACCGCGATTGAACTCCGCAATCCGCAGCAGCACGCACAACCCCGGATCGTCGATACGCGCCAGGCAGCGCGGAACGTGACCGCCGTTGCGGCCGAAGATCCGTCGGGAACGGCCGGAGTGGTCGGCCAATCGGCGCGCCAGCGTGAGGATTTCGGTGTTGGCGACGCTGTCCGACGTCACCGCGAGCAACCGGGACGCTCGTCGGACGCCGGCAGCTTCCAGGGTCGCGCTCAGCTGCGCATCCCCGATGACGACCGGGAACCCCCAGTTGCGGCAGGTCCTGATCCGAGGATTGGCCTCGTCGGATTCGATCACGACCACCCGGTAACCGGCAGCACGCAACTTGCGGACCAATTCGAACCCCGCGAAGCCCAGTCCACAGACCACCACATGCCCGTGCTTGAACGGGATCAGCAATTGCTGTACGCGATCACGGAACACCGAGACCACTGCGATGAGCGCTGCCCACCCGGCGACCAGAGGCGCCAAGAAGCGGGCGATGTCCAGCGCGATACCGACGTTGTTCTCCGGTTGCGGAGCGGCGTGCAGGAAGAACAGCTTGACCGCACCGTAGACCGCGTCGGAAATCGAATGATCGCCGTGCCCGTAGGATCCGTAGCCCCACATGCCCAGCGCGAAGGCCGCGATCCCCGCCGGTATCAGCGCCCAGTACCAGTGCGGATCGGTCAGACCGGTCAGCAGCTTGTGCTGGAAAGTCGCCGGCGGCGGTGCGTCGCGACCCGGCCCACCGGGGGCCCTCGACTCGGCCGCGGAACCGCTCATCAACGTTGCTCCTTCCAGGGCCGCTCGACCCGTCGCGCGGACGTGATGTCCCCTCGTACACTAACCCGGACACCTGATGACCGATGTCTGCCATCGGTCTTGCAATATGGAGACTGATCGGTTCGCTTTCGGAGCACACGGGCCCGGAGAGGGATCATGCTGTTTGTCAGTTACGCCAGCCAAGATAGGGCGCTGGTCGACCCGTTGGTCACGGTCCTGCGCGGCGCCGAGCAGCGGGTGTGGCTGGATGAGGAGCTGGGTGGGGGCGAAGCATGGTGGCAGGCGATTCTGGAGCGCATTCGTAGCTGCACGGTATTCGTCGTCGCACTGTCGAACAATTCACTGAGATCCAAACCCTGTCAGGCGGAACTGGCCTACGCGCGTGCGCTGCTCCGGCCGGTGCTGCCGGTGCAGATCGGCCCGGTCGACAGTGTGCGGGTCACACCGCTGGCCGCCACCCAGATCATCGACTACCGACACTGCAATGCCGCTACCGATGCCCGACTGGTCGCCGCGATGAGAAGCCTCTCGCTCCGCGCCGGGCCGCTGCCCGCGCAGTTGCCGGAGGAGCCGACCGTTCCCTTCGCCTATCTGATGCGGCTCTCCTCGGACCTGTCGGGACCCGAACTCAGTTACCGAAAGCAGGCCGAGCTGGTGTTCGAGCTCCGATCCCGGCTGGACGAGGACTGCCACGATCCGACGGTGCGCAACGACATCCTTCAGCTGCTGTGCCGCCTGCGCGACCGGCCGGACGTCACGGTGCGCACCCGTGCCGACGTCGATGCCGTCCTGGCCGCCAACGATCCGAGCTTCACTGCGGCCACCGTCGGGATGCCGGTCGCCGCGGTGACCGGACCTCGGCCGGCGATCACCCCGCCATCGCCGGGCGCCCCGACTGCTGCGGATGCGGAATCCACCGGTCGCCGCTGGCGGCTCGGGGGGTGGTCGAAGACGAAGCTGTCGATCGCCGGTGCCGTGGTGGCCGTGGCGGCCGGAGGCGCGGTGGCGGTCGGGATCGCCCGCACGCCCTCGGAGCCGGCCGCACCGGTCCTGGTCGACGACACCGACGTCGCGGCCGTGATGGCCACCCCGGGCATGGTGACCGTGCAGGCCGACCTCGAGGCTTTCAAGCCGTCCGGTTCCGTCGAGTTGTCGCGGCCGGAATGTCTGGGCGTGCTCTACCCGGGGATGGGGGAGGTGTACCCGGGCAGCCAGATTCGACAGGCGGCGTGGAAGGTCCTGGAGGAGCCCGGCGGCCTGCAGCGTGCCGGGGTTAACGGGCGGCCCTTCGTGGATCAGGACATCGCGGTCTTCGCTCCGAAGTCGGGCCAGGCCGCCGCGTTCGTCGAGCGGTCGGTGCCTCGGTGGCGGGAGTGTGTGGGACAGACGGTGACCGTGACCTATCCCGACCACAACACCTACACCTGGGAACTCGGGGACGTCGCGGGCGACGCGCCCCGGATCTCGCAGACCTACACCTTGGGCACCGACGGCTACACCTGCGAGCGGGTCCTCGACGCCGTGGCCGACACCGTGATCGACGTCAAGGCCTGCGGTGAACACATCAGCGGCCGAGCGGGGGTACTGACCGACATGATCGCCGCTATTGTGACGCGGGCACCGGCGTTCTGAGCGCGGTGTTACCGCCGCACCGAACGCTGCAGCCGGGTGACATGCTGCGGTGAGAGCTCTGCCAGCTCGCGGACTCCCAGCAGGCGCATGGTGCGCCGGATCTGCTCGGCGAGGATCTCGATGACGCGGTCCACCCCGGCCTGGCCGCCGGCCATCAGCCCGTACAGGTAGGCCCGGCCGATCAACGTGCATCGGGCGCCCAGCGCGATCGCCGCGACGATGTCGGCGCCGGACATGATCCCGGTGTCCAGCAGGATCTCGGTGTCGTCCCCGACTTCGCGCGCCACCTCGGGCAGCAGTGCGAACGGCACCGGCGCGCGGTCGAGCTGACGGCCGCCGTGATTGGACAACACGATGCCGTCCACACCGAGATCGACGACGGCGCGGGCGTCGGCGAGGGTCTGAATGCCCTTGACGACGAACCGGCCCGGCCACTGAGACCGGACCCAGGTCAGGTCGTCGAAGGTCATGCTCGGGTCGAACATGGTGTCCATGTATTCCGCCACGGTGCCCGACCAGCGGTCCAGCGACGCGAAGGCCAGCGGCTCGGTGGTGAGCAGGTCGAACCACCAGGCCGGGTGGACGGCGGCGTCGGCCACCGTGCGCAGCGTCAGGGCCGGCGGGATGGTCAGGCCGTTGCGGGTGTCGCGACGCCGCGCGCCGGGAACCGGACAGTCCACGGTCACCAGCAGGGTGTCGTAGCCGGCCTCGGCGGCGCGGCCCAACAGTGCCATCGACCGGTCGCGGTCGCGCCAGATGTAGAGCTGGAACCAGCGGCGCACATCGGGAGCGGCCGCCGCGACCTCCTCGATCGAGGCGGTGCCCAGCGTCGACAGCGAGAACGGGATGCCGGCGGCCTCGGCGGCCCGGGCGCCGGCCATCTCTCCCGCGGTGTGCATCAGCCGGGTGAACCCGGTGGGCGCGATGGCGAACGGCAAGGCCACCGATGCCCCGAGCACCTCGCGGCTGGTGTCGACATCGGTGACATCACGCAGGATCGCCGGATGAAACTCGATGTCGCGGAAGGCCTGGCGGGCCCGGTCGAGGGACACCTCCTCCTCGGCCGCACCGTCGGTGTAGTCGAAGGCGGCCTTGGGGGTGCGCCGTTTGGCGAGGCGGCGCAGATCCTCGACGGTCACCGCGGCATCAAGACGCTGCGCGGTGCGGTTCAGCCGGGGCCGACGGAATCGGATCAGCGGCGCCAGGTCGTGGACTCTGGGGAATCGTCGTCGCGTCACCGGCATCTGACTCCTTCACTGTCCCATCGAACTGTGCCACGGTTGGTGTCATGGCTGATCATTCCGAGTCGTTCGGGCTGCAGCGTTTCGTCGACGCGCAAGCACACGTCTACGACACCGTGGTCGCCGAGTTGCGTGACGGGCGCAAGCGTAGCCACTGGATGTGGTTCATCTTTCCGCAGCTCGCCGGCCTCGGCAGCAGCGCGATGGCCCAGCGCTACGGCATCGCCTCCGTGGCAGAGGCACGCGCCTACCTGTCCCACGAACTGCTCGGTCCGCGGCTGCATGAGTGCGCGCAGTTGATCAACGCGGTGCACGGCAGAGCCGTCCAGGAGATTCTGGGCCGGCCCGACGACATCAAACTGCGTTCGTCGATGACGTTGTTCGCCCGGGCCTGCGCCGACGGCGGCCACCAGGATCCTCAGTGCTGCAGCGATTTTCGCGCGGTACTGGACCGCTACTACGGCGGACAGGAAGATCCGGTGACCCGGGACCGGCTGGCGCGGCCAGCCGAGTTCGACTGAGCCGCGCCAGCACCGGTCCTTAGGCGGACGCTTCCGGCAGCGCCTGCCCGGCGAAGATCGCCTGGGCCACCCCGGCCACGATCGACGCGACCTTGAGGGCCTCCAGCAGCGCCTCACGGCCGACGCCCGCCTCGCGGACGACCTGCTCGTGGGAGGCGACGCAGGCCTGGCAGCCGTTGATCGCCGAGACCGCGAAGCTCCACAGCTCGAAGTTGGCCTTGTCGACCCCCGGGTTGCCGATGATGTTCATCCGCAACCCGGGCCGCAGGTCGTCGTAGGCGCCGTCCAAGAAGTGCCGACCCCGGTAGAACACGTTGTTCATACCCATGATCGACGCCGCACCCAGGGCGGCCTGGTAGGCCTCCGCCGAGAGGTTGTCGGCTGCTTCGGCGCTGATCTCGGTGAGCACCGTGGCGTTACGTGTCGCCGCGGCGCTGGCCAACAGGCTGCCCCAGAGCTGCTCCTCGTTGAGAGCCGTGGTGCGAGCGATCGAACCCAGGTTGAGCTTGAGGTCCTTGGCGAATTCCGGGACCGCGTTCTTGAGATTCTCGATGCTCATATGGCGCTACTCCTTCTCGTCGCCGGCGCTCTACACCGTTCGGTCCGGGTCAGACCGATTCTTTGAGCAGCTCGCCGGCGTTGATCGTCGGGTCGCCCTTCTTCCAGTTGCAGGCGCACAGCTCGTCGGACTGCAGGGCGTCGAGCACGCGCAGCACCTCGTCGACGTTGCGGCCCACCGATCCCGCCGTCACCGACACGAACTGGATCTCGTTGTTGGGGTCGACGATGAAGGTGGCGCGGTCGGCGACACCGTCGGCGTTGAGCACACCGGTCGCCTCGACCAACTCGCGCTTGAGGTCGGACAGCATCGGGAACGGCAGCGTCTTGAGGTCCTCGTGCTGCGCGCGCCACTGGAAGTGCACGAACTCGTTGTCGATCGAGGCGCCGAGCACCTGGGCGTCGCGGTCGGCGAACTCGTCGTTCAGCTTGCCGAAGGCAGCGATCTCGGTGGGGCACACGAAGGTGAAGTCCTTGGGCCAGAAGAACACCACCCGCCACTTGCCGGGGTGGTCGTCGCTGGTGACGGTGGTGAAGTAGTCCTCCGGCTGCTTGGCATCGACCTTGGACAGGTCGCCGGGGATAACCGCCTTGAGCCGGTAGGACGGGAACTGGTCGCCGATTGTCAGCAGTGCCATGACACTCCTCGTTGTGAGTCGTTGTGTGAGAATTCCGGGCGCTCGCTTCAGCTCAACGCCCGCACACTCCATGTTGCCCTATCTCAATTAAAAATGAAAGGTGATACTTCGCACTATACTTATCGGCATGACCGATTCAAGCTATCAGCCGACGCTGGCGGGACTGCGGGCGTTCGCCGCCGTCGCCGAGAAGCACCACTTCAGCCTCGCGGCGGCCGGCCTGGGACTGAGCCAGTCGACGCTGTCGCAGGCCTTGTCGTCGCTGGAGTCCGGTTTGGGCATCCAGCTGATCGAGCGGTCCACCCGGCGGGTGTTCCTGACCGCGGAGGGACAGCAGTTGCTGGCCCACGCCCACGCCGTGCTCGATGCGGCGGCGCAGTTCTCGGCCGCGGCTGCCGGGGTCGCCGACCCGCTGCAGGGCACCCTGCGGCTCGGCCTGATCCCGACCGTGGCGCCCTACGTGCTGCCCGCGGTGCTGGCCGGACTGGCCGAACGCTTGCCGGACCTGAACCTGCGGGTCATCGAGGACCAGACCGAACGGTTGCTCACCGCGCTGCGTGAGGGAGCAGTGGATGCAGCACTGCTCGCGCTGCCCGCGGACGCCGCCGGAATGACTGAAATACCCATCTATGACGAGGATTTCGTGTTGGCGCTCCCGCCGGGGCATGCGCTGGCCGGTAAGCGGCGGGTGCCACCGACCGCCCTGGCGGACCTGCCGCTGCTGCTGCTCGACGAAGGCCACTGCCTGCGGGACCAGGCGCTGGACATCTGCCGCAATGCCGGAGTGCGGGCGCAGTTGGCCAACACCCGGGCGGCGTCGCTGGCAACGGCGGTGCAGTGCGTCACCGGCGGCCTGGGAGTGACCTTGATTCCGCAGACGGCGGTGGCGGTGGAGGCCGAGCGCAGCGGGCTGGCGCTGGCCTACTTCGCCGCACCCCGCCCGGGCAGGCGGATCGGGTTGGTGTTTCGCGCCTCCAGCGGGCGTGAGAAGCCTTACCGGCGTCTGGCCGGTGTCATCGGTGACGTGATCGGCGCCGGACACCAGGTCGACCTGGTCCGTTAGGGGCCGCTGCCGGTCGGCGAGCCGATCGGGCCCGGTCTAGGCTGCACGGGTGATCCTGCAGATCGAAGACGACAACCGGGTCCGGACCTGTACGTTGAACCGTCCCGACGCGCTCAACGCGTTCAACGAGGCGCTCTACGACGCCACCGCCGAGGCGCTGCTGGCCGCCGCCGACGACCCGGAGGTCGCCGTCGTGCTCTTGACCGGCGCTGGGCGCTCCTTCAGCGCCGGCACCGACCTCAACGAGATGCAGGCCCGGATCAGCGACCCGCAGTTCACCGCAGGCAAGTACGGCTTCACCGGACTGGTCGAGGCCCTGGCCGGCTTTCCCAAGCCGCTGATCTGCGCGGTCAACGGCGTCGGCCTGGGCATCGGCGCCACCATCCTCGGATACGCCGACCTGGTCTTCATGTCCGCGACGGCCCGGCTGAAATGCCCGTTCACCAGCCTGGGGGTGGCTCCGGAAGCCGGGTCCTCCTTTCTGCTTCCCCAATTGATCGGACGGCAGAACGCGGCCTGGCTGCTGATGTCCTCGGAATGGGTCGACGCCGACGAAGCGCTGCGAATGGGTCTGGTCTGGAAGGTGTGCGAACCGCAGGTCCTGCTCGACGAGGCGCGTCGTCACGCCGAAGTGCTTGCCTCCCGGCCAATCTCAAGCCTGAAGGCGGTCAAGGCCGCCATGGTCGCGCCGGTGCGCGAGGAGGTCGCGGCCGCCACCGCGCGGGAGAACGCGTTGTTCGCCGAACTGATGGGTGCGCAGGCCAACGCCGAGGCACTGGCGGAGTTCACCGGGCGGCGGGGCGGGCGCTGATCAGTGGGATCCGACCGGGGTGATGTCCAGGGAGAGGTGGCGCAGCGAGCCGTTGGACGGACCGGGCGGCGCAGCGGCCAAGGTGGCTTCGATGATGCCGCGGACGGTGCACCGGCAGCGGCCGCAGTCGCCGCCCGCACCGCACATCGCGGCGACCTCTTTCGACGTCGATGCGCCGGCGGCGACAGCATCGGACACCATCTGATTGGTGGCTCCGACACACAGGCACACATACATCGCTCTACCCCTACCGACCGTCGCCCGCAGGCGTCATGAGATCGATTGCAGCAGCGAACTTTCCGACGAACGGTCCGGGGTAGCCACCGGCTCCCACTTCGGTCATCCACTCCGCAGCGGTGTCGGGGTGGTCGATCCAGCGCTGCGCGCTCGCCGCGTTGTCGATCTCCAACAGCGTCATCACCTCATTTCCGTCGTCGACGGCCCGATATACCCACACTTTGCGCACGCCCGCGTCGGCGAACCGATCCAGCCCGCGATGCACTTTTGCCATCAGGTCCGTGGGATCGGCGACGGTGGACACCACCCCGACGATCACCTCCGAACCCCGTGAACCGGGCCGATCGGGGTCGGGCTGGGCCAGGTCGATCTTCTCGGTGACCTCGCCGGCGAAGATCGCCGGCAGATCGTTGACCCCGGAGCGGTCGAACCACTCGAAGACGGCGGGGGAGCGCAGCAATTCCTTGACCGACAGTCGGTGACGCAAACCGATCGTCACCAGAACCCGCTGCGGCTCGGACACCGCGGTGTAGAGCACCGCATGGCGGGCTCCGAGCCCGAGAAGCGGGGTGTGGTCGTCGCGGATCAGCGACCAGGTCCGGTCGATGTCGTCGACGCGGTAGTCCAGCGCCAGCACCAGCGAATGCGGATTGTTGCGCTGCGACGTGCAACTGCCCGAAACGCCGGCAGGGCGGCTAGGCGAAGCAAGTCTCATGTTAGTAGAGTCTAACCTAAGTTCCGCGCACCGCGCAGGCCCGCATGGCGATCAGAACTCGCCGGGGACCGATGCCGATGCGTGGATTCGACGCGCCGAGACACGGGTAAACACCGCACTGCGACCGGTGACCTGCACTAGATTGAATTCGGCGCGTTACAGCGATGATCAAGCCCCAATCGGCGCGGGGGGCGTTCGCGGTTCTTCACACCAGAGGGAGTGATCATGCAAGGCGACCCAGAGGTTCTCAAACTGCTCAACGAGCAGCTCACCAGTGAACTCACCGCGATCAACCAGTACTTCCTCCACGCCAAGATGCAGGCCGACTGGGGCCTGACCGAGGTGGCCTCCCACACTCGCGATGAGTCCATCGAAGAGATGCGTCACGCCGAGACCATCACCGACCGCATCCTGCTGCTCAACGGCCTGCCGAACTATCAGCGGATCGGATCGTTGCGCATCGGCCAGACCTTGCGCGAACAGTTCGAGAGCGATCTGGCCCTCGAAATGGAGGTGCTCAACCGGCTGCGGCCGGGCATCGTCATGTGCCGCGACAAACAGGACAGCACCACCGCCAAGATCTTGGAGACCATCCTCGTCGACGAGGAATCCCACATCGATTACCTGCAGACCCAATTGGAGTTGATGGACAAGCTGGGCGAGGCGCTGTACCTGGCCCAGTGCGTCTCCCGCCCACCGACGACGTGATCTCCCGCCTCGACGCGGGTACCCGTTAGCCTTCACCGCCGACGGGAAAGGCGAGTATGACCGAATCGACGCTGGTCGCCGAGGACGCGCGACCTGCGCCGGTCAGCCCGCAGCGCCGCAACCTGATCTTTGTGGCGATCGTGTTCGGGCTGCTGATGGCCGCACTCGACCAGACCATAGTCGCCACGGCGCTGCCGACCATCGTCTCGGATCTCGGCAATGCCGGTCACCAGTCGTGGGTGGTCACCAGCTACCTGCTGACCTCGACGATCGCCACGATCCTGGCGGGCAAGCTCGGCGACCTGTTCGGCCGCAAACTGGTGTTCCAGGCCGCGGTGGTGTGCTTCGTCGCCGGGTCGGTGCTGTGCGGGCTGTCCGCATCGATGGGGATGCTGGTCGGCGCGCGAGCGTTACAGGGCATCGGCGGCGGCGCGGTCACCGTCACCGCCGCGGCGCTCATCGGTGAAGTCATTCCGCTGCGTGACCGCGGTCGCTATCAGGGCATGCTGGGCGCGGTCTTCGGTGTCACCACCGTGATCGGTCCACTGCTGGGCGGCTACGTCACCGACTACCTGACCTGGCGCTGGGCGTTCTGGATCAACGTGCCGATCTCGGTGGTCGTATTGCTCGTGGCCGGCGCGGCGATCCCGGCGCTGGCCGGCCGGACCAGGCCCGTCATCGACTACGCCGGGATCGTGCTGATCGGATTGGGGGCCACCGGGTTGACGCTGGCCACCAGCTGGGGCGGCAACCGCTACGCCTGGGGGTCGTCGGCGATCATCGGGTTGTTCGCCGGGTCGGTGGTGGCACTGGTGCTGTTCGCCTGGGTGGAGAAGCGGGCCGCGGCTCCGATCCTGCCGACCCGGCTCTTCGCCGACCCGGTGTTCGCGGTGTGCTGTGTGCTGGCGTTCGTGGTCGGCTTCGCCATGCTGGGCGCACTGACCTTCCTGCCGACCTTCATGCAGTATGTCGACGGCGTCTCGGCCACCACCTCGGGTCTTCGCACGCTGCCGATGGTGGTGGGCATGTTGCTGACCTCCACCGGCAGCGGCACCCTGGTCGGCCGCACGGGCCGCTACAAGATCTTTCCGGTCGTCGGCACCGCGCTGATGACGGTCGCGTTCGGGCTGATGTCGCAGATGGACGCGGCCACCCCGGCGCTGCTGCAGTCGCTGTACCTGATCATCCTGGGTGCGGGCATCGGGCTGTCGATGCAGGTCCTGGTCCTCGTCGTGCAGAACACGTCAAGCTTCGCCGACCTCGGGGTGGCCACGTCCGGGGTCACGTTCTTCCGGACCATCGGCAGCTCGTTCGGTGCGGCCGTATTCGGCTCACTGTTCGTCAACTTTCTGGACCGTCGCCTGGCTTCCGCCCTCAACACCGCCGGGCTGGCCGCCGACGCGGCCGCCTCGCCCGAGGCGGTACACCGTTTGTCACCGCAGCAGGCGGCACCGATCGTGCAGGCCTACGCCGAGTCGTTGGGCCAGGTGTTCTTGTGGGCTGCACCGGTCGCACTGCTCGGGTTTGTGCTGGCGCTGTTTCTGCCCGAGGTCCCGCTCAAAGAACTGCATGACAACGCGGTCGACCTCGGTGACGGATTCGGCATGCCCAGCACCGCATCGTCGGACGAACTGCTGGAGACCGCGATCGGACGGCTGCTGCGCAACCAACCCGGCGTGCGGCTGCGCAGCATCGCGATGCGCCCGGACTGCGAACTCGATGTCGCCGCGCTGTGGACGGTGCTGCGCATCTACCGCTACACCCAGGTGTTCCGCACCGCGCGGCTCAGCGATATCGGCAGGCGACTACGGGTCCCCTACGAAATCCTCGAACCCACCGTCGACCGCCTGGTCGCCCAGGGCTACGTGCTGCGCGACGGTGACCACCTGGGACTCACCCGGGCCGGACTGCGCCAGGTGACCTTCGTGACCTCGCTGGTGCAGGACTGGGTGAGCGACAAACTGGCCCGCTCGCCCGGGTTCGAGGGTCGCCCGGACCGCGCCGAGGTTGAGGCCGCGCTGCAGCGGATCGCCCACCGGGCCCTGGTCGACCCCGACGATGCGGGGGAGTCGGCGGAGTTCGCCGACAGCCGCGGCTGACGGCGACCACCCGCTTCGTCCGGCCCCGCCGCGCGGGCGATCGCCGCTAGTATCCCTGGGTATGAGCCGAATCGGGACGTTCCCCGCAGACGACGTGATGGGCTGGATGGCCAAATCTCCCGAGCTGGCCGCCGGGATCGGTGGGTTCAGCACCGCGGTCTACACCCGGGGGCGGCTGCCGATGCGCGTCCGGGAGCTGGCCCGGATGGTGATCGCCTTCGACAACGAGTGCGCGGTCTGTGTCAACACCCGCGACGCCGACGGCCCGGCGGCCGGGGTCAGCGAGGAACTCTACGACCACGCGGCGGAATGGCGCACCTGGCCCGGCTACAGCGACCAGGAGCGGCTCGCGGCGGAGTTCGCCCACCGGTTCGCCACCGACCACACCGGCCTGCGCGACGACGAGGACTTCTGGTCGCGCTGCTCCGAGCACTTCGATGACGAGCTGCTCGCCGACCTGGCGCTGTCGTGTGCGCTCTGGCTGGGCATGGGCCGACTGCTGCGCACCTTGGATATCGGGCAGGCCTGCAGCTTCACCCTGCCCAGTCGCGCTTGACGCGAACCGGACGGTCACGCCGGGCGGGATGGGCGTTGGCCGGTGTCGCCGCGGTGGGGGCTGCCGGTGTCGCGGCGCGCAGATTGAGCCGGACCAGAAGAATGCGTCCGGGCAGCGCCTCGCCGCTGCACCCGGAATGGGCCCCGCCGCCGGCACAGTACGGGGTCGGGGTGCGGCGCAACATCGCCGTGGAGATGAGCGACGGCGTGGTGCTGCGCGCCGACGTGCATTACCCCACCGAGCCCGAGACCGGGCTGCCGGCCGCGGGACCCTTCCCGGTGCTGTTGTCGCTGACCCCCTACGGCAAGCTGGCCCCACCCCCGGCCGCACAGATCGGCGGCGGTCCCACGCCGCGCCTGATCCGGCGGGGCTACATCGAGGCGATGGTCGATGTCCGTGGTACCGGAGCATCCGGCGGATCCTTCGAAATGTTCGGCCCGGACCAGGCCCGAGACGGGGCCGAGCTGGTCACCTGGGCCTCGACGCTGCCGAACTCCAACGGCCGGGTCGGCATGTTCGGTATCTCCTACCTGGCGATCAACCAGCTGTTCACCGCGGCCGCCGTCGGCCCGGACTCGCCGCTGAAGGCGATCTTCCCGGTGATGGCCGCCAACGACTTCTACCGTGATGTCGCCGCGATGGGTGGGGCGCCACACCTGGTGGCCGTGCGCGGCTACGGTGCGGTGTACTCGATGCTCAACGTCATCAACCCGGCGTTGGAGTTCGTCACTCCCGGCGGACACCCGCGGCCCCGATCCGGTGGACTCGCCGCGGTGCGCCAACGCGGCAGAGACCAACGCAAATTCTTCTGGCCGCTCATCGGTGAGGTGCGCGCCGGCGGTGATGCCGCCTACGACGGCCCGCTGTGGGACCGCATGCGCGCCGACCCGCTGCTGCCGGCGATCGCCGCGAACAAGGTCGCCGTCTTTCTGGTCGGCGGCTGGCACGACGCCTTCCAGCGTGGCGCGCCGCTGAACTACGCCGCCCTGCAGAACGCCGCCATCGGCCGGCCGGCGAGCGCCCCGATGCAACCGGGGCAGCCGCAGGTGGACCGGATCAGGCTGATGATGGGTCCGTGGTACCACGTGTCGGACTTCGACGGCCTGAAGATGCAGGACCTGCAACTGCGCTGGTTCGACTACTGGCTGAAAGACGATGCGGCCGCAGAGATCACCGGGCCGCCGTTCAGTTTTCAGCCGATCGGTGACCGCCGCTGGTACCACACCCCCGAGTACCCCATCCCGGCGGCGACTCCCGCCCGGTTCTACCTGTCGCAGGGTGGCCGGCTGGACGCCGATGCCCCGCCCGGGCAGAGCCTGGCCATCCTGCGGTACCGCCCGCGCGGACCGATGTCGGGGCGCAGCCTGGAACAGTGGTCGTTGGGTCTCAGCAGTTTCGTCACCACGTCCGCCGGTGGCCGCACCCGGCACGACCAGGACAACCGCCGGGTGCAACGGGGCGCGCTGACCTACACGACCGACGCCTTCGAGGCTCCGGTCCTGCTTGCCGGACCGATCGCACTGCGCATCCACGCCACGGCCGACACCACCGAGACGCTGTGGGTCGCCCACCTCGACGATGTCGCCCCCGAGGGGGTGTGCCGGCCCCTGACGCAGGGGGCGCTGTTGGGCTCACACCGTGCCCTCGACCCCGACCGCACCTGGTATCTGCCCGATGGCACGGTGCTGCGCCCGCACCACATCAGCACCCGCTCTGCGGTGCGCCCCGTCGAACCGGGGGAGCCGACCGGCTACGACATCGAGATCTTTCCGACCGCCGCACTGATCGCCCCCGGGCACCGGCTGCGCCTCACCCTGACCACCTACGACTTCCCGCACCTGGTGCCCACCGCGCCCGCGCGGCAGGCGCTGGCCGGCGGTACCTACCAGCTGCATCAGGGCGGGCGGACCCCGTCGTTTCTGCTGTTGCCGCTGGCCGACCCGGACGCGCTGGACTGAGTGACTACGCCTGTTCGGCGACGTCGCGGATGCGTTCCAGGGTGCGCCGCATGTCGCGAATGTTGTTGCGCTGCCGCAGGAAACCACCGAAGATCCAGTAGTAGACGCTGGTCAGGACGGAGTCGGCCAGCTTGAACGACTCGGTGACGTCGGTGCCATCCGCGGTGGGGGTGAGCTCGTAGCGCCACCGGTTCAGCGGACGATCACCGGCGAGCACCGCGAACCCGAACACCCGGTTCGGCTCGCACTCGGTGACCCGGCACGTGGTCCAGTACACCGGCCCGATCCCGTTGCGCCGGACGTGCCCGCGAAAGCGTGCGCCCTCCGCGGGGCCGTCGGCGCCGTCGAGCCATTCGGCCTCGAAGGTCTCCGGGGAGAACCGCCCGATGTTGCGGACATCAGCCACCAGATCCCAGATCCGCTCGGGTGGGGCTGCCATGTGAACTGTCGCGGAACCCTGCATGTTCGCCAATCCAAGCACGTCTTCGGTGGTGGGGCTACCGCGATTCCCCGGCCACCCCCGACAAAGCACTGAGCCCCACCCGGATCGGATGGGGCTCAGTGATGACGCTGTCTGGCTGGCGGGTCAGCCCTCGCCGCCGCCGGCGCTGGCGCCCAGGTGGCTCTGCAGGTCGGGCTTCATCGCCTGCAACTGAGCACCCCAGTACTCCCAGCTGTGGGTCCCGTAGTCGGGGAAGTTGAACACGGCGTTGCTGCCACCGGCTGCGTTGTAGAGCTCCTGGAACTTCTTGTTCTGGCCGATCATGAAGTTGCCCTCAAGGAATGTGGCCGGGATGTTGTCGCCGCCCAGCTCGTTGGGGCGCCCGTTGCCGCAGTACACCCAGAGCCGGGTGTTGTTGGCGACCAGCTTGTCGACGTTGAGCGTCGGGTCATTGCGCACCCAGGCCGGGTCGTCGTCGGGACCCCACATGTCTTCCTTCTTGTAGCCACCGGCGTCACCCATGGCCAGGCCGATCCAGCTCTTGCCGTCCGACGGGTTGACGTAGCCGGACAGCGAACCGGCGTAGGTGAACTGGTTGGGGTGGTAGATCGCCAGGTTCATCGCCGACGCGCCCGCCATCGACAGGCCGACCGCCGCGTTGCGGCTCTGGCTCACGCCGTACTCCGAGGCCAGGTAGGACGGCAGCTCACTGGTCAGGAAGGTCTCCCACTTGTAGGTGGAGCAGCCCGCCTTGCCGCAAGCCGGCTTGTACCAGTCGCTGTAGAAGCTGGACTGGCCACCGACCGGCATGATCACCGAGAGCCCGGACTGGTAGTACCACTCGAACGCCGGGGTGTTGATGTCCCAGCCGTTGTAGTCGTCCTGGGCCCGCATGCCGTCGAGCAGGTACAGGCCCGGCGAGCCCTGACCACCGCTCTGGAACTGGACCTTGATGTCGCGGCCCATGGAGGCCGAGGGCACCTGCAGGTACTCGACCGGCAGACCCGGCCGGGAGAACGCCGATGCGGTCGCCTCGCCACCCGTCAGGCCGATCAGGCCGGGCAGCGCTGCTGCGGCCACCGCGCCGACCATCAGTCGGCGCACCCAGCGCATTCCCTTGGTCACGTCTGTCATTCCTGCCCCTTGTCGTCTGATGCGGAACGCTCTCGAAATATTCTCAAAGTAGCTAATCTGCCGATCGCGACGCAAAGCACGCCACCTCCGCGCCGGGCCCTCAACATGCAACAACGGCCGCCATCCGCAACTCCGCGGCCGTCTCGGGGATCCGACTAGCGACATAGCATACCTGATTTAGGTGCTGGACCCGGTTAGGCACAACGGTCGCACGCGCGTAGGCTCGCCTCCGGTAAGCCGACAAGACCACACTGTCCTGGGCTGTCCCCGGTCCGTTCCGGTGCCCGCCGGGCCCCACCCCGGGTGAGGCGCAGGCTCTCCCGCCGACGCGGTGACATCGCAGATCAGGACGATTGGGGCGCGCGATTTTGGACACGGTACTGGGGCTGGCGATGACGCCGACGACGGTCGGCTGGGTCATGGCCGAGGGACGGGCCGATGGCTGCCCGACGGTTTCCGGTGACGAGTTCGGTATCACCCGCGGTGACGCCGGGTTGGATGCGGTGAGCATGGCGGCGTCGGCCTCGGCAGTGGCCGCCCGGGCTCGCGCGGCACTGACCTCCCGTGGCGACCGGCTGCACGGCGTGGGCGTGACCTGGAGCGATGAGGCGGCCGTCGGGGCGGCGCTGCTGCTGGAATCGCTGGCCGACGCCGGGTTCGACAACGTGGTGCCGGTGCGGTTCAGTCAGGCCGCCGCCTCGCTGACCAGTGGTATCGGACGGAGTGGTGAACGGCCCGCGGTCTGTGTCATCGAGCCCGGCTTGGCGACGCTGGTGCTCTACGACGGCGGCGGCGGCGATGAGGATCCGATCGTCACCGCATGCCCGATCGGTGGCACCGATGACGTGATCGGCTGGCTGGCCGATGCCTTCGGCGCGCGCCGCCGCAGGCCCGAGGTGCTGATGATGGCCGGCTCGATGCGCGGCATGGACCGGCTCGGGCGCCGCCTGGAGTCCAAGCTTTCGGTACCGGTCTTCGTTCAGGCCGGAGCCCAGCAGGCGTTGGCGCGTGGTGCGGCGCTGGCCCTGGCACCGCACGCCGACCTGGCCGGGGCCCCGGACGGGCCGCTGATCGGGGGCGCAGCGCGCCGCTCGATGCCGCTGGCGTACGCGGGGGCCCTGACGATGCTGGCCGGGGGAGCGGTGACCTTTGTGGCCTCCCTGTCGGCCGCGCTGAGCCTGCAGCTGGGCCCGGGCCGGGATGTCCCGGATGTGCGGGCGCCCGAACATATGACGGTGGCTCGTGTCGCGGTGCCCGCTGCCCCGCCCGCCGCACCCGCACCGCCGCCGGCCGCCCCGGGCCCTCCGGCCGAACTGCCGGAGGAGCCGGTGGAGTTCGGTTCGCTGTGGGACGGGCCGGCCGTGGCCCCGGAGCCGCCGGCACCCCCGCCGAGCGGCCGGTCATTATTGGACCGGTTCCGCGAGCGTCTTCCACGACTGCCCGGCCGCTGAGTCAGGCTCCGCGGATCTCGTCGTCCGAGACGGTCGCCGTGAAAGACACTCTCACCTCGTCGGCGACCTGCATGGCGCCCATCAGCATCGAATAGCGCCGTACGCCGAAGTCGCTGTGGCGCACCACGGTGTCGGCGTCCAGCCGCCAGGAACCGCCCGGCTGCCCGAGCTCAGTCACCCGCACCTCGACGACGTGCGGCTTGGTCCGGCCGCGGATCTGCAGGGTCCCGGCCAGCCGATAGCCGTGGTCGGTGGCTTCGATGTCGGCGGCCTCGAAGCGGATCTGGCCATGCCGGCCGGCGTCGAGGCAGTTGCGCGCATTGGTGCGGATCAGTGACTTCTCCGGGGCGGTCAGCGGGGTCAGTCCGCCGTCGCCGCGCAGCACCTGCAGCGAATCCACCTCGACCGTCAGCGCCACGGCGGCGGGTCGCGTGCCGGACCACGACACCACCGCCTGCCAGCGCTCCATGGCGATCGTGAGCCGATGACCCATCTTCGCCGCTCGCCCGGACACGTCGGTGCCGAGCCGGAGCTGTCCGTGCGATGCGTCGCACCGCCCCCGCGTCCCGGCCATCTGCGGCACTCTAGCGGCGTGGCCGGCGGGCGGCCGCGCCGGCGACGGCATTCGGCGGATTCGCGGTGAGGCGCCGCGGCCACCCGTTAGGCTTCCCGCGGGGCCTCCTGCTGGCCAGGATCGAGAAGACTAAGGGCGAAGAATGATTCGTGAACTAGCTGCAGCTGCTTTCCTCGCCGGTGCCGTGGGGGCGGCCGCCGTGAGCGTGGCACCGGTCGCCGCTGCCTATCCCGGTGACGTACCGGGCATGGCCGAAGGCGCCCGGCAGGGTGATGCCTGCTTCAGTTGGGAGCGCTTCATCTACGGTCACGGCCCCAACGGTCAGGCGCTGGCATGCCATTTCATCGCCAACCAGTGGCCGCCCAAGGACACCGGTTTCTGGCAGATCTCCTACCCCCTCTACGGGGTGCAGGACATCGGGTCACCGTGCCCGAACCCGCAGTCGGCCGCACAGTCGCCGGACGGTCTGCCGCTGTTGTGCCTGGGCGCGCAAGGCTGGCAGCCGGGCATCTACACCGGCGGCATCGGACCGTACTTCCCGCCCGGGATCGCCCAGGTCGGCTAACCGCCGCGTGAGGTGAGCCCGCCCCGCAGCGTCGACGGACAGCATTCGTCCAGGCGGTTGCATTAGCTTCGGGCGGGGTAGCTACACGCAGGAGGTGCAGGGCTTGGGCGGACGCGATGAGGCAACGTCGGAACTGTTGGTGATCTTCGGGATAACCGGAGACCTGGCCCGCAAGATGACGTTCCGCGCGCTGTACCGCCTGGAACGCCGCAAGCTGCTGGGCGGTGCCATCCTGGGCGTGGCCGGCGACGACATCACGGCCGAGGAGCTGATCAAGCGGGCCGGCGAGGCGATCCGGGACACCGGCGAGCCGTTCGACGAGGCGGTGTTCGGCCGGCTGGCCAAGCGGCTGTCCTACCTGCACGGCGACGTCACCGAGGCCGCACTCTACAAACAGCTCGCCGAGCGGGTCGGGACCGATCGGCGGTGCCTGTACTACCTGGAGATGCCGCCCTCGCTGTTCGCTCCGATCGTGGAGAACCTCGGCCGGGCCGGGCTGCTGACGCACTCCCGGGTGGCGGTGGAGAAGCCGTTCGGCCACGACCTGGCCTCCGCGCGCGATCTCAACACCCGGCTGCGTGCGGTGCTACGGGAGGACCAGATCCTGCGGGTGGATCACTTTTTGGGCAAGCAACCCGTCGCCGACCTCGAGTGCCTGCGATTCGCCAACACCACGCTCGCCGAGCTGTGGGACCGGCGCAGCATCGCCGAGATCCACATCACCATGGCCGAGGACTTCGGCGTCGAGGACCGCGGTAGCTTCTACGACGCCGTCGGCGCGTTGCGCGACGTGGTGCAGAACCATCTGCTGCAGGTACTGGCGCTGGTCGCGATGGAGCCCCCGGTCGGGCCCGGTGACGACGACCTCAACGACAAGAAGGCCGAGGTGTTCAAGGCGATCCCGGCAGCCGACCCCGCACACTACGTGCGGGGCCAGTACCGCGGGTACACCGATGTCGCCGGGGTGGCCGACGGGTCACAGACCGAGACCTTCGTCGCGCTGCGCCTCGAGATCGACAACTGGCGCTGGGCGGGGGTGCCGATCTTTCTGCGGGCCGGCAAGGCACTGCCCGAACGCGTCACCGAGGTGCGGCTGTTCACCCGGCGAGTGCCGGCGCTGGCGTTCATGCCGCACCGCGAACGGGCGCAACGCAATCAGATCGTGTTGCGCATCGATCCCGATCCGGGTCTGCGGTTGCAGCTGGTGGCCCAGGACGACCAGGACACCCGAACCTGGCGCGATGTGCATTTGGACTCCTCCTTCGCCGAGGACCTGGGGGACCCGATCCGGCCCTATGAGCGGCTGCTGTACGCCGCGATGACCGGCGACAGGCGGCTGTTCGCGCGGGAGGACAGCATCGAGGAGACCTGGCGAATCGTGGCGCCGCTGCTCGAACACCCGGGGCCGATCCACGCCTACCAGCGCGGCTCGTGGGGACCCGAGGCTGCGAGCGAGCTGGTCCGCGGCCATCGAAGCTGGCAGGAGCCCTGGCTGCCGCCGGGCGGCCGGTCACACTGAGGGAGGAAAAGACATGCGACTGGGGATGATCGGCCTGGGCCGGATGGGCGCCAATCTCGTTCGGCGGCTGGTCGCCGACGGCCACGAATGCGTGGTGTATGACCACAACCCCGACGCGGTAGCAGCATTGGCGGCCGAGGCCAACACCACCGGGGTGTCCTCGCTGGCCGAGCTGGCGGCGAAATTACCCGCTCCGCGCGTGGTGTGGGTGATGGTGCCGGCCGGTTCAATCACCACCGGGGTCATCGAAGAGCTCGCCGGCACACTGTCGGCCGGCGACATCGTGATCGACGGCGGCAACTCCTACTACCGCGATGACATCAAACATGCAAAACTATTGGCAGACAAAGGTATTCGCCTATTAGACTGCGGAACCAGCGGCGGCGTGTGGGGCCGCGAGCGCGGCTACTGCCTGATGATCGGCGGCGAACGTGACGCATTCGACCACGCCGAGCCGATTTTCGCCACCATCGCACCGGGGGTCGATGCCGCCCCGCGCACCCCGGGACGCGACGGTGAGATCTCCCAGTCCGAAAACGGCTATCTGCACTGCGGCCCGTCGGGGGCGGGCCACTTCGTGAAGATGGTCCACAACGGCATCGAATACGGGATGATGGCCTCGATTGCCGAGGGGCTGAACATCCTGCACCACGCCAACATCGGCAAGACCGATCAGCAGGGCGACGCCGAGACCGCACCGCTGAACCACCCCGAGTTCTATCAGTACGACATCGACATCCCGGAAGTGACCGAGGTCTGGCGGCGGGGCAGTGTGATCGGCTCCTGGCTGCTGGATCTGACCGCCAGCGCACTGCAGAAATCCCCGGCGCTGGAGGAATTCGCCGGGCGGGTCTCCGATTCCGGGGAGGGCCGCTGGACGGTGATCGCCGCGATCGACGAAGGGGTGCCCGCACCGGTGCTCACCACGGCGCTGTATGCCCGCTTCGCCTCGCGTCAGCTGTTCGAGTTCGGCGCGAAGGTGCTCTCGGCGATGCGCAAGCAGTTCGGCGGGCACGACGAGAAGTCTGCGTGAGCTGACCGCACTCGCCGGCGCATCGGCACACCGCAGCCCGATGCGCTGATTCTGGCCGCTCACCGTCCTGGCGTGCCAGTATTGGGAATGCCGCAGCGACGGCGAGTGACTCAGACCAGCGCTGTTCCGGTCGTGGCAGCTGCCGGCCGGAAGACCGGGCCGGTGGTCTCGCTGATCATGCTGCTGCTCGTCGCCGGCGCGGCGACGCGCGGAGATCTGCCCGGCGGCGAGCACGTGGCGCGGCGGCCGGCCGCACCGGGCCCGCTGGAACCGATCATCCTGGCCGCACTGCTCGCGGTGTGCGTCGGCGCCGTCGCGGTCGCGGTCGTGCAGCGGGCGCGCCACCGGCGCGCTGTCCCCGGCAGCATGGGAACACTTTCTGCGACAGCGGGTGCCCATCGGGGGAGGCCGGCATGGCGGGTACTGCTGATCGGTTTGGCCGCCGTGGCGGTTTGGCTTTTGGCGGTCGTGGTGCTGGCAAGATGGGGCCGGGCCCACCGATTCGCGATTCCGGCCGGATTCTTCGGCCAGCGCGGTGAGGTGCCCGCATCGCCGAACGCCCCGGAAACGCCGGCTCCGGCGCCGTTGCATCCGCTGCCGGACGGTGCCCGAGGCGAGGTGTTCGGTTACCTGCTGGTGGCGGCCGCAGTCTTGCTGGTGTTGGTCGCCGCGGCGGTCGTCCTGGCGCGGGCCCGCCGAGCCGGGTCGCCGGAAGCCGGGGTACCGGCGGCAGCGGTGCGCGCTCCCAGTCCGGGCGAAACCCTGGCGCGGGCAGCAGAACTCGGCCTGAGCAGGATCGTCGACCCAAGTCGCGGGCCGCGGGAGGCGATCATCGCCTGCTACGCGGTCATGGAACGCCATCTCGCCGATGTTCCCGATGCCGCGCCGCGGGAGTTCGACACCCCCACCGAAGTGCTGGCCCGCGCCGTCGAGCACCATGCGCTGCCGGCGGAAAACGCGTCCCGGCTGGTGGAGCTGTTCACCGAGGCCCGGTTCAGCCCGCACCTGATGACCGAGCGACACCGTTCCGACGCGGTCGCGGTACTGCGGCTGGTCCTCGACGAGTTGCGGGGTGGAATATGAAAATTCTTGCGCTGCAAGGTTTTCTGCTGGTGTTTGCGGTGCAGCTGGCGGTGTTGTTCGCCCACCGTCCTGAGCTCCTGTTGTGGGCCGCGAGTTTCGCTGTCGCCGTGCCCCTGGTCGGCATCCGGCGGCTGCTGACCACGGGCGGCGCCGGATCGTCTGCGGGGCCGCCAGTCACCGATGAGGCGGGCGAGTCGTTGCGGCGATGGCTGTCGGGCACTGAGGCCAGAATCCGCTGGGCGGAATCGACCAGAGCGGACTGGGACCGGCGCTGGCGGCCGATCCTGGCGCGTCGGTTCGAGGTCTCCAGTGGTCAGCGGCGGGGGAAGAACCCCGCGGCATTCGACGCCACCGGGGTGATGCTCTTCGGTGACGAGCTGTGGCCCTGGGTGGACCCCGGCAACGTCGCGCCCGCCGGAGACCGTGGGCCCGGCCCGGGACGGGCTGTGCTGGAGGAGATCCTCTACCGACTGGAGCAGCGATGAGCGCGGGGCTGTCGGGTGCGGCGGCGACCACCGCCGAGCGGTGCACCGCGGTGCTCGACGAGATCGAGCGGGCCGTGGTGGGCAAACGGGCCGCCCTCACGCTCATCCTGACCACAGTGCTCGCCGGTGGTCACGTGCTCATCGAAGACCTTCCGGGCCTGGGCAAGACGTTGATTGCGCGGTCGTTCGCCGCCGCGCTCGGCCTGGACTTCACCCGGGTGCAGTTCACCCCGGATCTGCTCCCGGCAGATCTGCTCGGCACGACCATCTACGACATGGCCTCGGGCCGATTCGAGTTCCGGCGCGGGCCGATCTTCACCAATCTGGTGCTGGCCGACGAGATCAATCGGACCCCGCCCAAGACGCAGGCTGCGTTGCTGGAGGCGATGGCCGAAGGCCAGGTCAGCATTGACGGCCAAACCCATCGGCTGCCTTCGCCTTTCATCGTGCTGGCCACCGACAACCCGATCGAGTACGAGGGCACCTACCCGCTGCCGGAGGCGCAGCTGGACCGGTTCGCGATCCGGCTGCGCCTGGGCTACCTCTCGGAACCCGGCGAAGCGGCCATGCTGCGCCGGCGACTCGATCGAGGCGCGGCGCTGCCCACGGTGCGCCAGGTGATCGACGCCGGCGACGTGATCGCGATGCGGGAATCGGTGGAACAGGTCAGCGTTCACGACGACGTGCTGCGCTACGTGGTGTCGCTGGCGAACGGAACCCGGCACCATCCGCAGGTGGCCGTGGGCGCCAGTCCACGATCAGAACTCGACCTCATCCAGCTCGCCCGGGCCCGTGCGCTGCTGCTCGGCCGCGACTACGTGATCCCGGAGGATGTCAAAGCGCTGGCCACTTCGGCTATCGCGCACCGGATCACGCTGCGGCCCGAGATGTGGGTGCGACGTATCCAGGGTGCGGACGTGGTGGACGAGCTGCTGCGTCGTCTGCCGGTGCCTCGGACCCAGGCCGCGCCCGCACCGGCGCCGGACGCGACGCCGCCATGACGCACGACCGGCCCTTCCGAGAGGTCTTCGACGTCGACATCGAGTTGCTCTGGCGGGCCTCACCATTGGCGCGCGCGCTGGCGTCCGGCGCAGCGCTGGCCCTGGTGGTTGCGGTGGGCGGGTCACGCTGGCAGGTGATCGCCTTCGCCGCGCCGCTGCTCGGCGTGCTGTGCTCACTGGGCTGGCAGCCCCCCGTGCCGAAGGTCCGGGTGCACGCGGACCCCGCGGCGCAACGTTGCTTCGAATGCGAGCCGGTCGAGTTGACGATCCGGGCCGAAGCATTGGCGGGCGAGGCGACAGTGATGGACCTGCAGGTGTCGGCGCATCCGGCGATCGAACTCGACAGCGCGGCCGAGGCCGTCACACCGGGGCGCCGGACGTCGGTGACGGCCAACGCCCGACGCTGGGGCCGCTACCCGATCGGGGCCACCGTCACGGCGGTGGGGCGGGGCGGGCTGCTGGTCGGGACCGCCACCGTCGAAGTCGCCGAGGTCGCGGTGTTCCCGCCGGCGCCCCCGCAGCCCACGCCGATCCCGCACAGCGAACTGCTCGACCGCGTGGGGACCCACCTGACCCGGCATCCGGGTCGCGGCGTGGAATACGCCGACATCCGGCCCTATGTACCCGGTGACGCGATGCGCTCGGTGAACTGGCGGGTCAGCGCGCGGCGGGGGAGCCTGCACGTGACCGAGCGGCTGACCGACCGGGCCGCCGACGTGGTGGTGCTCATCGACGCCTACCCGCAACCGCGCGGACCCGCGACGGCCGCGACCGAACGGTCGGTGCTGGGCGCGGCGCAAGTGGTGCAGACCGCATTGCGCAACGGGGACCGGGCCGGGATCGTCACGCTCGGTGGTCGGCACCCGCGCTGGGTCGGCGCGGATATCGGGCAGCGCCAGTTCTTTCGCATCGTCGATGCGGTTCTGGGCGCCGGCGACGGTTTCGAGACCACCACCGGAACACTCGCACCGCGGGCGGCGGTGCCGCCGGGTGCCCTGATCATCGCGTTCTCGACCCTGCTGGACACCGAGTTCGCGCTCGCACTGACCGATCTGCGCAAGCGCGGGCACGTGGTGTTGGCGGTGGACGTGCTGGCAGGCCCCCCGTTCGAGGAGGACCCCGATCCGCTGGTGGCGCGGATCTGGACGCTGCAGCGCACCGCCATGTACCGGGACATGGCCAGCGTCGGTGTCGACGTCGCATCGTGGTCGCAGCAGCAGGCGCTGGAGCAGGCGATGCTGCTGGTGACCCAGCGTCATCGTCCAACGGCGGTGCGGTGATGAAGCATTCAGCCCACCCCGCCCGGAGTCTGCCGTTGGCGCTGTCCGCTGCGTGCGGGCTGGCGATGGCCGCGGCCGCCGGCTCCGGAGCGTCCGGTATTGCCGCGGGCGGGGCGCTGCTCGCGGCCGGCGCGGTGCTCGCCGGCCTCTGGTGGCGACCCGCGGCGACGGCTGCAGTGCTGCTCGCCGTCGCCGTGATCGGGTTCGCCGACGCGCCGACGGTTTCGGCGGCGGTGGCCGGGCTGGCCGCGGTCGGCCACCTGCTGTTGCGGCACGCCGCCGACGGCGCCACCACGGTGACCGGGCCGGCGCTGCTGGGCGCGGCCGGATTCAGCGTGGTCGGTGTGGTGGCGGCGAGCTTCCCACTGCAGCTGCCGTGGTTACCGCTGGCGGCAGCGCCGGCCGCCCTGGGCTGCTATGTGCTGGCGCTGCGGCCGTACCTGGCGTAGCGCCAACGCAGCGTCAGACCGAGGCCGCGGCGTTGATCTCGTCCAGTCGGCCGGTGGCCTCTAGGTACTCCTGCACCCAGCGCTGCATGACCGTCGCGGTCTTCTCCACCTTGGTGAACTGGCCGACGACCTGACCCACCGGGTTGAACGCCACGTCGACGCTCTCGTTGGGGTACTTGTTCGTGGCCCGCACCGCCATGCCCGAGACCATGTATTGCAGCGGCATGCCCAGCGGCTTGGGGTTCTCGGGCGCCTCCCACGCCTCGGTCCAGTCGTTGCGCAACATCCGGGCCGGCTTTCCGGTGAACGAGCGGCTGCGAACGGTGTCGCGGCTGGTCGCTTTGATGTAGGCCTCGTGCTGGGCCTCGGTGTTGGAGGATTCCTCGACCATCAGCCACTGCGAACCGGTCCACGCGCCCTGGGTGCCCAGCGCCAGGGCCGCGGCGATCTGCTGACCGCTGCCGATACCACCGGCGGCCAGCACCGGAACCGGTGCCACCGCCTTGACGACCTCGGGCCACAACACGATCGAGCCGACCTCGCCGCAGTGGCCGCCGGCCTCGCCGCCCTGAGCGATGATGATGTCCACCCCCGCTGCGGCGTGCTTCTTCGCCTGCGAGGCCGAGCCGCACAACGCGGCGACCTTACGGCCGGCCTCGTGGATGTGCTTGATCATGTCGGCCGGGGGAGTCCCCAGCGCGTTGGCGATCATCGTCACCTTGGGGTGCTGCAGGGCCACCTCGACCTGCGGGGTGGCGGTCGCCTCGGTCCAGCCGAGCAGTTGCAGGCTGTCCTCGTCGGCGCCTTCCACCGGAACGCCGTGGTCGGCCAGCAGCTTCTTACCGAAGTCGAGGTGCTCCTGGGGCACCAGCTTGCGCAGTGATTCGGCGAGCTCCTCGGCGGACTGCCCGGAGTCCATGCCCTCGTACTTGTTGGGGATGACGATGTCGACGCCGTAGGGGTGGTCCCCGATGTTCTCGTCGATCCAGTTCAGCTCGATCTCCAGCTGCTCGGGAGTGAACCCGACCGCGCCCAGCACCCCGAAACCGCCGGCTTTGCTCACCGCGACGACCACGTCGCGACAGTGGGTGAACGCAAAGATCGGGAACTCGATGCCGAGTTCGTCGCAGAGGGGAGTGTGCATGACCTACTCCTTCAAAGGGCGGCGGGATTGAAGTGGAACGTGTTCTAATTTAGTACCAGACTCGGCTCGGTGAGGCCAGTCGGCCACCACTGGGCCTCGTGGCCGCCACACTACCGCCAATCGTGTCCCGGCTCAGGGGTGGTTCCGGGTCCCGCTCAGGGTGTGGCGACGGCACGCAGCACCGCCACCCCGAAACCGGCGGCGCGACGCAGGGACCGGCCGTTCGTGCGGCGGGAACCGGTGACATGCAGCACCGGCCAGCCGTGCTCGGCCGCCAGCGCCGCCAGTCCGGGGCGCGGATTGACCGGCCGCGGCCGGCCCACCAGCGACATCAGCGCGGCGTCCTCATCGCCGTCGGCGTAGAAGAAGCTCTGGGCGAGGTCGATGCGGTTGTCCGCACAGAACCGCTGCACCACCGCCGCCTTCTGGGGCCCCCACACCACCGGCTTGGCGATGCCTCCGGTCAGCAGGCCCCGCTCGTCGAGTTCGAACCGGTTGCACAGCACCTGCGGAATACCCAGGTGGCGGGCGACCGGTTCGGCGTGGATGGTCAGCGCCGAGGAACTCAGCACGACGGTGTGGCCCTGCTGCTGATGGGCAGCCACGACTTCCTGCATGTGCGGGTAGACCCGGCTGGTGATGTGCTCGGCGAACAGTCGCTCGCCGACCTCGTCGAGTTCGGTGATGGACTCGCCGCGCAGGTAGCCCGCCGCGCGCACCAACAGTCGCTCGAATTGCATCCGGCCCAAGCGATATCGCACGGCGGCTTCGACGACGCCGAGCACCTCACCGGCCCGGGCCTGGCGCCGGCGGATCCGGTCGCCGGCATGCGCGGTAGCGGTGAACCCGGACACCAGCGTGCCGTCCAGATCGAAGAACGCCCCGATCCGGGCTCCCGGTTCAGTGTTGCCGATCTCGGCGATCAGATCGCGCGGTGATGCGGTCATCGGCGTCGATGTTACGTCCGCTGCCGCCTGCTCGGGCCACCACGCGCCGCACGAACAGGCGCGAAACCGGCAGCTGATAGCGTGTTTGGCCTAGCGAAAGAGGCCGGCGCAATGACCAAAGAGACCAGCGAGACCACCGCGACCGATGTGCGGCAAACCCTGTCCGAGCAGGCCGCGCAGCTCGGTTGGCAGCGCACGCAGCGGGAGCGTGTCGATATCTACCGCCGCGGGGCCTCCCACGTCCACGCGATGTGGCGCGACAGCGACACCGTCAACGGCGGAGCCCACTACGAAGACTCGATTCTGCTGGCCTACACCCCTGAACTGGCGAAGATCCAGAGCTGGTTGGCCCGGTAGAGCGGCGGATCACCGCGACGCCTCCGGTTCGCAACGGTTGGATAACCGCCCCTCGTGTCACACAGGCAACATTTTTCACACGGCTAACTTCGGTCTCGACCTTGTTGGTATCGGGATGGGGAAGAAGCCATGTCACGTATCCGTACTTGCCTTACTGTCGCGGCCGGCGCCGCCGCGGGATTGTTCCTGACGGCGCTGGCGTCCAGTGCAGCCGCCGGCGCCGACGCGGTGCCGATCAACCCGGGGCTGCCCGGAGTCGTCGAGCAGGTGGTTGCGTCCTCGACCACCATTCCGCAGCAGTTGCTGCAGACCACCACCTCGGCGCTGAGCGGAACCTCGGTCGCCCCGGCCGCTGCACCGGCGCAGTCACCGATCGCCACCGCCACCTTCAACGTTCCGCCGGCCTCGAGCGGCCTGACGCCGGCCACCCAGGCCACCGGTCTGCCCGGACTGGCCGGGTTTCCCGCCAATCTGACTTCGGTGCTGCCGTTCCCGATGCCGAACTTCGGCCCCTCGACGCCGACACCGACCGCGGTTGTTCCGGGTGCGTTCGCGCCGTCGGCCCCGGTGGCTCCGATGGAGGTCATGCTGATTCCCGGCTTGCCCTGACGGTGAGGCCGTAACCTCGGACCGGTGAGCGCACGCGCAGGAATCGTGGTCACCGGTACCGAGGTACTCACCGGACGGATCGCCGATCGCAATGGGCCGTGGCTGGCCGACCGGCTCCTGGAACTGGGAGTCGAGTTGGCGCACATCACGATCTGCGGTGACCGGCCCCGTGACATCGAGGCCCAGCTGCGGTTCCTGGCCGGCGAGGGTGTCGACCTGATCATCACCAGCGGCGGTCTGGGACCGACGGCTGATGACCTGACGGTCGACACCGTCGCCCGGTTCTGCGGGCGCGACGTCGTGCTCGACACCGCCCTGGAAGAACGGATCGCCGAGATCATCAAACCGATGATGGCGCGCTTCACCGGGCCGGGCGCCCCCGATTTCGCGACCGTGCGAGCGGCCAACCGCAAGCAGGCGATGGTTCCGGCCGGCGCGACGGTGCTCGATCCGGTGGGTACCGCACCCGGCGTGGTGGTGCCCGGCGCTCCGACGGTGGTGGTGTTGCCCGGGCCGCCACGCGAGTTACAACCGATGTGGCACAAGGCGATCGCCACCACCGACGTGCAGCAGGCGATCGCCGGCCGCACCCGCTACGAACAGCAGACCGTGCGGATGTTCGGGTTGCCCGAGTCCGGCCTGGCCGACACGCTGCGACACGCCCAAGCGGCCATTCCCGACTTCCTGCGACTGGAGATCACCACCTGCCTGCGCCGCGGTGAGCTCGAGATCGTCACCCGTTACGAGCCCGACGACGCCGCCACCTACGGGCAACTGCTCACGCTGCTGCGTGAGCGGCACGGCCGGGCGATCTTCTCCGAAGACGGTTCGGGTATCGACGATCTGGTGGCGGCCCAGTTGGCCGGCCGGCGGATCGCGACCGCGGAATCCTGCACCGCCGGACTGCTGGCAGGGCGGCTGGCCGACCCGCCCGGGGCCTCGGATTACCTTGCCGGCGGGGTGGTGTCCTACTCCAACGATGCGAAGGTGGACCTACTCGGCGTCGACGCGGCACTGATCGCCGAGCACGGCGCGGTCTCCGAACCGGTGGCCGAGGCGATGGCCGCCGGCGCGCTGCGCCGATTCGCGGCCGATACGGCGGTGGCGATCACCGGAATCGCCGGCCCCGGGGGCGGAACACCGGACAAGCCGGTGGGCACGGTCTGCTTCTGTGTAGCGCTCGGGGACGGCCGGCTACTGACTCGGACCACCCGGCTGCCGGGGGAGCGGGCCGACGTCCGCGAACGGTCGACCACGGTGGCCATGCATCTGCTGCACCGCGCATTGTCAACCGCCTGATTACGGCCGCAACCGGTGGTATGAACATCTCACCGAGGAGTTGCGGATGTGAACACGGCGTGGTCTGGCGAATCCGGTTACTGGCTGGGCCGGTTGGTGCTGGAACGCGGGATCGCGGCCATCTACGCCGTCGCGTTCGTCGCCGCCGCACGGCAGTTCCGTGCACTCATCGGTGAGCACGGCATGCTGCCGGTGCCGCGGTATCTGCGCCGACGGCCATTTTGGGTGACACCCAGCATCTTTCAGCTGTACTACTCCGATCGGTTCTTCGCCGCCAACTGCTGGCTGGGTGCGGTGCTGGCGGCCGCCCTGGTGGTCGGCGCCGGCGAACTGATGCCGTTGTGGGCTGTCATGGCGGTCTGGCTGCTGTTGTGGGCGATGTATCTGTCGATCGTCAACGTCGGCCAGACCTGGTACGCGTTCGGCTGGGAGTCGATCCTGCTCGAGAGCGGGTTGCTGGCGGTGTTTTTGGGCAACGATCGGGTTGCGCCGCCGGTGCTGGCGATGTGGCTGGCCCGGTGGTTGCTGTTCCGGATCGAGTTCGGGGCCGGGCTGATCAAGCTGCGCGGCGATTCCTGCTGGCGCGACCTGACCTGCCTGTACTACCACCACGAGACCCAGCCGATGCCCGGACCGCTGAGCTGGTTCTTCCACCACCTGCCCCGACCGCTGCACCGCGTGGAAGCCGCCGGCAACCACGTCGCCCAACTCGTGGTGCCGTTCGGACTGTTCGCCCCGCAGCCGGTCGCCGGGGTGGCGGCGACGATCATCATCGTCACCCAGTTGTGGTTGGTGGCCTCCGGCAATTTCGCTTGGCTGAACTGGGTGACGATCGTTTTGGCCGCCAGCGCGATCGACCAGTCCTGGCTCACCGGACTGTTTCCCGGGCTGCAGGCCCCGGCGATGCCCGCCGCCCCGGTGTGGTTCGACGTCCTGGTGATCGCCTTCGCGGTGATGGTGGTGGTACTCAGCTACTGGCCGGTGCGCAACATGGCGTCACGCAACCAGCGAAGCACATATGTTGCTAAACTACCTGCTATGGCGAAAGCGAAAACTGCTGGTCAGCGTATTGGCGTGGGGTCGGCGGCGATCTATGCCCGGATTTCGGCCGATGTGGAGGGTACCGGGTTGGGGGTGGCGCGGCAGTTGGAGGATTGCCGCAAGTTGGCCGCTGACCGAGGTTGGCCGGTCGGAGCCGAGTACGTCGACAACGATGTGTCCGCGTTTTCCGGCAAGCCCCGCCGGGAGTACGCCCGGATGCTGGCTGACCTGGGCTCGGGTGCCTGCGATGCGGTGATCGTTTACAACTTGGATCGGCTGCATCGGCGTCCGGTGGAGTTGGAGGAGTTCGTCGCGCTGTGTGAGTCGGTGGGGGTTCGCGATGTGGCGACGGTGACCGCTGACATCGATCTGGGCAATGATGACGGGTTGTTTATGGCGCGGATTTTCGCGGCGTTCGCCGCCAAGGAGTCGGGCAGGAAGTCCGCACGTATTCGCCGCAAGATGTTGCAGAACGCCGAACAAGGACTACCGCACGGCTCGGTGCGCCCGTTCGGCTACGAGGACGACAAGATCACGCTGCGGAACTCGGAGGCGGCGGTGGTGCGTGAGATGGTGGACCGCTACCTGGCGGGCCAGTCGTTGTTGTCGTTGACGGTGTGGCTCAACGACTCCGGCGTTTCCCCGGCGGTGGCCAAGTCGTGGCAGACCTCGGCGGTGCGCCAGATCCTGTGCTCGGGTCGTATCGCGGGTCTGCGGGAGCATCGTGGTGAGGTGATCGGCCCCGCCAAGTGGCCGGCGATCATTACGCCGGCGGAGCGGGACCGGATCTTAGCGCGTATCGCGGCGCGTGCGGTGACCAAGACGCGGGCGGCACGCACGTATGTGTTGTCGGGGATGCTGCGGTGCGGGCGCTGCGGCAATCGGCTGTATTCGCAAGCCCGGCACAGTAATCCCGGTCATCGGGTGCGCCGCTATGTGTGTTTGAAAGGCCCTGATCATGGTGGCTGTGGCCGGTTGACGGTGGTCGCCGAACCGGTCGAGGCGTTGTTGACTGATGCGGTGTTGACCCGCCTGGACTCTCGGGATCTGGCGAAGGTGTTGGCCGGCAAAGCCAGTCCTAATCATGATGTGGCGGCGTTGGCGGCGGCCGTGGAGGCGGATCAAACGCGCCTCGATGAGCTGGCCGGGTTGTATGCCGACGGCGCGATCAGCGCGCGGGAGTGGATCGCGGCCCGTGACCCGATCACCAGCCGCATCCAGCAGGCCAGGCGTGACATCGCTGAGGCCACCGATACCAGTGAGGTCTATGAGTTGGCGGGCACCGGCGGGGCGTTGCGCGTCCGGTGGCCCGACCTCGATGTGGAACGCCAGCGGAGCATCGTTAAATCGATCCTGGATCACGCGGTGATCGCACCGGGCACCCCGGGTTCGCGCAGTCTGGACATTAACCGCGTGCAACCCCATTGGCGTATCTAGGTTTTCGGCGTCGCGGATGTTCCCTGGCGAGCGCCGAGTGGGGGTCTGGGCTTGTGGCCTGTCAAGGCCACGCCGCACGCGGTCGAAGCCAGCTTCGAGCCTAGACAGCCCAGCAGCCCAGACACCAGACATGCTCTTATCGCCAGGGGAACGGTTGTGTTGAAACGGCTTTCGTCGTCTATCCGGTTGGCCGGTGACGGTACGGTGCCTTTGCGTGCTTAGCGCAGTAGGGTTGCGATGGCGGCCAGGGTGGTGGGGTCGGTGACGGTAACCGCCAAGTTCTGGCGTTCACATGAGGCGGTCAGCCAGGCTATGAACTCCGGGCGCTCGTGCAGCGGGACCGCGCCGGCATCGTGGTTGTTGCCGGCCGCTGGCGGGGTTGTCGTGGTCATCACCCTGCCCCGCGTGGTGGCGGCGGGATGCGGGTGGAGACAGTCCGGGATTCGGTGATACCGGTGATACGGGCACCGATGTGGCGCAAGGCTGCGGAGATGACCAGGACGTGGTCCCCCGCGCTGGCGTGTCCGGCGCGGTCGAACTCCCACAGCATCTCATCGGTGTCGATCGGTTGCTGCCGCCTGCCTGTGCTCGCCGTCACGTCGTCAGCGGAATGGGCGGATTGCGTATCGTCTTGTTGCCCTGAATGTTTGGCTATCTGGTTACGGGTCCAGGTGGCGCGGGCGGCGCGCAGGGCACCCATGGTGGTCGAGTAGTGCCGCGATTTGGTGGTGATATGGCCGCGGTAGCCCAGGGTGTGCAGCCAGCGCCCGATCCCCGCCAACGACGGACCTGCGGAGGCTGGGTGTTCGGCGAGTCCGGCGATGGTGGACAGGATGGCCCGCACATGCTCGCTGACGGCCAGCTCGCTGATCGCCTCGGCGGACAGCCGGCGCGCGGTGATGCCGAAGTCGTGCAGGGATTTGGTGACGTATTTCGCCAGATATGCCGCGACCCGACGCGGCCAAAGCCGCGATGTCGTCATGCGCGCGGTGTCGTCGACTTCGGAATCGCTTGCGGTTATTGGCGTTTCGGGTGTCAATGGTTGGGTATCAATTTGGGTGCCGAACCGCACCGTGCGCACCCCGCCCTGGTTGGGGTAATCGTCGTCGCCGGCGGGCACGTCGATACTGATGCGACCGGCAGCGTGTTGGATCAAGGCGGCCAGCTCGGCGGCGGTGATCGGTGACGACCAGCCGGGATGCTGCTCGGCTACCGGACGGGACTCCCCACCACCCCGCGGGGCGGCGGGGCCGTGACGATCGTGGTCACCTGATTTCGTGGTGTCGTTGGCGGCGGGCGGTGGGTCGAGGCGGATCAGGGCGTGGATGTGGGGGATGGCGCGGGCTTGCAATTCAACGACTTTGACGAAGCTGATCCGCACCGAGCCGGGCTTGACGCCAACTGTTTTCAGGTGCGTCGCCACGGCGCGTCGTAGTGCGATGGTGAAGCGCCGCCACAGCTCGGGCAGATGCCAGGTGAACAAGACATGCCCGAGGTAGTCGTAGCAGTCCCGGCACAATGGTTGGCCCACCATAGGGTCATCGACACTGTGGATTATGTTGCACCACAAATGATTTCCGCGCAAGCACCGGGTGGCTGAGCTGGCACCATTGCGGGGGTGGCAGGGTGTGCCGGTGGCGTTGTGCACGGCCCCGTAACTGGGGGCGGTCAGGGTGGTGAACACTTGCGGACGGTTGGCGACCTCGACGGGTATGTCGTGGTGGCCGCCGGCGGCTCCGGCATGCACGAGTTGCCAGGTGTCGCGGGCGTAGAGGTCTGAGCATGACGGGCACACCGACGCGCGGCGGTTGTTGCAGCGCGTCCACACCATATGCTGACGCCCGGCGGTGTCGGCACCGAGCAGCTGGATCGGGTGGGCGCAGTAACCGACCGATTCCACTCGCCGCCACCACGACCCGAAACCGGGTGAGGAAGCGCGCCGGCACATCTGAGTGACCACCGCATCGGCATCGATGGTGGCCGGCAGGCCCGGCAGCACGATCACCGGGCTCTGCGTCGTTACGGTCTTCACCGATTTCCCTGTTCGCCTGAACGCGGTGCCCGAAAGGTGCGGGCCAACAAGGTGATATCGCGATCGGTGACGTGAAAGGCCCGGACCCGTATCGGTTCGGCGGTGCCGTCAATCATCACGTACCCGATGCCGGGGGTGGTATCAGCGATCAGGTCGCATTCGGCGCCGGCATCGCGGGCTCCTTGGCCCAAGACCATGGCGGTTTGGGTGGCCTCGGTCATGCGTAGCCCGATGCGCACGGTGAACAATTGGCGTACCGGCAGGGTGTCTTTGGCCGGGTCTTGCACCGCGGCTACCACCGATATCCCGACCGCACGCCCCTGGGACAACAGCAGGCCGAGGAGTTGTTCTGTCTCGGCGCGGAGTTTGCGGTCGGTGACGTAGGCGGTCAGCGCGGCGATCTCATCAATGATCAGCACGATCAACGGCTCAGAAAGGGTGGGGGTATGCAGGCGGGTGTGCCCGCGCAGCCGGGTGGCGCGGGTCTGCATCAGCTCCACCAGCTCGCGCAGCAGTTCCACGGTGGGCTGACCGGTGTGGTAGCAGAACCGGGTGAACAGCGGCGCGCCGGCACCGAGTTCCATGCCGCCTTTGGGGTCGATCACCCACAACCGCACCCGCCCCGTTTTAACGTGGGGTGCCAGCCCGGCGACCAGCGACCACAGGACCGAGCCTTTGCCGGCTCCGGTGGCACCGGCGGCCAGGATGTGCTGGCCCAATACCGGTAGGTGCCACCAGCGCCGTGATTCGGTGACCCCGACCCGCACCGCGCCCAGATCGACCGCCGAACCCGGGGTTGGCATGGGCACCGCGATCGGCTGGCCGAGCACATCCCCGCGGCCGATGATGATCCGCAGCTGGCCCGGCGTGGTGGCGCGGATCGTCAACCGCTCCGCGTCCCAGGTCGCCGCCAGTGCGGGAGCGCGTTTCTGCCAGTCGGCAATCGACTGGCCGGTCACCACCTTGACGATCAGCACGTCGGCGTGATGGCCGATCCGCACCGATTGCAGGGCAGGCACCAACGTGCGTTCACCCAGTTTAGCGGTCAGGCCGTGCAGGGCGCAGACCGATTCCCAGTTGCGGTGATAACGCCACCACGCCCAGAAACGCTGCCGCAGCGGAGCGCTGACCCACCGGGTGAATGAGGACGGCTGGCACACCCACCAGCCGAGGTATGCCGCGGCCTCGACAACGGCGGTCAAAACGCCGGCTCGGGCGCCGTGACTGAAACCGACCCAGATGGCGACGACGGTGGGAATGCTCAGGGCGGGAAACAGGATTGCCCACCACAGCAGATACCCGCCGGCTTTGAGTAGTCCGACGATCAGCTCGCCGATCCAGTCATCATCGGGTGATGGATTGTTGTTGTGGTTCTTACGGTTTGGACTATTCGACATGACGGTCTGCCTTCACTTGCGACGGGGAAAGAAGGGGCCGGCCTGCGGTTACCGGGCCTGCTGGCCCGTCTTGACGGTGGCGGGGTCGGTGGCGGTGATGGCTTCGGCCCGGTAGGCGATGCCCGAGCGGCCGTCTTGCGACCACGGCAACGCCACCAGACCCGTCACAGACACCGGTTGGCCGACAACGACTTTCGGTTCCCCGACCACGGTGACCGCCAGCACTTCACCGCCGGTGGCGTCCAGGGCGATCAGCTGCACCTGCCACAACGCCTGCCCGGTGGCCTTGTCCACGCGCGGTGCACCGGTGTCGAAATTGGTGCGCTGCTCGGGAATCCGAGTACAGAGGAACGTCACCCCGGTGGTGTCGATACGTAACTTCATGGATTGCTGTCCTTCCTTGCGGTGTTGGCGCGGTCTGTTCGGCCGCGACTCAAGGACAGCGCCATCCCGGATGCGCCCGGAAGTGACAGGCAGTGATACTGGTGATGACCGCACACGCGCACACGTAGCTGACCTGCGCTGATGTATGCGGCATGATCGAAGCCATGGCCGCAGTCGACCCGATCCGGGCACTCAATGCGCAGCGGCTCAGCCAAGCCCGCAAACGCTACGGCTACAGCTTGCGTGAGTTGGCGATCGAGGTCGAAAACGTGCGCAAGCTACGCGGCGATCCCGACCTGCCCGCGCGGGAATCCCTGCGGCAAAAAATCGCCCAGATCGAGCGGACCGGAATGCTCGGCCCGGTGTGGCGTGAAGACCTGGCCGCGGTGTTCGGCGTCGAACCCGACGAAATGTTCAGCGTGCCGATCGCCTCCGAGCTGCCGCACCCGCTGCTGATACAACTACCCGTCGACCGTGACGTACTCGCCGTCATCCAGGCCCAGCAACATGCCCACATCCAAGCTGAGCACACCTTCGGCCCCCAACACGCCCGCCCCCTGGTGGAATCCGATCTGGTCACCATCGAATCCCTGATTGCCCACGCACCCTCGCAGGTCAAGGCAGAGATGCGGCGCGCCGCTGGGGCTATCGCCGAAGTTGCCGGGTGGATCGCCCAAGACCTCGGAGATCACGCCGCCGCGGAGAAGCTCACCCACACCGCAGCCCTGCACCTACGTACGGCCGGCCCGGCATTCAACGCCATGATCTTGATGCGCCAATCCAACATTCTCACCCGCACCAACCCCGACCTGGCCACCGCCTTGGCCACCGATGCCGCCGACCTCATCGACGGCCACGACGTGGGTCGCCTGGCCGCCAGCATCGCCCGCCAACAGGCCCTTGCCGAGCTGGCCAATCACAATGAGCGGGGATTTCATCGCCACGCCGCCGCAGCCCTCGAACTCGGTGACCTGCAACCCCACCCGCATGATCATGCGATCTACGCCCACGGCGCCTACGTCGCCAGCGAGATCGCCTCCGGCTACCTGCGCATCGGTGACCCGGATAAAGCCCTAACCCTGCTCGCCGGGCACCATCACGCCTGGACATCACAGCAGCACCGCGATCAGACCGTGGCCGATATGCGACTCCTGCACGCCTACATCGCCACCGGCGAATACCAGCAAGCACTGGCACTGACCGCCACAGCGATCCCGGGCTACCTGGCCGCGCCCTCGCAGCGAGCCAGGATTCATCTGGCCAGGGCAGGCACAATCGTGCGAGACCGTCGACGGCGAAACAAAGACCCGATCCTGCAACAGCTCGCCGGCCGCATCAAAAACGCCACCCAAGGAGTCACCCCGTGAGCCGTCGAGTCATCCCCGACACCACCACCACCGACCCCGCGGCCACCCACACGGTCGCGGTGCTGCCGGTCGGCTCATTCGAACAACACGGCCCCTACCTTCCGCTGGGCACCGACACCCTCATCGCCACTGCCATCGCATCCGCAATCAGTCGGCACCACAACGTATTTCAGCTACCACCGGTCGCGTTCGGCTGCTCCCACGAACACGCCGCCTACCCCGGCACCATCAGCATCAGCGCCACCACCTTGGCCGCGATCGTCGCTGACACCATCGAGTCGCTGGCACGCCAGAACACCGCCGGGCTGATCGTCGTCAACGGCCACGGCGGCAACGCGGTACTGACCAACGTCGTCCAACAAGCCAACCACCCCAAGAACCCCGTCAAGGTTGGGCTCTACCCCAGCCGCGAAGACTGGACCGAGGCCCGCGCCGCCGCAGGAATCCACAGCAGCAACCACGACGACATGCACGCCGGCGAACTGGAAACCTCCATCCTGCTCGCCACCCACCCCGACTACCTGCGCGACGGCTGGCAGACCAGCGACCACACCGCCAACGACCGCCGCTACCTCACCAGCCTCGGCATCCACGCCTACACGCCCACCGGCGTCATCGGCTCACCATCCCAGGCCACCGCCGCCAAGGGCAGCAGTGCCCTCGACCACCTCGGCCGCAACGCCGACACCCTGATCGAACTCCTCACCACACGTTGAGCACAAGCGACAGCTCGGCGGCTACCTTCCGGGCTTCGCTGCGCTCCCTTCGCTTCCGTCCGCTGGCGCTCCCGTCCGCGCCGGTCGCTCCACTGCGCCCTGCGTCCGCCGCCGAGCACCAGACCAGCGCCCACCACCCAGTGAGAACACCGGCCGTGTTCGCGCCTGCCGCCGCCAGGCCAACGGCGTTT
Source organism: Mycolicibacter kumamotonensis (assembly GCF_002086285.1). Classification (GTDB taxonomy): domain Bacteria; phylum Actinomycetota; class Actinomycetes; order Mycobacteriales; family Mycobacteriaceae; genus Mycobacterium; species Mycobacterium kumamotonense. The sequence continues at coordinate 1,411 of NZ_MVHU01000015.1, read as the reverse complement.
GCGCCTCTCGCGCGGCGACCAGAGCCGGGCCAGACCGCCGGCCACCGTGGGACACATGCCCTGACCTCGCGCGTGAGGACTTTCTTTACTGCTATCAAGCTCGCTGATGTGTGCATGTTGACCACCGATGTCGCCGAGGGGTCCTACATCGGCGAGGCGCTGTCTTTGGTCGGTAAACGCGGCCGTGTGGTCGTTACCGCGATCGGGCACCCCGAAGAGACCTCGATATCGGGTTCACTGCTGGAGTTGACGCTGTATGAAAAGCAGATCCGCGGCGCGCTGTACGGCTCGTCGAACGCCGCCCACGACATCCCGCGGCTGGTCGAACTCTACAACTCCGGACAACTCAAACTCGACGAGCTGATCACCCGTGAGTACACCCTCGATCAGATCAACGAGGGCTACGCCGACATGCGATCAGGCCGTGAGGTGAGCCCGTCGTAGTGGTCCAGTCGTTATGGGACTCTGTTGCCCGGAGTGTTTGGGCAGGAAGAATCACCAACGACATGGCATCGAACAAGCGTCGGCGGCACACGCCGGATCAGATCATCCGCAAACTCGCTGAGGGCAACAAGCTGCTCGCCTCGGGTCAGGAGCTGGCCGAGGTGTGCCGGCATTTGGAGATCGCGGAATCGACGTGGCATCGCTGGTTGGCCCAGTACGGCGGCATGAAGTCCAACGACGCCAAGCGGCTCAAGGAGCTCGAGGCCGAGAATGCCCGTCTCAAGAAGCTGGTCGCCAACCAGGCCCTCGACATCGACATGCTCAAGGAGATTGGGTCGGGAAACTTCTGACCCCGAACCGCAAACGCCGCGCAGCGACCATGCTGCGTGAGCGGTTCGGGGTGTCTGAACGCCGGGCCTGCACCGTGGTGGGCATCCACCGATCCACGATGCGTCTGACACCGCCGCCGATGACCACCGAGGAAGCCGAACTACGTTCCTGGCTGCGCCGGTTCTCCACCGATCGGCCGCGGTGGGGATGGCGCCGCGCTGCCAAGATGGCCCGCCGGGCGGGCTGGCAGGTCAACAACAAGCGCATCCGCCGGCTGTGGCGCGAGGAGGGTCTGCGGGTACCCCAGCGTCGCCGCAAGAAGCGGTTGACCGGCATCGGGGTCGCCGTAGGCGCGATGTCACCGATCCGCCCGAACGTGATCTGGGCGATGGACTTCCAGTTCGACACCACCGCCGACGGTCGCACACTGAAGATGCTCAACGTCATCGATGAGTTCACCCGCGAAGCCCTGGCCATCGAGGTCAACCGCTCCATCGACGCCGACGGCGTGGTCGACGTTCTGGACCGCCTCGCTCTGGTGCACGGAGTGCCGCACTATGGAGCAATGATCAGAACCTGTGGATGAGCCTCGGTGAGGTGGCGTAGGAAAGGGCGCACCTTCCCGAGGATGATCTTC